>CAIOYO010000397.1 GCA_903862595.1 uncultured Opitutaceae bacterium | reverse complement strand
TTCGCCGGCCTGCAGCACTTCGCCAACCCGATCAACCACGTCATGATCGTCGCGCTGCTGTTCACCCTGGTGATCCTTGCCGCGATGACCTACGGCCCAATCGCCGCCTTCCTCGTCGAGATCTTCCCCACCCGGATCCGCTACACGTCGATGTCCCTTCCCTACCACGTCGGCAACGGCATCTTCGGCGGACTCACGCCATTCATCGCGACCAGCTTGGTGGCCAAGTTCGGCAATCCCTACGCGGGCCTCGCCTATCCCATCGCCGTCGCAGCCCTGACGACGGTGATCGGTGCGATCTATCTCAAAGAAAGCCGTCACGCGGAGCTCGACTGAGCTTCCACCGCGGCCCCGAGCACCGCTGCTTCCGATCGCATCGCCCCCCTGCCCTTCTTCAGCCCACCCCGCCTTACAATTTTTTGACAGTTGGCGTGGTTTCTCGCCTTCATGAACCGCTCATCGTCCGTCCGCTCCTCGTTCCGACGCCTGCGCTGCTTCACCGCTCTCGTCGTCCTGAGCGCCGCGGTCTCGACCACGCCGCAAGCCTCAGCGACGACGACGCCACGCGAGGCGTCCGTTCAAGCAGGTTTCTCCGTCGATCGTCTCGCCCGCCTTGAGAAGAGTATGAATGACTGGGTGCAGCGCGGCTGGATTCCGGGCTGCGTGGCGCTCGTGATTCGCGATGGCCACGTCGCGTTCTTCCGCGCCGCCGGCTACGACGACGTGGAGGCCCGCAAGCCTCTCCAAACGGACGCGATTTTCCGCATCGCCTCGCAAACCAAGGCCGTAACCAGCGTGGCGATCATGATGCTCATGGAGGATGGCCGACTGCTCCTCGATGATCCGGTCTCCAAGTACCTCCCGGCGTATCGCAAGCAACAGGTACTCGCTTCGTTCAACGCGGCCGATGGTACCACCACCACCACCGTGCCGGCGAAACGCGACATCACGATCCGCGATCTGCTGACCCACACCTCGGGCCTCGGCTACGCGGTCATCGGGTCACGCGAGGCCACCACCCTCTACGGCAAGGCGAACATCCCAGCCGGCCTCGGGGTGCACGGCGACGATCTGCTTGCCGCCATGAACCGACTCGCGGCCATCCCCCTGATGCATCAACCCGGGGAACGGTGGACCTACGGACTCAACACCGATCTGCTCGGCTGCCTCGTCGAACAGATCTCGGGACAGTCCCTCGACGCGTTCTTCCGGGAGCGGATCTTCCAGCCTCTCGGCATGAACGACACCTACTTCCGCGTGCCCGACGCCAAGGCCGGCCGCCTGGTCCAACTCTACCGGGAGACGTCGGCGGGCAAACTCGAGAAGCACCCCGGGCAAGTCCTCGGCGACCAGACGATCGCTCCAAACTATCCTTTGGAGGATCACACCTACTTCTCCGGCGGCGCCGGGCTTTCCTCGACCATCTCGGACTACGGCGCATTCCTGCAGATGCTGCTCAATGGAGGCACGCTCAACGGCCACCGCATCCTGAGCGCTTCCAGCGTGCGCCTCATGACCCAGCACCAGATCGGAACGCTCGGGTTCAATTCCGCCGGCGACGACTTCGGGCTGGGCTTCGGCATCGTCTCGGAGCGAAGCGAACGCCGCACACCGTCCTCGCGCGGCACCTTCTCCTGGGGCGGCGCCTTCGCCACGTCGTACTGGGTCGATCCGACGGAGCGGATGGTCTTCATCCTTTACCGACAGGTCCAGCCCACGACCAAGGGAGAGGTCGTCGAACTCTTCCGGAATCTCGTCTATCAAGCGATCGAATCCCCGGCCAAATCCACCCCGTCACTGGCGCGCTGACGAACGCCGCTCCACTTCCCCCCACCCCCATGAACACGACAACACCCAACACGCGCGTCCTGCGCGTCTTCGCGGTTTCGACCGCCCTGTTCCTCGCGGTCGCGCAGCTCTTTGCTGCCGGCAAGCAGGACTTCACCCTCGTGAACGCGACCGACGTCGAAATCCACGAGGTCTACGTCTCACCGCACGAGAGCAAGGACTGGGAGGAGGATATCCTCGGCCGGGACACGCTGCCGGCCGGAGCCGAGGTTCACATCACGTTCGATCGAACCGAGACCGCGGCGCTGTGGGACCTGAAGGTCGTGGACAAGGACGGCAACAGCATCGAGTGGGAGAAATTCGATTTGCTGAAGATCTCCAAGCTCACTCTGCACTACAAAGACGGCCGCGCCTGGGCCGACGTGGAATAAGACTATCGTCGGAGCGCGCGGGAACGCACCACGCCCGCGCGCTTCAGTTTGTCAGGGCATGGGCGGTGCGCTCTGGAGGTCAAAAGCGTACCCAGGATCGGTCGCGGTCGCTTGACGCTCCGCCTCCCCCCGCCGCAGTCTGGTCATCTGCGCACATGATTCACGGCATCGACCACATCAACCTTGTTGTCGCCGACCTCGACCGCTCGGTCGCCTTCTACACGGACGTGCTCGGACTGCGGAAGACGCAGGACGTCACCATGGAGGGCGCCTGGATCGAGGAGATCGTCCGGCTTCCGGGGGTGAAAGGCCGCGTCGCCTTCGTGGAGGCACCGGACGGGCGGGTCCGCATCGAGCTGCTGCAGTACGTCGCGCCCACGGGGATCGCGATTCCCGCCAACTCCATCGCCAACACCCTCGGCCTGCGCCATCTCGCGTTCCGGGTGTCCGACATCGCCGCCTTCGCCCAGCGACTCCGCGCGGCGAACGTCACGCTGCTCAGCGATCCGGTCAAGGTACCCGCCGGCGTCGTGCGGTTCGCGAGTGGTGACAAGCGCCTGCTCTACTTCCTCGATCCCGACGGTGTGCTGCTGGAGCTCGCCGAGTATGGCGAGGCCGCCCCGGCTCAGACCGTGCGGTGATCGGATGGAACCACCGCGTGAGCATTCTGCCCACGCGGTCGATTCGTAATCGCGATCCTCAGGCGCCGAGCGCCTGCGTGATGTCCGCCTTGATGTCCTCGATGTGCTCGATGCCGAGCGAAATACGGAGGCCGCCCGGCGCGACGCCGGTGGTCAACTGCTCCGCCGGCGACAGCTGCGAATGCGTCGTCGAGGCCGGATGAATGATGAGCGTCTTCGCGTCGCCCACGTTCGCGAGGTGGGAGATCAGCTTGAGGCGGTTGACGAACGCCTCCGCGCGGGCGCGGTCGCCCTTCAGCTCGAACGACAGCACGCCGCCGAAGCCGCGCGTCAGGTACTTCTTCGCCGTGGCATGGGACGAATGAGTCTCAAGGCCTGGGTAATTCACGGAAGCCACCTCCGGATGAGTCGCCAGCCAACGGGCCAGAGCGAGTGCATTCTCGCAGGTGCGTTCCACGCGCAGCGAAAGCGTCTCGATACCCTGCAGCAGCATGAAGGAATTGAAGGGACTCTGGCACGGACCCCAATCGCGCAGGCCCTCGACGCGGCAGCGGATGATGAACTGGATGTTGCCGAACGGGCCGCCGACCCCGAACACGCTGTTCAGCACAAAGCCGTGGTAGCTCGGCGAAGGCTCCGTGAACTGCGGGTACTTGCCGTTACCCCAGTTGAACGTGCCACCATCGACGATCACGCCGCCCATCGTGGTGCCATGGCCGCCGATCCACTTGGTCGCGGACGCGACGATGATGTGCGCGCCGTGCCGCAGCGGCTGGCAGATCGCGCCGCCGGCACCGAAGGTGTTGTCGACGATGATCGGGAGATCATGCTTCTTCGCCAGCGCCGCGAACGCCGCGAAATCCGGAACGCTCAGCCCTGGGTTTCCGATCGTCTCCAGGTAGATCGCCTTCGTCTTCGCGTCGATCAGGCGCTCGAAGCTCGCGACGTTCACGCCATCGGCAAACCGGGCCTCCACCCCAAGATTGCGGAACGCATTCTTGAACTGGTTGTACGAGCCGCCGTAGAGGTGCGACGTGGTGACGAAGTTGTCGCCGACGGAGCAGATGTTGTTCAGCGCGATGAATTGCGCGGAGTGCCCCGACGATGTCGCCAGCGCCGCCACGCCACCCTCCAGCGCAGCGATCCGCTTCTCGAACACATCGGTCGTCGGGTTCATCAACCGCGTGTAGATGTTCCCGAATTCCTTGAGCGCAAAGAGCCGCGCCCCATGGGCGGAGTCTTTGAACTGGTAGGCGGTCGTCTGGTAGAGCGGAACCGCGCGTGATTGCGTGACCGGGTCAACCTCTTGACCGGCGTGGAGCTGGAGCGTTTCGAAGTTCATAGGGCAATACAGTAAACATTAAACCCCTTGGGCCTCTGCGTGCGAGGATTTTTGCAGCGGCTCGCTTCCCCAAACACGCAGACGCGAACCAGACACCCCCGAGGCGCGCGGGAATAGCGCTCGTAAATGGAGGCACCCCGAGGACGCCCCCTGCCGCACCGCCAGCAGCCGATTCAGAACCTGGATCCGTGCGGGCCGGACGAAGTAGGACCGAGCCAGGATTCTCTCAACGCGTAGGAATTCGGTTCAGGGTGTAGTAGGCCCGATTGTATCGAAGCGCCTGCCCGGTCGCGGAGCGCAAGGCCCCCAACGCAAGCTCGTGCACATAGCCGGCCCGAAGTCCGACGCAACGGAGCGTCACGCGTCGTCGATCGTCGCTCACCGTCACCTGCTCGACCTTAACCGGCAGCGTGTCCGTCTCCGGACTTCCGTAGGCCTGCTGATAGAGGTAGGTGTAGCCGTTAATCACGAACTGAGTGGGCTCAGGCGTCACGCCCGCCTCCAGCGGCTCCGTGAAGGTCAGGCGGAAGCCGTCAGGCGTGGCCTCCATGGTCTGGATCTCGAAGGGAGTCGTCCCCGTCCAGCGGATCCGCTCCAACCCGAACGAACGCGAGCCGAGCGAATTCCAGCCGCGGTTGGACTCGCCGACAATCATGGAGCCATCCGAGAGAAACGCCATCTGGAGTACCGCCGATTGCAGCCGGTCCATGAAGGGAAAGCAGGCGCCCTGGTACTCGCCGTCGACTTTCTCGAGAAAAACTCGGTTTACCTGCGCCAGGGTGAAGTCGCCGATGAAGAGCTGACCGGCGAACGGACCGAAGGCACCGCCGGTACGGTCACACACAATCCCCGTGGTGCTCTGGCCCATCTTCACGTATGGAAACCACACGGCGGGAAGGGCGAAACCAGGGATCCGCTCCGCTGCCTCAACCACCGTCAGTCCAGCCGGCAACGTTCCGGGATCTTGGACCGGCGACTCCGGGCGCCGCATGTCGGGGATGGAGTCGCCGTGACCGTAAAACTTTCCCGGCCGGAGATGGACGAGCGGGCACGTTCCCCACCAGTTACCCTGCTGATCGGTGGCAAAGACATCACCTTCCAAATTGGTACCCAACCCGAAGGGCGAACGAAGGCCGGCTGCTACGGGCAGGAGCTCTCCACCAGGGGCCTGACGCATCGCCCATCCACGCCACAGCGGCGGCCCGGCGCGGTGCCCGGAAATCTTCGCTGGCGAGCCAATCGTGACATTGAGCGTCACCCAAAGATTGCCCGCGTGATCAAACACTGGCCCGTAGGCATACTCGTGGTAGTTTCCGGACAGGCCCCAACCTTTCGCCGCGGTCTCGTAGGCATCCGCCACGCCATCGCCATTGCGATCCTCCATCCGCGTGATTTCGCTGCGCTGGGCGGTGTAAAGGGCGCCATCGTGCCACGCCAACCCCAGCGGTTCATGCAGCCCGCTCGCGAATCGCCGGAAACGTGCACGGGATGGATCTTCGAGCGGGTTCTCGAGGATCCAAACCTCGCCCTTACGCAGCGTGAGCGCGGCACGACCATCCGGCAGCGTCGCGATCCCACTCACCTCGAACTTGCTCTCCGTCGGGAGCGCGTAAGGTTCAAGCTCGTAGACACCCCGCGGCTTCTCGACGCCCGCGCCGGACAGGGGAAGCACCGGCCCGTTGATCAAGAGCAAACTCCACCAAGCCAGCAGAACGGTGCGTACCGCCGGCGCGAAACCCTTCGTCTTTCGCGGAACGAAAATCAGGGAAAAGTGAATCATGGCAGCAATTCCTCGAGGACAGCCTCGCCCGCCGCGTCGAACGAAACGGGACGCGGCTGCGAGCCGGGCGACATCCCGCGGAAGACCCAACCGGCGCCGCCACCGCGCACCACTACTGTCCTTCGGTAGCCGTCACCTTTTTCATCAGGCCGCAGCGTATCCTCAACCCGCAACGCCTCAACCTCGTAGCGAAATGTGGGAACGCCGTCTGGCCCGATCGTATATCCTCTATACCGATACTTTATGGCAGCCTCGGAAGCGCCCGAACCATCCCGCATAAAAGACGTCCAAGCGGGCAGCTCCGTAACGTTCTCACCGAGCGCCTTCGCCGGCGTCATCGCGCGCTCCTCCCACGTGGTCAAGGCATCAAGGAACCGCCCCCGCCACGTCAGCGCCCACCGCACTTCCCGAGCGTCAAACGCGGCGTGCCGACCCGTCGGGCTTCCCACCGCGACCGCCTCGAGCCCGGCCGCCTGAAGGAAGGTGCGAAACACGAGGGTCTGCCCGACCGCCTCAGGCCTGAGTTCGTACTCGCCCGTGCGCAGGAGACCCTCCGGCAAAAGCTGCTGGTCGACTTCCTTCAGGTAGGTCCAGATTTGTTCAATCTCCTGGTCGGCCTTGGCCCGCCCCATGAACATCGGCGGCATCAACGTACCAGGCTGCACGGACTGCGGATCAAGGAGCAACTCCTTGAAATATTCTGGCCGCAGCCGCTGGGCGGTGTGGTCCAGAGGTACTGCCGAAACGCCGGTCGCAGGGCGATCGCGCAGGCCATGACAGGTGATGCAGCCCAGCCCACCATCCTGCGTCCCCATCAGACTACGACCGTAGGCCGAGCGCTGGTGCAACTTTTGACCACTGACATCGATCGCGACCGGCGTTGTCCTGCGATCCGCCTCCTCCCAGCGCTCGAGCACGGACTCGCACACGGCCTGACCAAACGCAGGCATGCGCGCGATCTGGTAGGGCCGGACTTCGCCCCCACCCTCCCAGAGCAGCTTGGCCAACCACGATCGGGTAAGCTTACGACCCGTGTGGTCGAGCGCTGGAGGAAGATTGCCAAGCTCACCAATCGAGTGAGCGCTGGAGTCACTGAGGCCGAAAAAGTGACGTAGCGAGGGCTCGACTCCGCCACGTCCATCACGCGAGTGGCACGCGTAACAGTTCATTCGCGCGAGAAAACGCTCGACGTCTCGCTCGGGCTCCGGATGCGCGAACGCTGAATCCTCCTGAAGGCGCTGCAGTGCCGCAACCAACGCCCCGCGTTGCACGGCATCGAGCTGGAAGTCAGGAGCCGGAGCAGATCGAGTCTCCGCGAGGCACCCGCCGACCGCGGAACCAGCAAGACCACTGATGGCAGGTACCACTCGTGCGGACACCGGAATCGCCACGTCTGTGTCGTCGGCCACGTGACAGGCCACACACCCACGGGCAGCGAACAGGCGCCGGCCCTCCTTAATCAAGGGCGACGCGGCGGCCTCTACCTCTCCCGCTGAAGCCGGGCTAGAGGCCCGCTGAAGATAGGCCGCGATGTCGATCGCTTCCGCGAGGGTCAGGTGGCTATCTGGCATACGCCCCGCGGGACGAACGCTGAGAGGATCCATCAAGAAGCGCACGAGGGCCGAGCGGTCATATTGCGCGGCCAAACCCAGCGGCACCACCGCAGAAGGTTGAGAGACGGCGGCCCCGCCGGCCGCCGACGGAGGCGTCAACGATGTGTCCGCCGCATGACAGGCCACACATCCCACCGCGTGATACAGGCCGCGACCAGATTCCACCGAACCGGCGATCGATGCAGGGTCGATCTGCGGACTCGCGAGTGATCCCAGATATGCTGCGAGTGCCTCTGCCTCGCCGGGAGCCAGAGCCACCTGCGGCATCAACGTTCCTGGCTTCACCCGATGCGGATCCGCGATGAAGGCGGCGAGCGAGTCCAAGGATAAACGTGACCCAGCCTCGCTAAGCGACAGACGCGGTCGACTGGTCAACCCGTCGCCACCGGGGAGCTGATGACACGCGACGCAGTTCAATTCACTGAGCAGCAGCAATCCGCCCTCCGTACGAGCCAAGGCGTCAGCTTTCCCACGATGAAATCGCTCGAAACCTGCTACGACTGGCGCAGCGCGCACGACCACTCCCGACACTAGTCCGAATCCGAGGACCGTGAGCACCGCCCCACACCTCCGCAAAAAACTTAGGGCCAGCATGGCGTTCATCGCGGCAAGCCGACCAGCACCTTCTCCAAGTGCTCGCGCGCACGGTTGATCTCAGCAGTCACCTGCCCAGCCGTCTCTAGAATCGGTCGGCCGCGCGGCGTCGGATGCATGAAGATCTCCGTCCAGCCCGCGAAGCGAATGTCGCGGAGGGCCCGCAGCGGCGGTGCCCAGTCAAAGAGGCCGCGACCAGGCAGCTGCATCAACTCCTCTTCCAGAGGCATTGGCTTCATGCAGCCGCGACCGTACTCCCACGCGTAGAAGAGCAGCAGACGATCACCAAGATCGCGAATCAGCCCCGCGAGGAGCGCAGGGTCCGGCGGCAAATGGTACGGCGCGAGCGCAATCCCAAGAGGCAATCCATGGGAAAAGTCCCGCAGCCAAAGAATTGATTCAGCCGGGTTCACGAGCGTGTTGCTGTGGTTCTCGATCGCGATCTCCACGCCGGCTGCACCCGCTCGGTCCAGCGTCGGTCGCATCGCCTCAACGAAGCGCCGCACCGCCTCCTTGAGGGCCGACCCCTTCAGCCCGGTCTCGCCCTTCGCTGCCGTCACGATCAATCGCCCCCCATGGGAGGCGACGAAGCCGATTTCCTGCTCCAACGCGAACGGCCCAAGGTCGAATCGCGTCGTCAGCGCCAACTGGACCCCGTGAAGGGCGAGGGTCCGCGAGAGCCGCTCGCGCCCCCAAGCATCCGCTTCTTCCCGCTGCGTGCCATGTCGCCGCGGCCAAAGATCAATAGCGGAGGAACCCTGCTTGCGCACCTCTGGAAGTATCTCATCCAATGACAAGCCACCGTAAAGGCTGGAGGCGACGGCGTATCGAAGAGCGAACTCCTCCGTACCCGCCGCGCCGAGCGAGGAGGAGCCGGCGGCCACCGCCGCCACCGAGAGTCCGGCTCGCTGGAGAAACGCGCGCCGCGAAACCGGGAGAGACGAACGCGGGTGAGACGGGATGGACATGGCGAACGCGTGACGGGGTGTAAGACGGCGACTCCTCACGAAGTACGACCAGACGCAGAGCAAAGCCACCGCTGTTGGCAGACAATTTGCCCTTATTGTCATTTGTCAACAATCAATGACGACAAACGGGATTGCCTTCTCTGTCCCTGAAGCTTGCCCTCTCCCCTCTGATGAAGCTGGCCTCCAACCTGCAGGAACAGGTCGCGTCGCACCTCCGACGAAGGATTCTCTCTGGACAGCTTCTGCCCGGAACGCCGCTGCGCGAGCAATCACTGGCGCTTGAGTTCGGAATCAGCCGCGGCCCCATCCGGGATGCGCTGCTGCACCTGACCAAGGAAGGCCTTCTCGTCGCGAAGCCCAACGTCGGGGTCCGCGTCGCCGCCGAACCTTCCGGCTTCAAGCGAAACGTAATTGTACACCTCCGACGCGAGATCGAGGCATCCGCGGTCACCGCCTGGTTCGAGACGAGGGATCCCTCACTCCTCCGACGGCTCGACGACAATCTCGCGCTCTACCGGGAGGCCTGCGGCGGCAGCGATCTTGCGCAGGTGGTGGAACTCGACATGGCCTTTCACCGACTGCTCGTGGAGACTGCGGACAAGGGAAGTCTCGTGGACCTGTGGCTCCCGATCATGCTCCGGATGTTCCTGCGCTACTCACGGCACCGTGACCTGATGGAGAGCTATCACGAACACGCGAGCATCGTGCGGGCGATGCACGGGGGGCGCGAGTGGGAGGCGCTCGAGGCACTGAAAAGCCATATCGTCTGACCGCCCCAAAGTATCGATTTCATCGATACACGCGTCAAAGCGACACTTTCCTCTGGCGGGCCTCTTCACGAGGCAGCTGGAGCCGCGGCAGCCGGAGCGGTGTGGACAACGCCTTGAGCCTCGAGATCCGTCACCTGCTCAACGGAGTAACCGCACTCGAGCAGGACTTCCCGACTATGCCGCCCCAGTTCGGGCGCAAACACGCGCGGCTGCGGTGGCGTCCCGTAGAGCCGCACCGGCGTGCCGAGCAATCGAAAGTGACCAGCGGATGGATGCTCCATCTCGACCACCATCTGATTTGCCTCGATTTGCGGATCGAGCGCCGCCTCCGCGATGGTGTTGATGCGGGCGCAGAGAACTCCCTTGGCCTCGAGCTCCACCAACCACTCGGAGGTCGTCTTCGCTCGCAACCGCTCCGCCAGCAGCGTGTTCAACGTCACACGGTTCTCGGCCTGGCGTTCGAACGTGACGAAGCGCGCGTCCGTGGAGAGGTCCCCGAGGCCCAGCGCCACCGAAATGTCGCGCAGCGCGTTTTCACTAAAGACGGGTGAAATCTCGATGTAGCCGTCGCTGGTCGCGAACGACTTGTCGATGATGCTCTCGTTGGCGATCACCCCGGAGACTTCGGTGACCCGCTCGGCATTCATCTCCGCGGGCCCCTCCCACGAGTGCGCGTGGAACGCGACGCTCAGCAGATCGGTCGTGACACGCTGCCCGCGGCCCGTCCGCACGCGGGCGAGCAAGGCCATCAGGATTCCCTGCATCAGCATCAGCCCAGCGGCGTAGTCGGCCGAGATGCCAGCCGGGATCGGGGGTTTCGCGCGGTCCGGCTGAACAAACCAGCCGGCCTCGGCCCTCGCCATCAAGTCATGCCCACCCCGCGCACGGTCCGCCGATGGTCCGCGATCCCCCCAGCCACCCGACCACGCGTAGACCAAGCGCGGGTTGATTCTCGCCAGCTCGTCATAGCCAAAGCCCAGCTTCTCCATCACACCGGCGCGGAAGTTGTGCACCACCACGTCCGCCTTCGCCACGAGGTCGTACACAGCCCGGCGACCGAGCGGGCTCTTCACGTCGATCGCCACGCTCCGCTTGTTCCGGTTCAAGCCAGCGAAGGGCAGGCTCACGCCGTGAACGAACGGGCCCCAGCGGCGACTCCAGTCACCCGCGCCGGGTCGTTCGACCTTAATGACGTCGGCACCGTAGTCAGCGAGGATCTGGGTACCCACAGGACCCTGATAGACATGGGTAAAATCCAGAACCCGGATGCCACTGAGCGCCGACTCGGAAGGATGCATTGAACGGTGAATAGCAAAGGGTGATTGTATTTTGTCAACAATACGTTTGACATGCCGTCTGTTCTGGCTCCGCCTCCGCGGAGTCAAACCGACCCTTTCATGCGAACCGAGGTCACCCTCAGCTACGTCGAAGCCATCGCGCATCTCGCCTTGAGCGCTCCGGAGGGAAAACCTCCCACCCTGGACTACCGCGTGATCGAAGAACTCGACGCCGCCTGCGCCGAAATCGAGTCGCGCGCCGCCACGTTGGTCGCAGTCGTGCTTCGCAGCCACTCGCCGAAATTTTTCTGCGCCGGCGCGAACCTCAACGTGATGGAAACCATCACCGCCGATACCGTGGGCGCGTGGGTTCACCGCGGCCACCAGCTCATGAACCGGCTCGAGGCGCTTCCGCTGCCGGTGGTGGCACTTGTCGAGGGCTACGCTCTCGGTGGAGGACTGGAGCTGGCCATGGCATGCGATCTCATCTTCGCGTCAGAGACCGCCCGCTTCGGCCAGACGGAGGCCAAGCTCGGCCTCGTAACCGGCTGGGGTGGCTGCTACCGCCTCGCCCGACGCATCGGACTCGCACGGGCCAAGGAGCTCGCCTTTACTGCGCGAATCGTCGAACCCGACGAGGCAAGCAGGATCGGCTTGGTCGATTGGACCGGGCCCAGCATCGACCTCCCCGGCCGCGTCCGCGCCTTCACCACCGCCGTCGCCGCGAACAGCCGCTCGGCCGTTCGCGAGACGAAGACCATCCTCGCCACGTGCAGCGAGGTCTCACTCGCGGAAAACGCCCAGATCGAAGCAGACGCATCCCAGCGCTGCCTCTCCAGCGGCGATGCGACCCAGCGTCTCGCACAGTTCTTCGCCACCCGGCGCGCCGCCAAAACCAACCCGTAAGCCGCCAGTCTCGACCACCCTGATCCGCTCGGAGCGCACCGCTCTTGCCAACAATGTTGGTCCTCCCACGGCTCGTCACGACGGAGAGATAGGCGTTTGTTAACAATTTCCCTTGACCCGATTGTTGACAATTTCTACCCAGAGTTTGGCGCTGCGCCCCCGGCAAACCTAACCTGAGGTCGCACCGCGGCCTCGCCACTCCGCCCCGTCCGCAGCTACCCGCAGGCTCCGTTCGAGCGATCCGCGCCGAGCGATGCCACACCCCGCCCCCGTTTCTAACCCATCCCCATGAAACCACAACGTCCCCAGAGCCCCCATCGCACTTACTCACTGTATGCTGCCATTCTCGCCTTAGCGCCCTTCGCGTTCGCCCAGCAGGCTCCGCCGCCCCCCAAGGAAGAATCCACGATCACCTTGGACGTGTTCACGGTGAAGGAGAACCCCGCCCGCGCCTACGGCTCGTCAAATCTCGCCTCTGCCACGCGCCTCAACACGCCGGCCGAAAACGTGCCGCAGACGATCAGCGTGTTGAACGAGAACTTGCTGAAGGACATCTCAGCCTTCTCCTACGAGCAGGCGGTGCGCTACACCCCAGGCGTGACCCAGCGCCAGAACGTCCGCGATGGCAGCGTCATCCGCGGCTTCATCGTCTCGAATCGTTACCGCAATGGCTTCCTCGTCCCGGGCTTCGAGACCGACATGATCAATGTGGATCGGATCGAGATCATCAAGGGTCCGTCAGCCTCGATCGCCGGTTCGTCGGAGTCGGGCGGATACGTCAACATCATCACGAAGCGCCCCCAGATGAAGGAGTCCGTAGTGGCCGCCGCAACCGTAGGCTCGCGCGGTTTTCTCCGCGGAACGATCGACGCCACGGGGCCGATCGCGGGCACCAGCATGGCCTACCGGCTCAATGCAGTTCAACTGACCGCCGACAGCTTCCGCGCCAATGAAAAGCTCCGCAAGACGGCGCTGTACCCGTCCTTCCTCTGGCAGGTGTCGAACAAAACCCAGATCTCGGTCGATCTGGAGTACTTCGACGGCCTGACCCCGGGCGGTTTCAGTACCCCGTACATCGCGCCGGTGAACACCGTCAGCCAGACGAGCGCTATTAGCGTGCCTCAGGCGGTTGTTGTTCCCGCGGGCGTGACGCCGCGCTTCGCCTTGGGCCAGTGGGCCCCGATGTCGCTCAACACCAGCGGCGAAGCAGGAATGGGATTCTACGCTGATCTCTACTCCATCTTCACGACCATCACCCACCAGTTCAACGATGTCTTCGCCGCCCGACAAGCGGTGTCGTACTTCGACAGTTCGACCAACCACTACCGCTCCGTCGTCGCCAATTTCTTTGCGTACAACAGCAATGGCGAGATCGTCTACGAGCGTAACGCGACGCGCAGCACCGCCGAGAGCCAGATCCTGCGGGCGCAGGGAGACATCGTCGGCACCACGAAGTGGATGGACGGCAAGCTCGGCGCCACGATCCTCGTCGGCTACGACCTAGGCCGCACCGACGGCGCAGGCACCACGACAAGCGGACAGATGGAGCCGATCAACATCAGCAGTCCCGTCTACGGTGTACCCCTACGCACGCCAATGGTGAAGACGGTCGACAACACCTCCAAGGGCGGCAACTTCGGCTACTTTGCCAACGCCCAACTCACCGGATTCAACGAGCGCGTGGTACTGACCGGCGGCCTGCGCCGTGACCAAGGCAAGGCCTCGTGGACACGCAACAACTTCACCGGGGCCTACACCAACGTGAAGACCACCCCGACCGTCGAGAGCCCAATGTACGGACTCACGCTCAAGCCGCTGCCGTGGCTGTCCGCCTACGCCGTCTACAGCGAGGCGGGCGCGGCCAGCCGCCAAGTCGCGATCTTCCCGAACATTCCGCTCACCGATCCCCGCCAGATTCTCCGCACGGTCACCCCGCTGACGACGAATGACGAATTCGGCGTCAAGGCGAGCCTGCTCGACGGCGCACTCGGCATCAACGTCGCCCACTTCGAAATCGTGCAGGTCGACAACGTCCGCAACAACACGAGCAACGACATCGTGAACGTTCCCGGCGGCTCCCAAAACATCATCGAGAGCGGCAATATGGCCAAGGGCTGGGAGGTCGAGTTCAGCGGCAGCCTCCGCCGTAACCTCGCCCTCGTCGGAGGCTACGCCTACACGGAAACGCAGGCCCCTGGCTTCAAGTCCGATGGCCGCTCGCCACGCGAACTTCGCGGCATCCCCAAGCACAAGATCCAGGCCTTCGCCAAGTATGACTTCGTCGCCGAGCGCGCCACTGGCTTTTCGGTCCGCGCCGGCGTGGTCCACCAAACCGAGGTCTGGGGCATCGCGGAGAACACCTACCAGCTTCCCGGTGCCACCCGCTGGGACGCAGGTCTCAATTACCGGCGGAAGAATTGGGATTTCGCCCTCACCTGCGAGAACCTGACCGACGTTGTCTTCGTGCAGGCCGCCATCGCCCCCGGCAGCAATACGGTCGACTCACCGCGCACCGTCTACCTGACCGCGACGGTTAAGTACTAAACAGACTCGCGACTCCGTCGGGGCCGGTGATCCCGTGCCGCAGCTCCGGCGGAGTCTTGTCCGATCGCCGCTCACACGCTTCGCCGTGATCAAGCGCTGGCCTACCGGGTCGGCCATGCGCGCACCGACAGGCGAGGCGGACTCGGTGAGTCCCCGGTCCTCTCTCAGGAGAGAGCATGCAGCGGTTTGGCAGAAACAGCAGCCGGCTAGTTTGTCCACGCATGAAATCGGCTCCCACCAAACCGGCCGCATTCCTAACCGTCCTGATGGATCGCTCTCGCGCCCCTTCGGGGCGGGTCCGTGCAGTCCGAAATTCCGCATCAGCACTGGCGCTCCTCGTCGGGCCTCTGCTCCTCGCAACGCCGTCCGGCCCGATCGACTTCAATCGGGAGGTCCGCCCGATTCTCTCGGATAAGTGCTACCACTGCCACGGACCGGACGAGGAGAACCGCAAGGGGCGTCTACGCCTCGATACCCGCGAGGGCGCGACCCGGACGCGGGAGGGGTTCACACCCATCGTCCCCGGAAAGAGTGCGGAGAGCGAGATGCTCGTTCGAGTCATCAGCGCCGACGCGGAAGAGATGATGCCACCGCCCGAGGCCAAGCTCGGGCGCCTCACTCCCAACGAGGTCGCGGTGCTCCAGCGCTGGATCGATGAGGGAGCCCACTACCAGTCACACTGGTCCTTCGTGCCGCCCCACGTCGAGGCGAGCAGCCCGCCACAGGCAACGCCTCCCCTTCCCTCCGACCTGTCCGCGATCGACCGTTGGGTCGCGGCTTCCCTCGCCCGCCGCCAACTGCACCTGCAGCCGGAGGCGGATCGCCGCACGCTCATCCGTCGGCTCACGCTCGACCTGAACGGCCTCCCTCCGACGCCCGAGGATGTCGCCGCCTTCGCCGCTGACCCTGCGCCGGACGCCGTTCCCCGGCTCGTGGACCGGTTGCTGGCGTCGCCCCGCTACGGCGAACGGATGGCGGCCGACTGGCTCGACGTTGCCCGTTACGCGGACAGTTACGGTTTCCAGATCGACCGCGCCCGGGACATGTGGCCGTGGCGCGACTGGGTGATCACGGCGTTCAACCGCAACCTGCCGTGGGACCAGTTCGTGACCTGGCAACTCGCCGGCGATCTCCTGCCCAACGCGACCGATGAGCAGGTTCTTGCCACGGCTTTCAACCGCCTGCACGCGCAGGAAGCCGAGGCCGGCTCTGTGGAGGAGGAGTACCGGATCAACCACGTCAACGACCGCACCACCACGTTTGGTGCCGCGTTCCTCGGCCTGACGCTGGAGTGCGCGCGCTGCCACGACCACAAGTACGACCCGATCTCCCAGCGGGAGTTTTACTCCCTCTCCGCGTTCTTTCAGGACATCGACGAGGCGGGCCTGTACGCGCTGGGGCCGGAGTCGACGCCCACCCCCACGCTGTGGCTGCCCGACGAGGCCCAACGCCACAAGCACGCGGTCGCCACCGCCGCGGTGCGCGCGGCGGAAAAGACCCTCGCCGAGGCGCGCTCGGCCGCCCGCCCGGCCTTCGCACGCTGGGTCGCCGGGGCCCCGGCGGAGGGCCTGCGCATGACGGGCGAGATCGCGAGCTTCAGCTTCGACCAATCGGAACCCGTTCCCCCAGCCGAGGTGCCCGACGCCACGAAGGCATCCAAGGACCCGAACGTTCCCAACGAAGAACCGAACGTGCCGCTGGTGCGGTTCGCGAACCGGGTGAAGCCGGGAGACTACGCCACGTCACCCGCGGAGTACCGGCACGCGAACGGCTCCAGCGGCAGCGCCCTCCGCATCGGAGGCGACTTCCCGGTCAACACCTCCGTGGGCAACTTCCAGCGGCACGACCCCTTCTCCGTCGCGCTCCGGGTCCAGACCGCCCGCGCGGAGGAACGAGCGGTCGTCTTCCATCGCTCCAGTGCGGCGAGCGACAGCGGGAGTCGCGGCTACGAGTTGATCCTCGACGGAGGTCGGCTGCGCTGGTCCCTCATCCACTTCTGGCCCGGCAACGCCATCTCCATCCGCGCCGTCGATCCGCTGCCCCTCCATCGGTGGGTGCACGTCGCTGTGAGCTACGATGGCTCCAGCCGAGCGTCCGGACTCTCTCTCTTCGTCGATGGGAAGCCGGCCCGAGTCGAGGTGATCCAGGACAACCTGACCAAAGACATCACGGGCTGCCGGGAGTACAACCCACCGGGGTTCTCCTGCCGGACCCTCACCGTCGGCGTCCGCTTCCGCGACCGCATCTTCAAGGACGGAGTGATCGACGACCTTCGCATCTTCAACCGCGCGATCACCCCGCTGGAAGCCACCGAACTGGACACCGCGGGCGCACTGGCGGCGGCTGCTCCGGAGGAGCGATTCGACACGTATCTGGTGAATCACGACCCGGCCTATCTCCAAGCGCTCGACGCGCTGCGCACCGCGCGCGCCGCCCAGACCGCCGCGGCCGAGGAAGCGAAGGAGATCATGGTCATGCGGGAGTCCTTCCGGCCCCGCACCGCCTACATCCTTCGCCGAGGCGAATATGACCAGCGCGGCGAAAGCGTCTCCGCGGGCACTCCCGAGGTCCTACCACCCTTCCCTGCCGGCGAGCCCCGCAATCGGCTCGGACTCGCCCACTGGCTGACCGACCCGGGCCATCCGCTGTTTGCCCGGGTGACCGTGAACCGTCTCTGGCAGTCCCTGTTCGGCCACGGCCTGGTCCGGACCTCCGAGGATTTCGGCAGTCAGGGTGAACTGCCCTCCCACCCCGAACTCCTCGACTGGCTGGCCACCGAGTTCATCCGCTCTGGCTGGGACTTGAAGGCACTCGTGCGCACGATCGTTCTGTCCCAGACCTACCGCCAGCGCAGCATCGCGGCCCCGGAACTCGCCGCGGAGGACCCCGGCAACGTCTGGCTGGCCCGCGGCCCCCGGCACCGGCTCCCGGCGGAGATGATTCGCGACCGGGCCCTTGCGGCCAGCGGACTGCTCGTCGAGACCTTCGGCGGACCTCCCGTCTTCACCTACGACATCCCGGAGTCATTCAAGCCCGCCCCGGCCGGCACCGGGGACGCGCTGTACCGCCGCAGCGTATACACCTTCTGGCGGAGGACCGGGCCCGCCCCGGTGCTCGAAGCCTTCGATGTGCCGAAGCGCGTGGTGTGCGTGGTCCGTCGCGACACCACCAACACGCCGCTGCAGGCGCTGATTCTGCTCAATGGCCCCCAGTTCGTCGAGGCCGCCCGGTTCCTCGCGGAAAGGCTTGTCCGCGTCCACGGCGGCGAGCGAGACGCGCTCGTGCGCGCCGCCTTCGAGCAAGTGCTCTGCCGGCCGCCCGATTCCACGGAGCGCGAGATCATCGGCCGCCTGATGGAGCGGCAACTGCAGGTGTTCTCCGCACGCCCGCAAGCCGCCGAGACCTACGCTGCCACCGGCGCATCTCCGCTGGCGAAGGACCTCCCGGCCCCGCTGGTGGCTGCGGCCACCGTGGTCGTGAACACGCTGATGAATCACGACGAGTTTGTGGTGAAACGCTGAGTCTGCCATGTCCTCCTCCCCCCGCCCCTCGCTCTGCACCGGACACGCCTCGTGGCTCTCGATGAGCCGACGCGAATGCCTGAACCGCCTCGCCCTCGGAATCGGCGGAATCGCGCTCGCCCAACTGCTCCAGCGGGACACCGAGGCCGCGACCAGCGCGCCCGCCGAGCCGGGCCTGCCCGGGCTGCCTCACTTTCCGGCCAAGGCCAAGCGCATCATCTACCTCTTCCAGTCCGGCGGCCCCTCCCAACTCGACCTGCTGGATCCCAAGCCACTCCTGAATCAGCGGCACGGCGAACAACTGCCCGACTCGGTCCGCGGCACGCAGCGCCTGACCGGAATGTCCGGCAACCAGAGCTCGATCCCGATCGCCGGCTCACCTTTCCGCTTCGCCCGCCACGGCCAATCCGGGGCCTGGTTCAGCGAATTGCTCCCCTACACAGCGCGGATCGCCGACGACCTCTGCATCGTGCGCACGCTGTACACGGAGTCGATCAACCACGGGCCGGGAGTGACGTTCATGCAGACGGGGTCGCAGATCCCGGGACGCCCGAGCTTCGGCTCGTGGATCGACTACGGGCTCGGCAGCGAGAATAGCAACCTGCCGTCATTCGTGGTGCTGATCACCAAGGACAAGACCAAGGGTCAGCCGCTGATGTCCCACCTGTGGGGGTCGGGCTTCCTGCCGACCCGGCACCAAGGCGTACGCTTCCGCTCCGCCGCCGATGCCGTGCTCTACCTCAACAACCCCGCCGGGCTTTCGTCGGAGGCCCGCCGCGCCGCTCTCGACAGTCTCCGGGAACTGCATGAGCACCAGTTCGCCGGCACCGCCGACGCGGAGATCGCGACCCGCATCGCCAACTACGAGATGGCGTTTCGCCTGCAGACCAGCGTGCCCGAGGTTACCGACCTCCGCGGGGAGTCGGACGCGGTAATCGATTCCTACGGTCCCGGGGCCCGCAACCCCGGAAGCTTCGCCGCAAATTGCCTGCTGGCCCGCCGGCTCGCCGAGCGCGGCGTGAAGTTCATCCAGCTGTACCATCAGGACTGGGACCACCACAGCAACCTGCCGACCGGCCTGCGCAGCGAATGCCGGGAGACCGACCAGCCCGCCGCCGCGCTCGTGGCCGACTTGAAGGCCCGCGGCATGCTGGACGACACCTTGGTGGTGTGGGGCGGCGAATTCGGGCGAACCAATTACTGCCAAGGCCCGATGACCGCGACGAACTTCGGGCGCGACCACCATCCCCGCTGCTTCACCGGATGGATGGCCGGCGGCGGAGTGAAGGCAGGACTCACTTACGGCGAAACCGACGATTACGGGTACAACGTCGTTCGCGACGGGGTGCACGTCCACGACCTGCACGCGACCTTCCTGCATCTCTTCGGAGTCGACCACGAGCGCCTGACCTATCGGTTCCAGGGTCGCCGCTACCGACTCACGGACGTCCATGGCCGAGTCATGAAGGACCTGCTTGCCTGAACGGCCGAGGTCCGCCCACCGCGGTGGCTGCGCCCGTTCGCAAGGCGGCTAGCCTCCGGAGAACGCTCGCCGCAACACCCTTGAATCGCACGGCGCGCGGCGCACCCTTCATTCCGCTAAAACGATGAGACCACAGATGGACGCCTCCGGAGAATCTCCCTAGGCTCCTCACCACGTTCCACACTATGTCCGTGCCTTCACTGCAGCCTTTCCCCTTCCCCTCCAGTCAGCAACCGGTGCCCGGCCTAGTCCGATGGGGCATCATCGGCTGCGGTGACGTCACCGAGGTGAAGAGCGGCCCCGGTTTCCGCCTCGCCGAAGGATCGCGACTGGTTGCCGTCATGCGCCGCAATGGGGCGCTCGCGGCCGACTATGCCCGGCGCCACGGGGTACCGCGATGGTACGACAACGCAGCGGCCCTGATCGCCGATCCCGAGGTCGATGCCGTGTATATCGCCACGCCGCCGGACTCCCACGAGCAGTACGCTTTACAGGTCGCCGCCGCCGGAAAGCCCGCCTACGTCGAGAAGCCGATGGCGCGGTCGACCGCCGAGTGCGACCGCATGATCGCCGCATTCAGCGAGCGGGGTCTGCCACTCTACGTCGCGTACTACCGCCGCGCGCTTCCCCGCTTTCTCCAGGTGAAACGCTGGCTGGAGGAGGAGGCGATCGGCCGGATCACCAGTACGGACTACCATTTCGACTCGCCCTCGCACCGCGGCGCCGCCGGATGGCGGACGGACGTGCGGACGGCCGGGGCCGGTCTGTTCCTTGATCTCGGATCTCATGCGCTCGATCTGATCGACTTCCTCGTCGGCCCCCTCCAAAATTACGCTGGTCTAGCGCGGAACGTAGCAACTGCTCAGGACGCCGAGGACTCGGTAATCCTGCACTTCACCGCCGGTGGGGCGGTCGGCGTCGCTTCTTGGAATTTCGCTTCGGGCGTCGCGCGCGATGTCTGCCGCATCACCGGCACCGAGGGTATAATCGAGTACTCCGTCTTTGATCAGAGTCCGATTCGACTGACCCGGGGACAGGAGAAAACCCTCCTCGAAATCTCGCATCCAGCCCACGTCCAGCAGCCGCTGATTCAATCCGTCGTGAATGAACTGCTCGGACGCACCTCCTGCCCGAGCACGGCACACTCCGCGCGCCGCACCTCTGCGGTGATGGATGCCGCCCTCGCTTCGTACTACGGAGACCGCTCCACCGACTTCTGGAACAAACCAGAGTCTTGGCCGGGCCGGCGCGCGTGACCGCGCGGTCTCGCGCGAAGGAAGCTGTCGCGGTCAGCCGAGCGGTTTTGCCCGCTGGCAAAGTTGCAGCGAGATTCCCCATGGATCCCGCAGCATGATCAGGCAAGTCCCGTCGGGGAACACATCCTCCGATTGGAAAGTGGCCCCTGCCTCGATGAGACGCCGACGTTCGCTTCGCGCATCGCGCGCCACCACGGCGACGTGGAATGCCGCAGCCGGCGTTTCCGCCACGGGAAGGCAGAGCGCCGCGGCGTTCGAATAAAGCTCGATCACCACCCGGCCTGACTCGTCGCCAAGGAAGTGAGTGAACGGCGCATCCTCCTTCCGCCACACGACGCGAAAGCCTACGTGTTCCACCCACCATTGCGCCTGGCGGCGAACATCGGGAACATTCAGGGCAAAGTGCTCGAAAATCATAGCGGCAGAATGATGCTCAACGACGGGGGCTGTCCCGCAGCATACCGCAAGCGTTCGATAGCCGCTCACCGTTGCCAACGCAAAAACCGCCGTTGGGAACCGAAAACGTCCCACTCTGGAGCAAGAAAGAATCGTGATATCTCGGGCAACAAAATCGAAGTTGCCATCATCCCGCGTCGACCTAAAGACGCCCCTATGCGTGCGATTGCCGTCCTGATTCTACTCAGCGTTACCGCATCCTTGAGCGCGGCGAGCCCAGCGCAGCCGGTCGGCGGCTTGGACTCGGTCCGTCGTTCGGCTGAGACCGGTGAACTCCAAGCGCACCTGATCCTAGGCTACGCCTACGCTCAGGGAGAGCGGGTCGAGCGCAACCTCGACGAGGCGATCCGCTGGTACCGGGCGGCCGCACTTCGCGGCGACGCGGCGGCGAGCTTCAATTTGGGCATGATCTACGTCTTCCGCGGGGTCACGCTCGACTTCAACATCCTGGAAACCCTCTACGCCGACGGCGCCCGCGCCGGCGACGCGCTCGCACAGTACAAGGTCGGCTACGCTGGCCGCTACCTACGCCGCCACAATGCCCTCGAACTGCTGAAGAAGGCCGCCGAGCAGGGACAGCCGGACGCCCAACTCGAGCTCGCGGGAATCTACGCCGACGGTCTCATGCGAGAGGAGCGCGATCCCACCGCCGCCGCCGAGATGCTCAAGAAGGCGGCGCCTCACCGGGCGGAAGCAAAGTTCCTCCTCGCTCGCGCCTACCTCAACGGAGAGGGCGTCGTGAAGAGCGCTCGCTCCGCCGCCACGTGGTTCCACGCGGCCGCCGAGGAGGGACATCGTCGCGCCCAGCAAGAGTACGGCTTCATGCTGAACAACGGCACCGGCGTGCCCGTGAATGAGAAGGAGGCGGAACGCTGGTGGCGCCTCGCCGACGAGCCAGCCCCCGATGGCCCGTTCCGCACCGTCGAAGAATTCCTCGGAAGGCCCCACGCCGTGCAACCGCTCGACATCGCGCAGGGCCACGCGTGGTTCAACCTCGCCTCCAGCAAGAACTACAATCCGCCTTCCATGGGCATGAACGCCAACATGGTCATGTTGACCGTCGAGGAGCGCATGACCGACGAGCAGAAGCAAAAGGCAGAGGACGCCGTGGCCGCGCTCGCCGAGCAGGTCAAATAACACCCCATGAGGCGCCGCCAGCGCGCCCTCAACCCGCGGCCGCCATGAGTGTCCGGTGCGCGAGGAAGTCGGCGTGCATCCGGTGGAACACGCGGTACTTCGCCGCATGGAACCGCGCCACCACCCCGCGCGTCGGCGCGATGACGCGGCTCGCCGCGTTCATCGCGCGCATCGCGGCGAGCACCGAGTCGTGCCGGCCCGACGCCACCGCCCCAAGTACTGCGGAACCGAGCAGCACCGCCTCCGGCTCGCGTGGCAACACGAGGCGACACCCCGTGATGTCGGCATGCTCGCGCAGAAAGACCGGATTCTTCGTGCCCCCGCCGCAGATCAGCAGCGTGTCGATCGCGTATCCACGCCGGTTCATCTCCTCAATGATGTGACGCGTGCCGTATGCCACCGCCTGGATCGCCGCGAGGTACTGCCTCGCGAGGTCATCCGCCGTCGCGGAAAGGGTCAGACCCGAGACGACGCCCTTCAGCGTCGCGTCCGCGCGCGGCGAGCGGTTGCCATGAAAATCCGGCTGAACGTGCAGCGAACGCGTCAGGGCCCCAGGATGGGCAACGCCCTCCGCCTTCGCGAGCCGCTCCAGCCGCTCGTTCAGGAGCTCATAGACGGTGCGCTTCGTACGACGCGCCTCCGCCTGCACACCCGCCGAGGCCGCGTGCGAGAAGATCACGTGATCGATCAAGGCGCCGGTCGCGGACTGGCCGCCCTCGGTAAGCCACAGGCCTGGAATCATCGCCGACGCGTACGGACCCCAGATGCCGCGGATGAACCGGGGTTCCGGTGAAACCGCCATATGACAGGAGGAAGTCCCGCCGATCAGCGCCAGCCGACGGTTCAGCGCCGCCGGCGTCGGAGCGCGGCCGTCGAGCGTGGCGCCAAGCATGCCGAGTCCGCCGGCGTGCGCGTCGATGATCGACACCCCCACCGGCGTACCCGGCGCAAGCCCAAGGTCCCGCGCGGCCTGCGGCGAGAGGCCACCGCCGAGCGGCTGGCCCATGGGTCGAACCACCCGCCCGATCCGCCGGAAGTCCTCGTCCGCCAGGTCACCCAAGCCGATGCGCCGGAAGTACCCGGCGTCCCAGCCTTTACCCTCACCGCGACGGTGCCCGAGGTACGTCCACTTGCACACCGTGCTGCACAGCGAGCGCGTGGAGTCTCCGGTCGCACGGAAGGTCAAATAGTCGGGCAAGTCGAAGAAGTGCGCGGCCTCGCGCCACGCGGCGGGTAGGTTCTCCCTCACCCAAAGCAGCTTCGGCGTCTGCATCTCCGGCGAGATCACGCCGCCGACGTAGCGGAGCACCGCGTGACCGAGGCGGTTGATCCGGTCGGCCTGCGGGATCGCCCGATGATCCATCCAGACGATGACATTCTGCTCGCGCCGAGCGGTCGTGCTCAGCGAGACGGGCCGACCCGCGGCGTCCACCGCGACGAGCGAGCAGGTCGCGTCGAATCCGATGCCCTTGATCGCGCCGCCCTTCAGCCCGGCCTGAGCGAGCGCGGCGCGCACCGCGCGCGCGCAGGCGCGCCAGATGTCGTCGGCGGACTGCTCGACATGATCCGGCGCGGGCTTCCACATGCGGATGGGATACGAGGCGGCTCCGGCCATCTTCCCTCGCGCGTCGAAAATGCCTGCTCGGGCACTGCCGGTGCCAACATCGATTCCCAAGGTGTAGTGCATCGCGATGAAGGGAGGTCGCGCAGCGACGGGCCCGGGATGAGCGCGTGGAATCGCCGGCGGCCTCCGACGAGCCCGACGCATACGCTGGTGAGCGCTCCGCTCAAGCTTTTGTGCAGAGGAGGCGTGCGTCACCCGGGATAAGAGGCGCGTGACGCGGGATTGCGTCCCGGCGCGGATCGCGTTCCGCTTTCGGGATGAAGCCGGCCTATCGCCCCCCGGTCACCGTCCACCAGATCGCGCGCCATTTGGGTGTGTCCGCAGCGACGGTCTCCTCGGTGCTTGCCCACCGGCACGTCGAGCGGCGCATCGCCCCAGCCACGGTGGAGCGGATCCGCGCGGCTGCCCAGTCACTCGGTTACATCCCGAACATGGCGGGACGCCGCTTGCGGGCGCACCGCACCGCGACTCGGCAGATCGACCTCGCCATCCTCACGTCGTTCGAGGCCCCGCTGCCGCTGGTCGGTCAGGCGCTCCACGCCCTCCAGCGGGCCGTCGAGGTGCAGAGCACCGCCGACACCCGCTACGCCGTGGCGATCGAGATGTTTCATGCCGGGCGCATCCGCGAGAAGACCGGATTGCTCGACGCGGATCGCTATCACGGCGTGATCCTGACCAACACCCTGCCGGAGGACGACCGCTTCCTCGCGGAGGCCGCCCTGCCCTACCCGGCGGTGATCCTCGGGCGACGCATTCCCGGGCGCTGCTGCGTGCTCGAGGCGCCGGAATTCGTCGGACGGAGGTCCGCGGAGATTCTCATCGACGCCGGATGCCGCGCGCCCGCCGTGATCCACGGGCGACTGCTCACGCACACCACCGCCGACCGCCTGGCGGCGTTCCGGCACACCCTCCGCGAACGCACCGGCCGCGAGCCCACCGTGCTTGTCTCCGAGGGTCTCCAGCCACGCCATGCCGCCGCCGCTTTTGAACAGCACTGGGCGCGCGGCGGACGCGTCGACGGACTCTTCACCGTCACCGACAGCCTCGCGATCGGCGCGTACCGCGTGTTCCGCGACCTCGGCGTGCGGATTCCGGCCGACGTGGCCGTCGTCGGCGTGGGCGACTACGAACTGGCCGAGTTCTTCGCCCCCCCGCTGACGACCGTCGCCGGCGCGAACGAGGCCATGGTCGCGGAAGCCGTGCCGCTGCTGTTCCGTCTCCTGCGGGGAGAGACGGTTCCTCCAGAGGTTCTCGTGGTCCCCCCCGTCTTCCTGCGGGAGTCCACGCGTCGCCACCGTCCAACGGCGATCGGCGCGACGAAGCCAGCCTACCCGAAGCGCCGATCGAAACGACGCGAACGCTGAGCGCCCAAGACCCGGCGACCCTCTCCACATCGAATTTCCTTGCGCCAGCTAAATCCATTTAGCTTGTTGCGCTCACACCCTGCGTTCCGGAACCGCCGTCCCGGCTCGAGCCTCGTAGCGAAGCACATTTCACCCCATCTCCCCCCCAACCCATGACCCCGAATCGTCTGATCCCCTGCCTGTTTGTCCTCGCCATCGGTGCATCCGGCGCTGCGTTCGCCCAGAGCTCGACGTCGCCTTCGAAGCCCGAAGACCCCATCACGCTTCGACCGTTCGAAGTGACGGCGGAAGCCTCCACCGGCTACCGTGTCACCACTGCATCCACCGCCACCCGCACAAACACCGCACTCATCGACATTCCTCAGGCGGTGGAGATCATCACCCGAGAGTTCTGGAACGACATCGGGGCCGCCAGCTTCGATGAGTCCTTCCGCTACGCGGCCAACGTCTACGTCCGCAACCGCCACGCGGGATCCGGCGATGGCGTGAACCTGCGCGGCTTCGAGACCAACGGATCCATCTCGGTCGACGGCGTGCGCATGGGCAACTACAAGCGCGACCTCGTCGGCTATGAGCGATTGGAGATTGTCAAGGGTCCGCCATCCGCGGTTCAGGGCCGCGCCGGCGGCACCGGCCTGCTCAATTACATCCTCAAAAAGCCCGACGCCGCCAGACGCGGTGGGTTCGTACGGGGTTCCGTGAAGTGGGACGAGTTCGACGGTCGGATGACCCGGGGCGAACTCGACGCCAACTACCCGCTCACCCGCGACGGCTCAGTCACCGCCCGAGTCGCCGCCTCGATCCAGAAGGGGGAGGACTACATCAAGTTCAACGAGTTCGAGAACTACACCGCCTACCCGTCCGTGCGCTGGCAGATCGGCCGGAACACGGAGCTCATCGTGGCGAGCGAATTCCTCAACCTCACGACGCCCTCCCGCGACGAGGGCCACGGCTTCGCCATCTACCCCGAAACCGCCCGCCGCCTGATCCCGCGCTTCGATACGCCCACCGACCCGATCACCGCCCTCAGCCTGCCGTACAACTTCAACCTGATCGGGCCCGACAACGTCGACAAACAGCGCATCGCCGCCTCCACCCTCTTCTTCACCCACCAGTTTACCGACAAGATCTTCTTCCGGCAGGTCGGGAACGTGCGCTACCTCGGGCAGGACAGCTTCACCTACGCGGCCGAGAACAACCTCGTGATCAACATGCCGTCGCAGTACTCCGGCTTCGAGACCACCACGCAGGGCTCCACCGCCCAGGGCGACCTCGTCGCCAAGTTCGCCCCTGTTGACTGGCTTTCGACCCAGACGCTCGTCGGCTATTCCTACGGCGACGTCGACTCCGTCAATTCGAACTACGCCGGCATCCCGGACGCCCCGTTCAACTTCCTGAACATCGCCGCGATCGGTGCCTCCGGAAACAGCCGCTCGTTCTACAACGGCCGGCGCGTCAGCAATGTCGCCCGCTCCAGCTACACGCGCACCGACTCCTACAGCATCGGCATGTACGTGCAGCAGGACTTCGGGCTCTGGGACGATCGGCTACTACTCACCGGCGGCATCCGCTCCGACCGCGATCGCACTGAGACGACCAACCTCGTCACCAACCTGCGCACCGCGGGCGGCGACACCACCCTCAACTCGTACCGCTACGGCGCCACCTTCAAGATCACCCCGAGGCTCGCCGCCTACGCGGTGCAGAGCGTGCAGAATGACGCCACCCGCAGCATCCAGCGCTACAACGGTCTACTCGCCGGGGATCCGCGCGCGAACGAGTTCTTCACCGTCAGTCCCTACACGGAGCTGCAGGAAGGCGGACTGAAGGGCGAGGTCCTCGGAGGACGCCTCTCCTTCTCCGCCGCCTACTGGCAGATGACCCGCACGGGGAGCGTGGTCAACATCCTCGCCCCCGGCATCTCGCAGGGCCAGACCGTCAATATTGGCACGCAGACCGAGTTGCAGGGCGCGCAGTCCAATGGCTGGGAACTCACCGCCTTCGGCGGCATCACCGACCGGCTGAGCCTGATCGCCAACTACACGCGCATGACCACCAGCCAGGCCTTCACCGGCCAGCAGAACGCTCAAGGGTGGAACACCACCACCAATCGTCCGGCCACCGTTCCCCTGCGCTTTGCCCCCGACTGGAACGCCAACCTGTTCGCGAAGTACAGCTT
Organism: uncultured Opitutaceae bacterium; assembly: GCA_903862595.1. GTDB lineage: Bacteria > Verrucomicrobiota > Verrucomicrobiia > Opitutales > Opitutaceae > UBA6669. The sequence continues at coordinate 5,058 of CAIOYO010000397.1, read as the reverse complement.
CCGCGACGCGCAGGAGCAGGGATTCGAGGTCAAGGCCGGCGCCTCCGCCATCGGGCCCTTCTACGCTCAGGTCACCGGACTCGGCCTCACCTACGTGCCACAGCGGCAGACCAGCCTCGACGCAGGCTTCAGCTACCGCTGGCGCAAGATCCTCGTCGACCTCATGGTCACGAACCTCGGCAACGATCCGATGCTCGTGACCCGCGACCAGCCGCCGCGTACCTACAACCTGAGCGTCTCCACGACATTCTAGTCCCGCGGCCAGACCCACCCCGCCGTGTTCGCTCCTTCCGCACCACGCCTCGCCCGCGACCTCGGGGTCGCGGGTCTGGCGTTTGCACTCGGGGTCGGGTCCCTCGCCGCCGCGACCGCCCCGGTCGGCGCCGCGCGGAAGTCGAGCCGGCCCAACGTCGTCTTCATTGTCGCCGACGATCTGCGCACCGATCTCGGCGCCTACGGACACGCGGAGGCGCTCACGCCGCATCTCGACGCCCTCGCGCGGCGCGGCGTGCGTTTCGACCGCGCCTACTGCCAACAGGCGGTCTGCAACCCGTCGCGCGCCTCCGTCCTCACCGGGCTCAGGCCCGATACCCTGCGCGTCTGGGATCTTCGGACCCATTTCCGCGACACGCTGCCAGACGCGGTCACGCTGCCCCAGCACTTCCGGGCGCAGGGATACCGAACCGTCAGCCTCGGGAAGGTCTTCCACAACCAGAGAGTCGGCCAGCGCCCCGCCTTCCCGTTCGCCGATCCGGTCTCGTGGTCCGAGCCGCCCGAGTTCGCCGAGGGTGCCCACTGGCAGGACTGGGTCGTCCCAGGCCAACCGGGCCCACCCGAAAGCCGGGGCGGGGCGACGCAGTGCCTCGAGGTCCCAGACGAGGCCTACTTCGACGGGAAGATCGCCGCCGCCGCCACCCGCCGACTCCGCACGCTGCGGGACGAGGGCCAGCCGTTCTTCCTCGCCGTCGGCTTCTGGAAGCCCCACCTCCCGTTCAACGCGCCCAAGCGGTACTGGGATCTCTACGACCGAGCCCGCCTCGCCCCGCCCGCCGGCACCCGGGCACCCTTGGGAGCACCAGCGCTGGCCAGCCACGACTCCCCCGAACTGCGCAGCTACGAGGGAATCCCGAGGGAAGGCCCCCTCCCGCCCGAACAGGTAGCCGAACTCCGCCACGGCTACCTCGCCGCCGTCTCGTTCCTCGACGCGCAGGTCGGCCGCGTCCTCACGGCCCTGAGGGAACTCGGTCTCGAGGAATCAACGATTGTGGTTTTCTGGAGCGACCACGGCTTCCATCTGGGTGAGTCCGCGTTGTGGGGAAAGTCGACCAACTACGAGCGCGACACGCGGGTGCCGCTCATCATCGCGGCGCCGGCCCACGGGACGGCCGGGGCCTCGACCCGCGCCTTGGTTGAGTTGGTCGATCTCTTCCCGACGCTCACCGATCTCTGCGGGCTGCCGACTCCGGCCGGCCTCGCCGGAGTCAGTCTCGCGCCGAACCTCCGCCAGCCGTCCCTGCCAGGGAAGGAATACGCCGTGTCCCAGCATCCCCGCCCGTACTTCAACGGGCAACTCACCGTGATGGGCTACACGCTGCGGTCGCGAGAGCATCGTTACGTGGAGTGGCGCTCCGTCGCGTCAGGCGAAATCGTGGCGCAGGAACTGTACGAATCGGCCACCTCCGCTGCGGAGGTCCGCAATGTCATCGACGACCCTCTCACGCAGTCGGCCCGCCGCCGCCTCGAGGCCGCAGCCCAGCGCCTCGCGCCCCCGCTGCCGCAACCTGCTCTCTGATCCGATCGGCCCGCCCGCCCACCCCATCCCTCTTCCCGCTCCCCATGCCCCTCCGGTCCTTCTTCCGTCCACCGTCAACCGCCCGGCTTCTCGCGCTGTGCCTTTGCGCCGCGACTCCCACGCTCGTCGCAGCCACCGATCCCAATCAACGCATCGCCCATCTGAAGCACCACAATCCGGGTCTCTTGGTCGACCTCGGCGTCGGCTTGTGGGCCTGGCCGCTCCCGATGGACTTCGACGAGGACGGGCTCATGGACCTCGTGGTCGCATGCACCGACCGTCCCTCCAACGGCATCTACGTTTTTCGCAACACCGGAGAGTTTGATCCCTCCACGCACCTGCCCGTCTTCACCCCCGGGCGCGTGATCGGCCGGGCCGGCGAAGGCCCCTGGGAACGCCAGACGTCACCTTCAATTTCCTACGTCGCGGGGCGGCCCATGGTCACCACCTCAGGCCGTCTCCATCCGGAGTTCCGCACCCAGGCTTTCGAGAAACCGGTCGAACTCGGCGATCCGCTCAAGATCCACGTCGCCGAGGGGCGGGTCCGCGGCAACCAGTGGAAGTTCGCCGACTACAACGGCGACGGCGCGCAAGACCTCGTCGTGGGCGTCGGCTACTGGGGCGACTACGGCTGGGACGACGCCTTCGACTCGGAAGGCCGCTGGGCCCGGGGGCCGTTGCGCGGATTTGTCTACCTCCTCGCCAATGAGGGCACCGACGCCGCCCCGCGCTACGGAGCACCGGTTCGCATCCTCATGAACGACGGCAACCCCGTCGATGTCTACGGCATGCCCTCGCCCAACTTCGAGGACTTTGATCGTGACGGCGATCTCGACCTCCTCTGCGGCGAATTCGTCGACGGCTTCACCTACTTCGAGAACGTCGGGTCCCGCCGCGAGCCGCGCTACGCGCCGGGCCGCCGTCTCACGACCGGGGGACGCACCCTGACGATGGATCTGTGCATGATCGTCCCGGTGGCGGTTGATTTCGACCGCGATGGTGACATTGACCTTGTCGTCGGTGACGAGGACGGCCGCGTGGCCTTCATCGAGAACACGGGCAAGATCGTTGACGGCCTGCCGCAGTTTCTTCCGCCGCGCTACTTCCGGCAGCAGGCGGACAACGTGAAGTTCGGAGCGCTGGCCGCACCGGTGAGCGTCGACTGGGACGGCGATGGGCTCGAGGACCTGATCGTCGGCAACACCGCCGGCTACATCGGCTTCATCAAGAACCTTGGGGGCAATCCCGTGCGCTGGGCCGCACCGGTCTACCTCGCGGCGGGCGATCAGGTCTTCCGCGAGCAGGCCGGACCGAACGGCTCCATCCAGGGTCCGGCGGAGGCCAAGTGGGGCTACACGAATCCATCGGTGGGCGACTGGGACGGGGATGGACTCCCCGACATCCTCACCAACGGCATCTGGGGGCGCGTGCTCTTCTTCCGGAACATCGGCACCCGCACGGAACCGCGCCTCGCCAAGCCGGAGTCGCTCCAGGTCGAGTGGCCGGGTGAAACACCGAAGCCGCAATGGGTCTGGTGGAAGCCGGTGGGCAAGGAGTTGGTCACGCAGTGGCGCACCACGCCGACCATGATCGACTGGAACCGCGACGGACTGACCGATCTCGTCATGCTCGACCAGGAAGGCTACCTCGCGCTTTTCGAGCGGCGGCGCGGAAAGGACGGTCAACTCCAGCTCCTCCCTCCGCAGCGCGTCTTCTGGGCCGAGGGAGTCAGCAGCTACGACGGCGGTGGACGCCCGATGAACCAGGTATCCGGCCTGTTGCGGATGAATGAACGCCGGGCGGGCGGCAGCGGGCGGCGCACCTTCATCTTCCACGACTGGGACGGCGACGGGGAGCTCGACCTGCTGGTGAACAGCAGCACCAACGTCAATGTGCTGCGCGGCCTTGGTCGCGACGGCGAGGGACGCTGGCGCTTTCAGGACTCCGGCTCCGTGCACACGCACCTGCTGGCCTCCCACTCCACCACGCCGACCATCGCACGTTGGCCCGGCTACGCGCACCCGGTCCTCGTGATCGGTGCCGAAGACGGATTCCTGTACTCGCTTCCCCTCGATCGATGAACCCGACCCTGACCGCCGACGCGCCGGCCTCCGCTTCTCCCATTGCTGCCTTTCCCAACGCCGCACCGAGGCATGGTATCTTTGCCGCGCTCTGGTTGCCCGCCCGTGCGGACGGGCAATTGGAGCGCGAGGCGCTCGCGGCCCATCTCGGGTTTCTCCGCCGCCACGGTGTACATGGCATCCTGGCCCTCGGAAGCACGGGCGAATTTCCCCAGTTCGACTTGGAGGAGCGCAAACGGGTCCTGGAATGCGTCGCCGAGCTGGCGCACCCCCTTCCCGTCATCACGAACGTGAGCGACATCCGGCCGCGCGCGGTTGCGGAGCTCGGTCGCTTCGCGCGGCAGCTCGGTCTGCCGGCCATCGCGATCATGCCACCGGGATTCTTCCCGTCGCGGCAGGACGATCTGCTCGCGCACTTCCTGCACGCGGCCGATGCCGCGCAACTGCCGACCTTTCTATACAACTTCCCCGAGCTGACCGGCACGCGGATCGATCTCTCCACCGTCCAGGCATTCTCCGAGCGCGGTCCAATGGCGGGCATCAAGCAAAGCGGGCGCGAGTTCGCCTACCACCGCGATCTGGTCGCGCTCGGAACGCAACGGAACTTCGTGGTCTTCTCGGGGGCGGATACGCGCCTGCCGGAAGTCTTCGGCCTCGGCGCCGCCGGCTGCATCGGCGGGCTGGTCAATATCGCCCCCGATCTCATGGTCCACCTCTTCAATGTGTGCCGCCTCGGCCGGACCGGTGACATCGCGCCCGCATTCGAACGCCTGCGCGAAATCGGTGACATCATCGACCGCCTCACGTTCCCGCTCAATGTTGCCGCCGGCATGGAGGCTCGGGGTCTGAATCCCGGGTCGCCGAAGGCCGTAGTCTCGGAGTCGTCCCGCCACCTGTACCGCGAGATTGTGCAGGAACTCGGTAGCCGGTTTCGACAGTGGGGCATGACCTAAGCTTTTTCCCAGAGGCTTTTACCCGACACGATCAGCGCCTGAGCGGAGGCCGCTGCTCGATCCCCACGGGCTCATTGTCGGCGCTCGGGGACGCGCGCGTCACCGCACGCCTCGCCTGAACTCCGGTGAAAAGCAACGGGCTGGAAATGCCACGGAGGCACTTCCAGCCCGTACTTGCTCCCTCACGAGGGAGACTGCACGGCACCAGTCACGAGCCAAGGCGGATCGTGAC
>CAIOYO010000396.1 GCA_903862595.1 uncultured Opitutaceae bacterium | reverse complement strand
CCTGGGCGGACGTCCCGCGCGGGCTTCAGGGGGCGGTCGTCGATCGTGACTTCGCCGGCGCGGCAGGCTGCGGCGGCGAGGGGGCGGGTCCGAAAAAGACGCACCGCCCAGAGCCACTTGTCGAGGCGGGCGGCGGAATCTTCCGAGGCGGCGGGCACCCGGCGAGGCAAGAGCCGCGGTTCGGGTGAGGCAAGTCCGACGTGCCGGTTCAGCGCTTGCGGCGCAGTTCCGAGCGGAGCCAGTCGCCGAGCAGGTCCTTCTCGTAGCGGAGAGGATCCTGGCGGTCGATCGTCAGGCGCTGCATGAAGCCGAGGTCGGTCAGGCGGCGTTCGCCTTCCTTGAGCACCTTGCCGGCGTCGTCCTTGATCACAAAGCGGAACAGGAATCGCGGGGGATAGATGTCCTTCACGATGCGCACGTCCTGCATGTTCGGGCCGCGCCAGAATTCATAGTCTCCGGCTAGGTCCACATCGAGGAAGGTGAGGGAAAGCGTGTGGCCGGGCGGGAGCAGCGGCTCGGCCCGCGTCGTGATGAAGCGGCGAAGCTCCTCGAGGATCGCGTCCCGGCCTTTGTCGCTGCCCATCATGCTGTCACGCACATCCATGAACTTCTCCGGCTGGAAGAAGTTCACCGACACGGGCGACGGCTTGGCGTCGCTCTTCTCCGCCGCGTGCATCGCCGCTGCGGAAACAAGCAGTCCAACGGATACAAGAAGCGTGGGGATCGTTTTCATGGTAATGAGGAGTGAGACGCCCGGCCTCGGGAAAGGTTTCACGATTCGGACGCCGCCCCGGCGGGCGCGGCTGAACTCGCTTCGGGGCCGCGACTTGCGTGGACCGTGACGACCACGTACTTGCTGGTCGGGGTGTTGCTCACCGCCGCCGTGGTATCGATCGGGACGAGGACGTTGGCTTCGGGGAAGTAGGTCGCGACGCAGCCGCGGGGGATGCGGTAGGGTGCGACCATGAAGGCGCGGGCCCAGCGCTCCCGACCGCCGTGGTCGTTGCGGAGGTCGACCCACTGGCCGCCCATCAAGCCGGCGGCGGCAAGGTCGTGCTCGTTCATGAAGACCACGCGGCGGCCGCCGAAGACGCCGCGGTAGCGGTCGTCGAGACCGTACACCGTGGTGTTGAACTGGTCGTGCGTGCGGATGGTCATCATCACGTACTCACCGTCCCGCAGCGCGGAGCGCACGATCGGCGCGGTGAAGAAGGTCGCCCGGCCCGTCGCCGTCCGCCATTCGCGGCGATCCCGCGGGGCGTTGGGCAGGTAGAAGATGCCTTGGCGGATGCGGGTGTTGAAGTCGGTGAAGCCCGGCACCACGCGCTCGATGCGGTCGCGGATGCGGTCGTAGTCCGACGCCAGTTCCAACCAGGGCACGGTGGTCTTCGCGCCGAGGACGGCGTGGGCGAGGCGCGCCACGATCATGGGCTCGCTGAGGAGCTGGTCGGAGGCGGGCTCGGCGTGGCCGCGCGACGGGTTGATGATGCCCATCGAATCCTCGACGGTCACGAACTGCTCCCCGGCTGCCTGGCGATCGCGTTCGGAGCGGCCAAGGCAGGGCAGGATCAGGGCGGTGCGGCCGGTGACGAGGTGCGCGCGGTTCAGCTTGGTCGAGACTTGCGCGGTGAGGTGGCAGCGGCGCAGAGCGGCCCCCGTGAATTCCGTGTCGGGGGTCGCCGAGAGGAAGTTGCCGCCGACGGCGAAGAAGACGCGGACGTCGCCGCGGTGCATCGCCTGGATCGTATCCACGGTGTCGTGACCGTGCCGCCGCGGCGACTTGAAGCCGAACTCCGCATCGAGCCGGTCCAACCACGCATCCGGCATGCGCTCGTAGATGCCCATGGTGCGATCGCCCTGGACATTGGAGTGGCCGCGCACCGGGCAGAGGCCGGCGCCCGGGCGGCCGATGTTGCCGCGGAGGAGGAGAAGGTTGGCGACCTGCTGGATGGTCGCGACGGCCTGCGGTTGCTGCGTGAGACCCATCGCCCAGCAGCAGATCGTGGCCCGCGAACGGGCGAGGCGCGCGGCGAGGGCTTCCAGCTCGGCGCGGGTGACCCCGCTGACGTGGACGATGTCGTCCCAGGACGTGGCGTGGAGATCCGCCTGGAGGCCCGCGAAGCCGTGGGTGTGGTCGCGCAAGAATGCGTGATCGAGCACGGTGCCGGGAGCAGCGTCCTCGAGGGCGAGCATTGCCTTCATCAGGCCCTTGAACAGCGCCAGATCGCCGGCGATGCGCGGCTGCAGCCAGACGTCCGCCAGCCGCACGCCCTCGCCGAGGAGCGTCGGAAGCGCCTTCAGCGGGTTCATGAAATCCTGCGGATTCTTGAAGCGGTCGATACCGACCTCGGGCAGCGG
>CAIOYO010000395.1 GCA_903862595.1 uncultured Opitutaceae bacterium | reverse complement strand
GCGAAGGCGGGAGGTCTACCGGCGAGCGTGCTCGATCACGAAGTCCGTCACTTCCTCGTTCTGAAAGAAACCGGCCCAGCGGTTGTGTCCCTGACCTCGCGCGATGATCACGCGGCACTGGCCGCCGAGGGCGAAGTAGCGGGTCCGCACTTCGAGGGAGTTGTCCTCCAGCGGCACGAGGGTGTCGATGTCGCCGTGGATCATGAGGAGCGGGATGCGTGCCCGCGCGAGGGGCGCGAGTCGATCGATCGGATTGTGTTCGGCCAGGGCGGTCTCCAACTGCGCCGCGGTCAGGCCATACGCCGGAGCCGCCTTGGCGAGCCCAGGATAGCTCACGAGGTTGCACACGGGATAGATCCCGGCGAAGGCCGCCACCTTGTCTGGATTCTCCGCCGCCCAGCTCAGAGTCATCAGGCCGCCGCGGCTGCGGCCGAGGAGCACCGGACGGAGCGCGAACCCGCGACGTTGCGTGAGTTCGTCGTAGAGCGCGGAAAATCCGGCTCGGCCATCCGGACTACCGAAGGATTCACCGACGTCGATCCCCGCGATCGCGATGCCGGCCTCGGTCAAGCGGGTGAAGAGCCACTGCTCCTCCTTGTCCGGCAGTCCGCGCAGGGTTGGCGCATACCAGACCCACGGGATGCGGCCTTCGCGGCGCGCCTTGGCCTTCGCCGGGATGATGAATGCCGGGCGCCCGTCGACGATAAAGGCCTCCCCTGGGACCGGCAGGATCTTTGCCGGCGCCGGGTCCTCTGCATGGAGTGACGGCAGCGGCACTAGAAGCGCCGCGATCAAGCCGACAAGGAGGCAGCGATGCAGACGCAGGCTCAATCGCAGGAGGTCCATGCGGTGAAGGTAGTGCGACCGCGATGCCCGGCAAGCGTTGGCTCGCGGCGCGGGCGGGGGCGCAGGTGCCGCGCGTCGCCTGGCGGCCGCCGGAAAGATTGCGAGCTGCGATGGCGGCGGTAGCGACGTGCTCCGTCACGCCGATGGCTCGTAATCGAGATAGGGCGCGAGCCACTTCTCGACCACCGCGAGCTCGTCGCCGCGTCGCCGGGCGTAGTCCTCCACTTGATCGCGGCCGACTTTGCCGACGCCAAAGTACTTCGCTTCGGGGTGATTGAAGTACCACCCACTGACGCTGCTCGCGGGGTGCATCGCGCAGCTTTCCGTCAGGGTCATGTCCGCCGCCGCCTGCGCTCCGAGAAGCTCGAACAGGAAACGCTTCTCCGAATGATCCGGACATGCCGGGTAGCCCGGTGCCGGACGGATGCCGCGGTACCGTTCGCGCAGGAGGTCCTCCATCGAGAGCTGCTCCGTGCGCCCGAAGCCACAGGCCTGCCGCGCCCGCTGGTGAAAATACTCCGCCATCGCCTCGGCCAAACGGTCGCCGAGTGCTTGAACCATGATCGCGCCGTAGTCGTCGTGCCGATCACGGAATTCCTGGGCAAAGGCCTCCACGCCGTGACCCGCCGTCACGGCAAAGCCGCCGCAGTAGTCGACGCGGCCGGATTCCTTCGGGGCCACGTAATCGGCCAGGCAGAGGTTGCTCTGATCGGCTGGCTTCTCGAGTTGCTGACGGAGGTGGTGACAGCGACCGATCACGCGCGAACGCGACTCGTCGGCGTAGAGCTCGACATCGTCCCTGTCGGCGTTGCAGGGCCAGAAGCCGATCACTCCGTGTGCCGTGAAGCGACGCTCGCGCACGATGCGGTCGAGAAGGATGAGTGCGTCGGCATGCAGGCGCCGCGCCTCGGTTCCGACGATCTCATCCTGCAGGATGTCCGGGAATCGGCCGTGCAATTCCCAGGCGCTGAAGAACGGCGCCCAATC
>CAIOYO010000394.1 GCA_903862595.1 uncultured Opitutaceae bacterium | reverse complement strand
CGGCAGCGTGGGCGACGTGGATCGGCGGGGCAAATCCCAATCTGCTTCGGACCAACGAGATCGAGTGGCCCCGCCGGGGCGGGCGCTCCCTCCACTAGGGGTAACTCCGCGCTGGGCCGCGTCACACCCGTCGTCCCTCTTCGACCCGTGGACGTACTCCGCGCCTTCTGTCGCCCTGAAAAGGGCAATCGGTGGGCTGGTGGTACGACCGCGCCCCGGCAGCCTTCGGCTCACGCTGAACGGAAGGTGTTGTTCGGGGCAAGGACAGCACTGCAACGAGAAAAGGACAGACGATCCATGAAGACCCTGACAGAAAACGAATCGGTCGCCACGCTGGGCGGTGGCGAACCCTTCACGCTGAGCGGCATCGTGCTCGGCATATTCGCGGCCACGCTGACGCACGCCGCCAAGGACATCTACGATCACTGGGGCGAGTTCAAGCAGGCGATCGCGGACGGATGGAATCACGTGTGAACCCAGGAACCCATTCCATGAACTCGGTTTCCATCGACCAACTCGCCGCCTGCCGGGGTGGTGCGGAGCCCTTCCGCACGGACCTCGGGCAGTTCCTCGGGGCGTACGCGCGCTCCGTGATTCGTCGTGCTCCGTACTGCCTCATGTTCACTGGTACCGTCGCCTTCATTGAGGCGCTGGTGTACGCGCTGGAGGAGTAACGTGCAGTCGCTGTGGGGTCGTCGACCGGCGGCCCCTCAGCCACGTGGCCCCGCTTCCCTTTTCCCATGAACGAAAACCATCCCACCCCTTCGCGCCGCTTCTTCGGCGCGGCTCAAGTCGCCAACGTGATCGCCGGCTTCATCGGCTGGATTCTCGCCCACCTCGTGATCACTCACTGGTCCAGCTTGAAGGAACTGGTCCGAGGCCTCTTCTAGGGCATTTCCAGGACTTTGGGACGGGCTGGTTTCACAATTTCCCGGGTAGACCGGGAAGAAGCGAAACCGAGGCGGTTGGGGCTTGCGGAGTAAATGCAACGTATTAGCGAGTGCGTGCATCCCCTACCACTCGTGCCTTCCCGGACCTCTGTTTCACCACGCCTCGCTCCTCGCTCCGCATCGTCGTCCGCATCGTCGCCGTGCTCCCTTCCGGCGGTGCCCGAGTCGGCGTCGCCGGAGTTGCTCGCCCCGTTGCCGCGCGACTTGCAGCCGTGCGATGTGGTCACGCTGGCTCACCTCCGTCACGTGCTGTTGGCGATCGATGACTGCCTCGTCGCCGATTCCGTGCTCCGCCTGTTGTCGCGTTTCCTGCCGCACGCAGAGGTGCAACAAGTCCGTGATCGCGTGGCGCTGCGGGAATCTCTGGCCGTTCGGGCGGCTGACTTCCTGATCGCCTCCGAGGCGCTGCTCGACGGCGACGCGCTGGATTTACTCGCGGAGGCGCGGGCGCGGAGGCAGTGCGATCGGCTGCTGGTGCTGACGCAGCGGCGCGAGCCTCAGGTCATCTTTGCCATTCGCAGCCTCGGCGCGCATGGTGCCGTCGACTCAAGGTCCGATGGGGCCTCGGGCCTGGCCGACGCGATCCGCCGCATTGGCTGTGGGGGCGCGTACTGGAGTCAGTCGTTTCTCGAGATCCTGCGGGGCGAGGGACCCAACGGTCACGTGCAGCGCGTGCTGAGTCCCGCTGAGCTCTATGTCTTCGCGGTACTGGGAGATGGTTCGGATGACCAAACGGGGGCGGATGTGCTGGGGCTGTCGTTGCAGTCGGTCCACGCGTACCGCAAGCGCATCCACCAAAAGCTGCGGCTTCAGCACAAGGGACAATTGGTGAGCCTGGCGGTTCGTTGCGGGCTGGTCCGCTTTACCGAGCGTGGGGTCGAGCGGCCTGGAATCGAGGCGCTGCGGTCCCGCAGCGTGTTTCGCTCGCGGCACGGCGCGGCGCCCCGGTGCCCGAGCCCATCTGAAGACTTCGAGGCGTCTCCGTTCCAAGCCGTCGCTGAGCCCGCCTCGGCAGGTACGACTCAGCGAGGTCAGAAAAGGGTGACGATGCCCTCGAAGTAGGCGGTCACCCAGGGGCGCGCGAACAGCAGATGAATCACTCCGCCCGCGGCGAGCATCGGTCCGAAGGGAACATGGACCCCGAGAGCGAGCTCGGTCGCTTCACCTTCTGCCGTCTGCGCCGGGACCATCTTGGCGCCGCCGCCCCGCCGCCATAGCCATGCGAGGGCAACCCACAGGGAGCCGACGACGGCTCCGCCGAAAATGCTGAAGATCGCTCCCTGCCAGCCGCAGAAGGCACCGATCGCGCCGACCAGCTTCACATCCCCGAAGCCCATCGCGTCCTTGCGCAACACGGCTTCCGCAAGGATTGCGATCCAGAGCACCACCGCCGAGCCGATCAGCAGGCCCTTCAGGGAAGCCACGAGGGAGCGGAGCGCGTCAGCGATCCAGAACTCGCTGCTGAAGCCATGGAGAGCTGGCAGCGCGATGGACAGGGCGACGCCAAGCAGCGCGCCGCCGATCGTGAGACCGTCCGGAATGATCAGGTGATCCAGGTCGATGAAGCTGGCGCAGATGAGCCCGCTGATCATAACGCAGCCCGCGAGAGCCTGAATCGGCGGCAGCAGCATCCAAGCAGCGACGAAGAGCGCCGCCGTGAGCGCCTCAATCGCTGCGTAACGGATCGAGTAAGCCCGGCCGCAGCAGCGCGCGCGACCGCGCAGGACGAGCCAGCTCAGGATGGGCACGTTGTCGTACCAAGCGATTGGGGCTCCACACCCGCAGTGAGATCTAGGGGTCACGATCGAGCGGCCGGCGGGCACGCGAAGAATCACGACGTTCAAGAAGCTGCCGATGATGGCGCCGAAAACGCCGGCAAGGGCGGGCTTCAGCCAGAGATAGTCGGCAAACAGCGCGGAAAAGGAGTCAGCCATGGGCAGCCTGAGGAGCTGATGACGATCAAATCAGCTGGTGCTCCGCTTGTCGATCACCCGTCAGAGTCCGAGTGCCCGCCTCGCTGCGGTGCGCATGGCGTCGACCGGAACGGATACACCGCTCCAGATGGTCAGGGCGCGAGCCCCCTGATGCACCAGCATGGACAGTCCGTTGGCGTTGGGGACTCCCTGCGCTGTGGCCGCCTCGAGGAGTCGCGTCTGGGGCGGATTGTAGATCATGTCATACACCCCAGCGGGATGCCGTACGCGGGCCAGGTCGAAGGGTAGGGGATCCTCGGGCCGTAGTCCGGCACTGGTTGCGTTGATGATCAACAGGTCCTCGGGCAGGTCGGTCGGTGGGTGCTGCGGGTTGAATCCGTGGACGGGAATGCCGTCTGCCAACGGTGCGATTAGGGCGAGCAGTTGCCGCAGGTTATCCGCAGAGCGATTGGCGATCCAGAGCTCGGCGCAGCGTTGCTGGAGGCACTCGACCGCCGCCCCTCGCGCCGCCCCGCCAGCTCCGAGCAGAAGAATCCGGGCGCCGGCAAGCGGCCGGCCCAGCTCTTCCGCGACGGCGGTGGCGAGCCCATACCCGTCGGTGTTGTAACCGTGCCAGCCTTCGGGAGTCCAAAGTAGTGTATTCACTGCACCGATCGGTCG
>CAIOYO010000393.1 GCA_903862595.1 uncultured Opitutaceae bacterium | reverse complement strand
CTGGCCCAGTCGGACTACATCACCGTCCACATGCCGCTGACGGATGATACCCACTACATGATCGACGAGGCGGCGTTCGCCAAGGCGAAGAAGGGTCTGCGGATCTTCAACTGCGCCCGCGGCGGGATCATCAAGGAGAGCGCGCTCGTCGAGGCGATCAAGGCGGGCAAGGTCGCGGCCGCCGGCCTCGATGTGTTCGAGGACGAGCCGTTGGCCAAGGACAGCGAGCTGCGGACGCTTCCGAACGTAGTCCTGACGCCGCACCTTGGCGCTTCCACCGCGGAGGCGCAGGAGTCGGTCGGCATCGAAATCGCCGAACAGATCACCGATGTGCTGCGCGGCGGCGTCATCCGTAACGCCGTCAACATGCCGTCCATCGACGCTGCGGCGGTCAAGGTTCTGGGGCCGTATATCGACTTGGGTGCCAAGCTGGGTACTCTGGTCCAGCAGATCGCCGGTCCGCAGATCACCGCCCTGCGCATCACCTATTGGGGCAAGCTCGTCGATCTGGACACGAATGCCATCACGCGCGCCGTCCAGCGAGGCTACCTGCGCCGGATCAGTGGCGACGGGGTCAACTTCGTCAACGCCCCGGTCATTCTCGAGCGCCTGGGCATCAAGTGCGACATCCTCAAGTCCACCGAGCACAGCGACTACACCGAGCTCCTCGGCGTGGAGGCGATCGCGGCGGATGGGTCGTCGCGCAGCGTGACGGGTACGTTGTTCACCAAGGCCGCGAAGCCGCGCGTGGTGACGATCAACCAGCGCGATGTGGAGGTCGAGGCGGCGGGCAAGTTGCTCATCATCGAGAACAAGGACCAGCCGGGCATGATCGGTTACATCGGTATGCTGCTCGGGCGGGACGGCGTGAACATCGCGAACATGTCCCTGAGTCGTCAGGCGCCAGGGCAGACGGCGCTCATCGTGATCAATCTCGACAGCGAGCCGAGCGAAGCCGTGCGGCTTGAGCTCAAGGGCAATCCGAACATCGCGCTCGCGAAGTACGTCGAATTGTAACCCCCGCAACCCCGTCCCGTCATGCTTACCGCCCTGCTGGTCTTCGCGCTCGTCGGTTACGTGCTCGGGTCGCTTCCGTTCGGATACCTCGTGGCGCGGGCCAAGGGAGTTGACATCTTCAGCGTGGGAAGCGGCAACCCGGGCGCGACCAATGTGCGGCGGGTCCTCGGCCGTGGGCCGGGTAATCTGGTGTTCTTTCTGGACGCCGCCAAGGGCGCGGCCGCGGCGGGATTGCCGCTGCTGGCGTCGCGGCTCGGCTGGATTTCGTGTGGGGCGAACGACGTGACGATCGCCGGCATCGTCGGCCTCGCCGGTGGCCTGTTGGGCCACAGTTTTTCCTGCTTCACTGGCTTTCGTGGCGGGAAGGGCGTTGCAACCACGGTGGGAGGATTTGCGGTGTTACTGCCGTGGGGATTGCTCGCGGCCTCCGTGGTCTGGGTCGCGGTGTTCTTCATTGGACGCTACGTCTCGCTGGCGTCGATTTTAGGTGCGGTCGCGCTGCCGCTGGCGGCGTGGTTGCTCGGAGCGGGCCGACCGCTGGTCGGGCTCGCCGTCGCCGTCGCAGCCTTCGTCATCATCATGCACCGCTCGAACATCCGCCGCCTGCTGGCGGGGACCGAGAGTCGATTCAGCCGGTCCGGTGGCTCCGCCCCCCGTAGCTGACCCGGCGATTTTACTTTCATGTCCAGTCGCACCATTCGCATCGGTCTCTGTGGTCTCGGCACGGTCGGTCAGGGAGTCTGGAAGCACCTGACGGCCAACCGTACGGCGCTCGAGGACCGACTGGGTGTTCGGATCGAGCTGGCCAAGGCCGCAGTGCGGGATCGCTCCAAGGCGCGCTCCGTCAAGGTGCCCGCGCACTGCCTGGTGGACGACCCGATGAGCATCGCCCGCGATCCTTCCATCGACATCGTCTGCGAGCTGATGGGCGGTACCGGAATCGCCAAGAAGGTGACGCTCGAGGCCCTTTCGCGGGGCAAGATCGTGGTGTCGGCGAACAAGGCCCTGCTGTGCGAGAGCGGCGCCGCCGTTTTCGCGGCCGCGCGCAAGGGTGGGGGACGTTTCTTTTTCGAGGCGTCGGTCGCCGGTGGTATCCCCATTATCAAGGCCCTGCGCGAGGGGTTGGTCGCGAATCGCTTCCGGCTGATCTACGGGATCCTCAACGGGACGTGTAACTACATTCTCACGCGCATGGCCGCCGAGGGCGCCGGCTACCCGGAGATCCTCGCCGACGCGAAGCGTCTCGGATTTGCCGAGGCCGATGAATCGCTGGACGTGGAGGGCTGGGACACTGCCCACAAGGCATCGATCCTCGCGCATCTGGCCCACGGGGTGTGGCTGAAGCCGAACCAGATGACCGTCGAGGGGATCACAAAAATCACTCAGGCTGATCTCCGCCATGCGGCGACGCTCGGCTACGGGATCAAGCTGCTGGCGGTTATCACCCGTGACTTCACGCGGGACGAACTCGCCGTGCGCGTCCATCCGACGCTCGTACCCAAGGATCGGGTACTGGCAAACGTCAATGGGGTCTTCAATGGCATCGCGGTCGTTGGCGACGTGGTCGGTACCACCACTTATATCGGCCGCGGCGCCGGGCAGGACGCGACGGCCAGCGCGGTGATCAGCGATATCGCGGATGCGATCGTGTTGCTCACGACCGGTCGCGATGTCACCCCGGTTGAGCCGCCCGCCCGCGCGGCGCGCACCGTGAGCCTCGCGCCTCCGGAACGTTTGCGGAGCCGTTACTACGTGCGGACCACGGTCAAGGACCGCCCGGGCGTGCTCGCCCAGATCGCGACCGTGATGGCGCGTCACGGGGTCAGCATCGAGTCCGTCATCCAGACCGCTTCCGAGCGGCCCAATGCGGCGTCGCTCATCCTCACGACGCATGAGAGCGATGAGCGCGCCATGGGTGCAACACTGGCGGCGCTGGGGCGCCTGCGCAGTCTCCTGGAGAGCCCGCTGCTGCTTCGCATCGCTGACTTCTCCGACTAGGTTAGCGGACTCTCGCCTCCTTTCCCATCATGGCTCGAATCGTCCAGAAGTATGGCGGCACCTCGGTGGGTGACGTCGAACGCATCAAGAAGGTCGCGGAGCGCATCAAGGCGTTTCGGGACCAAGGCAATCAGCTGGTGATCGTCGTTTCGGCACGCGCCGGCGTCACCAACGAGTTGATCGCCAAGGCCAAACAACTCTGCGCCCAGCCGTCCGAGCGTGAGATGGACCAGCTCCTCGCGATCGGCGAGCAGGAGACCATCGCCTTGACCGCCATGGCGCTGCACGGCGTCGGTGTCGATGCGGTGAGTTACACCGGTGCGCAGGCGGGAATTTTCACCGACGCGGTCCATACGAAGGCGAAGATCAAGATGATCAACGCGGCACCCGTGGAGAAGGACCTCGAGGCAGGCCGGGTAGTGATCGTCGCCGGCTTCCAGGGCATCAATGATGACGGTGGCGTCACGACGCTCGGCCGAGGGGGCTCCGATCTCACGGCGATCGCCCTCGCGGCGGCGGTGAAGGCGGACAAGTGCGAGATCTACACCGACGTGGATGGCGTCTACACGGCGGATCCGCGCGTGGTGAAGGACGCCCGCAAGCTGGATGAGATTTCCTACGACGAGATGCTCGAGCTCGCCTCCAGCGGCAGCAAGGTCATGCAGTCGCGCAGCGTGGAGTTTGCAAAGAAGTACGGCGTCATCTTCGAGGTCCGTTCATCCTTTAATCAAAACCCGGGAACTATCGTGAAAGAAGAAGTGGCATACATGGAAAAGGTCGTCGTCCGCGGCGTGGCCGTGGACAAGGATCAGGCGAAGGTCATCGTGAGCAATCTGCCCGACAAGCCGGGCTCGGCGGCTCGGGTGTTCCGCGCGTTGGCCGACGCCAACGTCATGGTCGACATGATTGTCCAGAACGTCGGTCGTGGCGGGGTGGCGAACCTCACGTTCACGGTTCCGCAGACCGATCAGGTGAAGGCGCAGAAGGCCTTGGAGCCAGTGCTGGCCGCCATGGGCGGCGGGCAGGTCGCGATCCACGAGCAGATCGCGAAGCTCTCCGTGGTCGGCGTGGGCATGAAGACCCACAGCGGCGTCGCGGCGACGCTCTTCCAGGCCTTGGCGGCCGCCAATATCAACATCGAGATGATCAGCACCTCGGAGATCAAGATCTCGGTGATCGTCGAACAGGATCGGGCCGATGAGGCGGCGCGGGTCGCGCACGCGGCCTTCCACCTCGATCAGCTGTAACCGCACGGGCGGTCCTTCCGCCTGCGGGTTTCGCGATGCGTTTCCTCTCCACGCGGGGTGAGTCGCCGGCTCTCGGCTTCAGCGACGCCGTCGCCACCGGGCTGGCGCCCGACGGCGGGCTTTTCCTGCCGGCCACGCTGCCGCGCTTTTCCCGGTCCGAGCTCGAGGCTTGGGCCCCGCTGCCGTACCCCGAGCTCTGTGTCCGCTTCCTCTCGCGCTTCGCGACGGACATCCCTGAGGACGTGCTGCGCGGCTTGGTCACGAAGAGCTACGCCACGTTCGCGCATCCGGAAATCGCCCCGCTGGTCCAGCTGGATGAGCACCGTTTCGTACTCGAGTTGTTCCATGGACCGACGCTCGCGTTCAAGGACTTCGCGCTGCAGTTGCTCGGGAACCTCTACGAGCTCCAGTGCCGCTTGCGGCACGAGAAGATCAACGTGCTCGGTGCCACCTCCGGCGATACCGGATCGGCGGCGATCCACGGATTGCTCGGCAAGCCGGGAACCGCGATTTTCATTCTGTATCCGGAGGGCCGCACGTCACCGCTGCAGGAGCGGCAGATGGCCTGCACCGGAGCGGCGAACGTCCACGCCCTCGCCATCACCGGCACCTTCGACGACGCCCAGGCGATCGTGAAGACGCTGTTTGGGGACACCGCTTTCCGCACCGGCCACCGCCTGTCCGCAGTCAACTCGATCAACCTGGCCCGCGTGCTGGCGCAGTGCGTGTACTACCTGAGCGCGTGGCTGCGGTTGCCGCCGGGGATCCGCGACACGGCGGAGTTCGTCGTCCCGACGGGTAACTTCGGAAATGTTCTCGCGGGGTGGATGCTGCAGCGGATGGGCGTGCCGATTGCCCGGTTCCGGGTTGCCACGAACCGCAATGACATCCTCCACCGGCTGTTCACGACCGGTGAGTATCGGGTCGGCGACGTGGTTCCGAGCCTCGCTCCGTCCATGGACATCCAAGTCGCGTCCAACTTCGAGCGTTTCCTGTATTACTCGGTGGGTGAAGATCCGGCACGGGTACGCGAGGTGATGCGGACGTTCCGCGAAACGGGCAGCTTCTCGTTTGGGTCTGCCCTGCAGGCTTCATTCGCGTCTTCGCGGTGCACGGATGCGGAGATCCTGACCCTGATCCAAGACGTGCAGCGGCGCTGGGGCTACGTCGCGGATCCTCACACGGCCTGCGGCTTCAAGGATTTGTCGGCGGATCGGCCCAGCGTGGTTCTGGCCACGGCGAGCCCTGCCAAGTTCCCGGAGACCATGCGCGAGGCGCTCGGTTTTGAACCGACGCATCCGAGCTTGGAGGCGCTGAAGGCCCGTCCGCTCGTCGTGCACCACCTGCCGGCGTCGGTCGATGCGGTGCGCCGCTACGTCGAGCAGCACGCGGTCTAGTGGAGCAGCCAGAGCGCGGCGGCGCCGACGGCGGCAGTCAGGCCGAGCACGACCGCGACCGGCCGCCGCATCGCGGGGGATCCGAGTGTGAGCGCGAGAACGGCCTTCATGACCGCGTTGGCCACGGCGGCGAGGGTTACGGCAAAGCCGGCGGTTTCGAGGCCCACCGAGCCCGCCTCGCGGCTGTTCGCCAGCGAGAGCGAGATCGCGTCCATGTCTGTGAGCCCGGACACAAAGCTGAGGGGCAGCAGGCTCGCGTTCCACTCCAGCGTGGTGATCACCTTGATCAGGAAGGCGATGATTGCATAGAGGAGGGCGAACTTGATTGAGGTCGCGAGCCCGAGGGGGTTGTGCAGCGGCAGTTCCGCTGGGGCGGACGAGCCCGCCCGACGGCGCCACCAGATCACGCCATAGAGGACCGCGGGCACGGTCATAAGCGCGAAGGCCGGAGCAACCCGAAGGGCGAGGGCGGGTGAAACCACCGCAATGGCTAGCACCACGCGCGGCACCATCACGGTGCACGCCGCGACCACCGCGAACGCAAAGTGCCCAGACCACTCCGGCACCTCACGACTGCGCCGACTGAAAGCGAGGGTGGTGGCCGTGCTGGAGGCGAGGCCCCCGAGCAAACTGGTGACGAGGATACCTGCGCGCGTGCCGAGCAGCCGCATCGCGACGTAGCCGACGAAGCCAAGCCCCGAGATCAGGATGACCATCATCCAGGTCGCGTAGGGATTGAAGCCACCCCACGGACCAAACGTGCGGTCGGGCACCAACGGTAGAATCACGCCGGTGATGGCGACGAACTGCAGCGTGGCGCGGATGTCCTGCTCGGTGAACCGCCGCATCCAGTCGTGCAGCGGCTTCTTCGATGCGAGGATGACCATGGCGACGCCCGCGACCAGCACGGCGGCTTGGCGCTCCTCCCATGCGACCAGCGCGCCGACCAGCACGGCGATGATGAACGCGGCGAAGCGCGTGTTGCCCGCAGGCTGACCGGCCTGGCGGGCCATCACCTGCTGGGTGGCCAGCGCGGCGAGCGCGACCGGTAGGAGCAGGGGACTGGAGGCAGCGGAGGCATAGGCGGCGATGCACCCGACCATCGCCCATAGCGTGTAGGTGCGAACGCCGCCGAAGTCGTCGCGCCCGGCCGGGTCCTCCGACAGTTCGCTCCACTGGCGAATCAGTCCGATCAGGGCGCCGAGGCTCGCGCTCGTGAGGATCCCGGGGAGCAGCGTGTCCATGGCAGCAGTATGCGCAGTCCGGGAGGGGGCTGCAAGGAGGTCCGAGAATCGGTTTGCCGGCGGCGGTGGGTGTGGACACGCTGGTCGATTAAATCATGAGCGACCAACCGCTTGACATCTCTCACGACCAACACGCCGTGCGGCTGTCCAAGTTGGCGGAAATGCGTGCCGCCGGCATCGATCCCTTCCGCGCGGAGTTCCAGGCCACGCATTTCTCCGATGCGGCGCGTCGGGCCTATGTGGACGGTCAGGACTACACCGTGAAGGTGGCGGTGGCCGGCCGCCTCGTCGTGATTCGCGACATGGGGAAGAGCCAGTTCGTGAAGATCTTTGACCAGCAGAGCGGCGGCGCTGAGGGTCCGCTGCAGCTGTACATCAAGAAGGACCTCGTGGGCGACGACTCCTACGCGGCGTTCAAGAAGCTGGACTTGGGCGACATCCTCGGAGCCGAGGGCACGCTGTTCAAGACGAAGACCGGCGAGATCACCGTGCGCGTGGATCGGTACGTGCTCCTCGCCAAGGCACTGCGTCCCTTGCCCGAGAAGTGGCACGGGCTGAGCGATCCGGAGCAGGTGTACCGTCAGCGTTACCTCGATTTGATCGTGAATCCGGAGTCACGGTCGCGCCTGCTTCTGCGCTCGCGGATCGTCTCGCACGTCCGGCGTTTCCTGGAGGACCGGCAGTTCGTGGAAGTGGAGACCCCGGTGCTCCAGTCGGTGGCCGGCGGCGCGGCGGCGCGGCCCTTCAAGACCCACCACAATGCACTCGGGATGGACTTCGTGCTGCGGATCTCACTGGAGCTCTATCTCAAGCGCCTGCTGGTTGGCGGCATCGATCGGGTTTTCGAGATCGGCCGCAATTTCCGCAACGAAGGCATCTCGCGGCGGCACAATCCTGAGTTCACGATGCTCGAGGTCTATCAGGCCTACTCCGACTACCGGGGCATGATGGTGTTGGTGCGGGAGCTGTTGCTCTCGCTGTGCCAGACCGTTCTGGGGACGACCCGGATCCGCCACGCCGCGAGCGGACAGGACATCGAGTTTGCCGGAGAGTGGCGGGAGGTTCCGTACCGGGATCTGATCCGCGAGGCTACCGGGGACGCCGACTGGTTCAAGCGCAGCAAGGCGGAGAAGATCGCCGGTGCGGAAGCGTTGGGACTCAAGGTCGATCCCTCGTGGGAGGATTTCGAGGTGACCAACGAGATCTTCTCGAAGCGCATCGAGCCGGGCCTCATTCAGCCGACGTTTGTGACGCATCTGCCGAGGGAACTGTGCCCGCTGGCGAAACTGAATCGCGAGGATCCCACGGTGTTGGACGTCTTCGAACTCACGATCGGCGGCATGGAAATCGCGCCGGCTTACAGCGAGCAGAATGATCCGCTGGAACAGCGCCGCATGTTCGAGGCCCAAGCGGGCGGCGAACAGCAGAATGTCGATCAGGACTTCCTTTTCGCCCTGGAGCACGGCATGCCCCCGGCGGGCGGTATGGGCATCGGCATCGACCGGTTGTGCATCCTCCTGACGGGCGCGGAGAGCATCCGTGACGTGATTCTCTTCCCGCAGCTGCGGACCACCCCGGCGCCCTGAGCGCCGTCCCCATGCCCTGGTACGTCCATCTCGCCCTGAAGCAGCTCTTCCCGGCGGGCCGGCGTTTCCCGTTCTTCACGGCCATCTCGGTCTTGGGCGTGGCGCTGGGCGTCGCGCTGCTGATCGTGGTCACCAGCGTCATGGGCGGATTCGGCTACGAGATCCGGCGCATGATCGTGGAGACCGAGGGAGAGGTGCAGATCAAGGCGCGCGGCCTGATCGGCGAGTCCGCGCCGCTCCTCAAGGAGGTGTCGCGGGTGCCCGGCGTGCAGGCGGCGACGCCGTATGCCTCGGGCGTGGTCATGGTGATGGCGAACGGTCGACCCGCCTACCCGGCGATCCGGGGACTTGACCTCGCGACCGTGACCGGGGTGGTGGAGCTTTCGACGTACATCCGGCTCGGGACACTGGACGATCTTGATGATGATTCCGTGCTCGTGAGCTCTGAACTCGCGCGTTCCCTGGGGGTCACGATCGGTGACACCTTGGAGGTGTATTCTCCGCTGATCATCGAGCGGCTACGCAGCGACGAAGTCTTCCTTCCCCGTGAAGTGCGGGTGGTGGGTCTGGTCGAGATCGGCCATCAGCAACTCGACAGCAGCATGGTCTACGGGACGCTGCGCCTCGTGCAGGACCTTTACGGGCTCGGATCGGCGGTGCACGGGATCAACGTCCGTGCTCGGCCCGGCGTGGGAGAGGACGAGCTGGCGCGGCGCTTGAATGCGAGCGGGCTGCCGGTCGGGATGCAGGCGTTTTCGTGGATGGACAGTTTTGAGGAGTTCCTCTGGGTCCTGAATCTGGAGAAGGGCATGATCTTCTTCCTGCTGCTCTTCATCGTGATCGTTGCGGCCTTCTCGGTGATGAGCTCTCTCCTCATCTCGGTGGTCCGTAAGACGCGGGAGATTGGCCTGCTGGGTGCCCTCGGGGCGTCCTCTGGGGGCGTGGCGGCGTGCTTCTGTGCGCAGGGGATGCTGATCGGGATCTTCGGCACCGCGGTCGGATTGGCGCTGGGATTTGCGGCGCTGGCGGTGCGCAACGATGCCGTGATGTTGATCGCCCGGATGACTCAGCGGGAGGACGAGCTGCGACGGTTCTATCAGTTCAGCAATCTCCCTGCGCACACCGTTCCCGGTGACGTGCTCACGGTGGTCGTGCTCACGCTGGTGATTTCGTTTTTGGCCGGACTCGTGCCGGCGTGGCGGGCGGCCCGGCTCCGTCCGGTGGAGGCTTTTCGCAGTGAGTGAGCTCGCGAACGCCGTCCTGCAGGCGCGCGGCCTGCGCAAGAGCTACGCGAGCGGCGACCGCCGCATCGCGGTGCTGCGAGGCGTCGATCTCTCGCTGTGCGCCGGGGAGAGTGTGTCGATCCGCGGGGAGTCAGGCGCCGGAAAGTCGACGCTTTTGCACCTGCTGGCGGGTCTCGATTCACCGGATGAAGGTGAACTCTTGTGGAACGGCGCGCGGATCGACGCGCGGCGGTGCACGGCGCTCCGGAACCGTTTTCTCGGTTTGATCTTCCAGAGTTTCCATCTCGTGCCCGAGCTCACGGCGGAAGACAACGTGCTCCTGCCGCGACGAATCGGTGGACGAGTCGATGCGGCGTCGCGGCGTCGGGCCATGGTGCTTCTCGCCCGCGTCGGCCTCGACGAGCGCGCCGGCCATCTGCCTTCGCAGCTGTCGGGTGGAGAGCGGCAGCGGGTCGCGGTGGCCCGGGCCCTGATGAATCAACCCAGCTTGCTCCTCGCGGATGAACCCACCGGAAACCTCGACGAGCGGACGGGCGAGTCGGTGATCACCCTGCTGCTGGAGTTGGTTGCGGAGACGCGGACGGCGCTTATCCTCGTAACTCATAATCCGGCGCACGCAGCGCGGACGTCCCGGCAAATGACTCTTTCAGAAGGAACCCTGCACCATGGCTAATCCCGTTCTTCGTTGCGGCGTGGCTGGAGTTGGCTCGCTCGGCCAGCATCATGTCCGCATCTACCAGAGCCTCCCCGACGTGGAGTTCGCGGGTTTCTTCGAGGCGAACGATGCCCGGGCGGCGGAGATCGCGGCCCGCTTTGGAGCGCGTCGCTTCGCGAGCCTTGAGGAGATGGCGGCCGAGTGTGATGCGGTGTCGGTGGTGGTGCCGACGGATCGCCATGCCGAGGTGGCGCTGCCGCTGCTCGCGGGGGGCTGCCATCTGCTGATCGAGAAGCCGATCACGGCCACGCTCGAGCAGGCGGAGCGCGTGCTGGCGGCGGCCCGGGCGGCCGGCGTGCTCGTGCAGGTCGGGCACATCGAGCACTTCAACCCGGTCATGAGCTTCCTCGAGCAGGAAGTCAGCGATCCGCGGTTCATCACGGCCGATCGACTCGCTCCGTTCACTCCCCGCGGCACCGAGGTTGGCGTGGTGCTGGACCTGATGATCCACGACATCGGCATCGTCCTCGAGCTGGTCAAGTCGCCCGTGGAGAAGATCGACAGCGTCGGGGTCAGCGTGCTTTCGCGCTCCGAGGACATCGCGAATGCGCGGCTGCAGTTCGCCAATGGGTGCGTCGCCAACCTGAGCGCCAGTCGGATGAGCCTCAAGAAGGTGCGAGAGATCCGGATTTTTCAGTCCTCGGGCTATCTCTCGTTCGATTTCATGAATCAGTCCGGCCACCTCGTGAAGCGGGCCGGCATGCTGGAGTACGCGCAGAAGATCATCGCCGGCGCCGTGAAGCCGGGCGATCTGTCGGCGGTGCCGCTGGAGCCAGTGCCCCTCGAAAAGGGCGAGCCCTTGGCTTTGGAATTGGCGCATTTCGTCGAGAGCGTGAAACGGGCGCGGCAGCCGAAGGTCTCGGGGGAACTGGCGAAGTCGGCCCTGGAACTTGCGATCATCATCACCGAGCAGATCCGGGCTGGGGCGCGTCGTTCCTGACGTCGCTTTTCCCGTCGCATCGTGAGCCACATCCGTCAGGATCTGCAGGACTTGAAGTTGACGCCACGGCCGGCGTCGCAGCGAGCGCCGCTGGCGCTCTTGCCTCTGCCGGAGCGAGGGGGCGTGGACCTGCTGGTGCTCGCCGGGGAGCACTCAGGTGATGAGCATGCGTCTCGGCTGGTCCGCGACTTGCGGCGAGCTGACCCGGCCGTGACGGTTGCCGCACTTGGCGGACCGGCGCTGCAGGCTGCCGGAGCCCACCTGTTGCACGACCTGACCGCATCCTCCGTGGTCGGCGTGATCGAGGTACTGAAGCATTACCGGTACTTCCGGAACCTGCTCGACGAGACGGTGGAGTGGGTGGCGCGACACCGGCCGCGGGCGGTGCTCCTCGTGGACTACCCCGGCTTCAATCTTCGACTCGCGGCACGGCTTCGTGAACGCGGGGTCAGCGCGAAGGGCGGGGGTCCGGTCAAGCTCCTGTATTACATTTCGCCTCAGATCTGGGCATGGAAGGCGCGTCGTCGCTTCACGATGGCCCGCGACTTGGACGCATTGGCGACGATTTTTCCGTTCGAGCCGGCGTGTTACGCCGACACGGAATTGCGAGCGGAGTTCGTCGGTCATCCCTTCCTGGCCCCGGAGTATCGACCGCCGGTGCGGTATGACCCCTCGGCTCCGGTGCTGCTCCTGCCGGGAAGCCGGCGGCAGGCCGTCGAACGTATTTTCCCGCGCTTGCTGGCGGGGTTCGCGGCTTCGGGGCTTCCGCGCGCGCAGGTTCTCTATCCCAGCGCATTGATCGAAGGAGTGTTGCGGGCCGCGCGTCCTCCGGAATCGGTGACGCTCGTTCCCCCGGGGACTGAGGTCGCGGCGTCGGCGGTGTTGACGTCGAGCGGCACCATGTCGCTGCACTGCGCTCTCGCGGGCATTCCCGGTGCCATCGTCTATCGGGCGAATCCCCTGACTTACCTCATGGGGCGCTGCCTGCTTCGCGTGCCCTATCTCGGCATCGCCAACCTGCTCCTGAACGAGGAGGTCTATCCCGAGTTTCTTCAAGGGGCTGCGGCGCCTGGACCCCTCGGGGAGGAACTGCAGCGGTGTACTCGGGATCCCGCCCGAATCGCCGGCGCGCAGCGGACCGCGGAACGCTTGCGGGACATTTTGCGTTCGCCGACGGATGCTGGAGCAGCGCGCTGGGTGAGCCGGCAGCTGCAACGCTAGGCGGCTCTCCTCCGATCGCTAGCGCGGTTCGAT
>CAIOYO010000392.1 GCA_903862595.1 uncultured Opitutaceae bacterium | reverse complement strand
GAGCCGAACTTGTTGGACAGCGCCATCATCAGGACTCCGCGGATGCGTGCCTGGATGTTCTCCTCCGTGACGTCCCGGGCGCGTTCGGCGAAAATCGGCCCGAGCGCTGACTCACAGGCTGCCACGGCCTCGGCGATCCTGATCGTCTCGAAGCGGATCTCGAGATTCTCCGCGAGAATTCGGGCGTCGTCCCGAGAATGCTGGGACGAGATCGAGGACGGAAGCGAGACGCCGATCACGTTCTCCTTGCCGAGGGCGGCGACGGCGAGTTCGGCGACGATGGCCGAGTCGATGCCGCCGGATAGGGCGATCAAGGCGCGTCGAAACCCGCTCTTGTGCGCGTAGTCGCGGAGGCCGAGCACCAGCGCGTCGTGAATGTCACCCATTTCCGCCTGCTGAAACGTTCGGTCGAGGCGGGGCGCCGTGTCGGCGAGGTCAACGACCCGGGAGTCCTCGCGGAATGCGGCGAGCCCCGCGATCACCCTTCCGTCCTGATGGGCCACGAGGCTGCGACCGTCGAAGACGAGTTCGTCGTTGCCGCCGACTGCGTTGACGTAGGCGACGGGGCAGCCGAGGAGCCGGCTCGCGTCGGTCACGAGGGTCTGGCGAACGCCTCCCTTATCGTGATGCCATGGGCTAGCGGACAGATTGACCATCAGGTCGAGCTTCTGTCCGGCGAGGTGGCGGAGGGGAGCGATGCGGTAGAGTTGGCGGGTGGTGAACCGCGGATCGGTCCAAATGTCCTCGCAGATCGTGACGCCGATTCGGCGGCCCGCGAACGTGAAGGTCGTGGGAACGGAGGCGGGTTCAAAGTAGCGGTCCTCGTCGAACACGTCGTAGGTCGGCAGGAGGCACTTGCGGGCGAATCCGAGGACCTTGCCGTCGGCGCACCACGCGGCGGAGTTGAAGCAACGGCGGCCCTCGGACGACGGATTGTGTTCCACGGTGCCGATCAGCGCCGGGACGGTGCCGATGGCCTGGGCGATCTGGGCGAGGGAGTCCTCCACGTCCGGCACGAAACTGCGCTTGAAGAGGAGGTCGCGGGGCGGATAGCCACACACGACGAGCTCGGGAAAGACGACGAGCTCGGCCCCGTCGCGCACGAGTGACTCGTAGGCGGCGAGGATCCGGCGGCGATTGCCGCTGAGATCACCGACGGTGGTGTTTAACTGGGCGAGGCCGATGCGCATGAGGGCGGCGTTCAGGAAGGTCTGGAGAGTCAGACTATGGTGCTAGAAAGGAAAAGAACAACTCCCGAGGCTTGCGCCCATGGCCGGAGAAAGGGAGCCTCGGGCCATGCGTTGGTTGTGGTTCCTGTTCATCAGCATCGCTCCGCTGGCCTGCGTTCGAGCCGAGGCGCCCGTGCGCCTCGAGCTGGAGGACGCGCTGGCGGCGGTGGAACGCGTGAATGTCAACGTGCTCCTCAGCCGGGAGGGCTTTCAGCAGGCGGTGGAGGTCGCGAACGCGCAGCGGGCCGACTTGCTTCCCTCAGTGGGGGCGTCGGTGCAGCAGCGGCGTTCCGAGAGCCCGGTCATTACCCGCACGAGCAAGGCTGCCGGGACACCAACGAACCGTTCGGATGCGCGACTGACGGCGTCGTTGGCGCTGCTCAGTCCGCAGCAAATCGCGCAGTATCGAGCGGCGCAGGTCGGGGTCGAGGTGGCGCAGTTGGATGTGCAGCAGACCATCCAAACGATCCTGGCGACGGCGGCTCAGACCTTCTTTACCCATCTTCGGAACGTGAAGCGCATCGACGTGCTGGACGCCAACGTGCGGCGCGGGCGCGAACTGCTCGCTCTTGCGCGGAATCAAGTCGCCGCCGGGGTGGCGACACAGATCGACATCACGAGAGCGGAGTCGCAGCTGGCGCTGGCCGAACAGGCGAGGCTCCAGCAAGCCACGGTGGTGTACGACAGTGAGCTCCGCCTGAAGCGGCTGCTGGACCTGGATGCGGCCCTCCCGCTTGAGCTTGCCGACTTCATTGTCCGCCGCAGCGAAGAAGCGCCGTTCCAAGGTGGCACCGATCGCACCCTTTTCGAACGGCGGTCCGATTACGTTCGTGCGCGTCGCCAATTGGATCAAACCACCGAGGCGCTACGCGCGGTGCGCTGGGAACGGTTCGGCGCGCTGTCGCTCACCGGCGACTACGGCCTCGCGAACTCGGAGGTGTTTGCGCGGCATGACGAGGTCGCGTGGTCCGCTGGGGTGGCGCTGTCGGTGCCCGTTTTTGATGGTCAGCGCATCCGCAGCGGTGAGCGCCAGGCGAGATCCCAGCTTCGTTCCCAAGAGTTTCGGGTCCGCCAACTCGAGCTGCAGATCGCGGCCGAGGTGCGTTTGGCCCATCAAGACGCGCGTTCTCGGCACGCTCAGGTCGGGGTTGCCGAGAAGAGTCTGGCGTTGTCGATGGAGGAGCTGCAGCTGGCGCAACGCCGCTT
>CAIOYO010000391.1 GCA_903862595.1 uncultured Opitutaceae bacterium | reverse complement strand
TCCACGGCAGCGACCGAACCAGCGAGCGCCGACGCCTTCTCATTCGGGGCGTCAGCCGGCGTTCCTTGCGGTTGGCATGCCGCACTCCAGATCAACGCCAGGACCGCGACCACGCCGCGCATCGCAGACCGAGATTCGGGGTTCATCCGTTCACCCTACTGGCGATCTCACGCTCGACAAGCCGGCAGCCACCGCAGCCGTGGTGTTGCCTTGTCCCCGACCGCCGCTTTTCTCGACGCGTGACCGCTTCCCCGCTCTCCCGGCATGATCGGATTCTGACCGGCCTCTGCTATGCGGCGATGATGACGCTCGCGATCGGAATCAATCTGCTGCCGGTATATCTGACCACCCTGAGCGAGACGTACGGGGGCGCGGCCGGCCTGACCAAGGAGCAACTGGGTCGCCTCGGAGCGGTCGGCTTCGGCGGCCTCGTCGCGGGCATCCTACTCACCGGGCCGTTCGCCGACCGCTTCGGCACCAAGCCGTTCGCGCTGCTTGGGAATCTCGGCACTTCGGTGGGCCTGCTCGCGGCCGGCCTCGCCCCGTCCTACGAGTGGCTGATGGTGGCGATCGTGATTCTGGGTCTCGGCGCGGGGATGCTGGACATGGTTCTGAGCCCAGTGGTCGCGGCCCTCCATCCCCACGATCGCAGCGGAGCGATGAACTGGCTGCACTCCTTTTACTGCGTAGGAGCCGTGATCACCATCCTGCTCGGAACGCTCGCGTTGCAGTTCGGTCTGGGATGGCGCGCGACGTGCCTGATCCTGAGTCCGTTCCCGCTGCTGCTTCTCGTTGCGTTGCTCCCGCTCCGCTTCCCCGCGCTAACCGCGGACGCGCCCCGCGCGCAGCTCCGCACTCTCGCGCGGAGTCGGTGGTTCCAGGTGGCGCTGGTCGCGATCTTCCTGGGTGGCGCCACGGAGTTGGGCATGGCTCAATGGCTGCCCGCTTACGCCGAAGTTTCCCTCGGTTACCCCGCTTGGATCGGCGGTACCGCGTTGCTGCTGTTCTCGATCGCAATGGCCCTCGGCCGCATGGTCGTCGGGGCCGTCGGTTCGCGCTGGGATCCGTACGCCGTGATGCTCTGGGGCTGCGCCTCGTCAGTCGTGCTCTTCCTTGGCGCCTCGTTCCTACCGCACCCGGCACTCGCGCTGACCTGCGGCATCGCGGTCGGCTTCACCGGCAGCTGCCTGTGGCCCACCATGCTGGCGGTGAGTGCCGATCGGCACCCCGAAGGTGGAGCCACGATGTTCGGCGCGCTCGCCGCCCTTGGCAACGCGGGCGGAATGTTCATGCCCTGGCTGGTCGGCTGGATCGCCGACCAGTCGTCGCTCTCTCTCGGCCTGGCGATCTCCGCGGTCGCACCCGCAGCCATGATCCTGACGCTGCGCTTCCTGCGACCCCAGGCCGTCGCACGCTAGGCGATCGTTCGCCAGCCCGAGCCGACTCCGTCCAGCGGCAGCTCCACGCCCACACCGAGTGGTGCGTCGAGGACGCTGCCGACGCTGATCTGGCCGCGATCAATGGTGAGAGTCGGCCAGCCCGCTCGCGCTCGATGGAACAAGTCGGGATGCGCCTGCAGCATCGCCTGCTGCACCGCCTCTGGCCAGGGCGAGAGGCCGGCGAAGTAGTGATGACCATTCCGCTCCACACTGGTGATGCCGAGGATCGCCTGAACCGCCAAGTCCTGCGGAAGAGCAACGGGACCGATGTTGGAGAGATCCTCGCCGGAGTGCACCAGCGTGCGGCCGGTGGAGACGCGACGCTGCGCGATCAGGCCAGCGTGGGCGACCCCCTTGAACACGCCTTTGCAATTTTTGTGACTGGTGCCGGCGTACCCGAGCTCAAGGGCGCGCCGCACATCCTCCGGCTCCGCATCCGATTCATCGATGATGATAACCGGACGATCTTTCCAGCCACGCAGATCGGCAGTCTCGGGGTCGAGCGCCACTTTGCGTGCGAGGGGTTGCTCGACGAAAAGGAGGCGGTCCAGTCCCCGCCGAAGGACCGGATCTTCGGTCACGCGGCTCCAGAATTCCTGGAAGGAAGCCGTGGATGAAAAACTCTCGTTTCCATCAATCGAAAACGCGTGATCCTGCGGTGCGCGCGCCTCGAGGAGCCGAAGGATTGCGCGCAACCGTTCCAGCGCCACGTCGGGCTGCCCGCCATCGATCTTGAGTTTGAAGTGACGCAGGCCGTACGCGGCAATGTTCGCCTCCAAGCTCTGCGGCAGCCCGTCATCCAGGCGAGTCTCCGGCGTGACGTCCGCGTCCGCCAGAGGATCCAACATGCCCACGGTGTGGCGGCACCAGATCGAGCGCGGCGGTGCGGCCGGCAGGAAACGATCCGCCGCCAATGCACCCAGCTCCGGATGCACCGCGCCGAGGCGCATGCCAAGGACATCACTCCGAAGCAGGGCGCCCAAGGTGCTGCGGCAGGAACGCGCGAGCGCCTCAAGCAGGGCTCGTTCGACCAGCGAGGTGCCGAACTGGGCCAGCAGAGGCGGGTGCCCCGCTTCGGCACCCCAAGCCGCCTGGCGCGCCTTCAGCTCAAGCCAGAAGTCGAACGCATTCGCCGCTCGGACCTCGCAGGCCGCCCGCGCCGCGTGCGTCACCACCGCGAGCAGATCCTCAATC
>CAIOYO010000390.1 GCA_903862595.1 uncultured Opitutaceae bacterium | reverse complement strand
GGACGGGCGGGTGATCGGCGTTTTGGGGGTGGCGGATCAAGTCCGTGCAGAGGCGAAGCAAGCGGTCGATGCACTGCGAGAACTCGGCGTCGAAGTGGCGTTGCTGACGGGAGATCGCGGCACAGTTGCACGGGCGCTGGCCGCGGAGGTCGGCATCACCTCGGTCCACGCGGAGGAGCTGCCGGCGGGCAAGTTGTCGCGGATCGAGGAACGGCAACGCGCTGGGGCGGTCGTCGCGATGGTCGGGGATGGCGTCAATGACGCGCCGGCGCTGGTGCAGGCGGATGTCGGCTTTGCGCTGCGCAGTGGCAACGAAGTGGCGGCGGAGGCCGCCGATGTGATGTTGGTGAGCGGAGACCTGCGGAGCGTGGCGGAGGCCGTGCGCCTCGCGCGGCGGACCCTCGGGATCATCCGCCAGAACCTCTTCTGGGCGTTCGCCTATAACCTTGCCGGCGTGCCGCTGGCGGCGGGGCTGCTCTACCCGACGTTTGGTTGGATGCTTACCCCCGTGTACGCGGGCGTGGCCATGTCCCTGAGCTCGATTTTCGTGGTATCGAACAGCCTGCGCCTGACCTTCCGTCCGCCGGAGCGGACGGGCGACTGACCGCCGACCCGCGAAATGAGTGCGAGGGGTGTAACTTTCGTGGGGGCCCGCGGGTGATACCGATGAACCGCGATGATTCTCCCGTGCACCCAGACCCTGCGGAGCTGAAGGCTCCTGACTTCACTTCGTTCATGCGATTGTATCAGGACATGGTGTATTCCACGGCCGCGCGGGTGGTTGGGAACGCGGCGCAGGCAGAGGACATCGCTCAGGAAGTCTTCATCCGCGCCCACGCCCGTTTTGATGACCTAGGTCGTAGTCCCACGGCGGGTGGCTGGCTGAAGACGGTGGCGATGAATCTCTCGATCAATCACGTGCAACGCTACCGCAAGCGGTGGAGTTTCTTCTCCGAGCTGGGCCGTCCGCGGGATGGGGAGTCGGATGACCAGCCGGTTGATTTTGCGGACGAATGGCAGGATCCGCTGCTCGGTCTGGCGGCGGAGGAGCGGCGCGCCCGCGTCGACCAAGCCTTGGAACAGTTGCCGGATCACCAGCGGGTGCCGCTGGTGCTCTTTCATTTTGAGGAGGTCCCCTACGATGAGATCGCGCGGCAACTCGGCATATCCCTCGCAAAGGTGAAGACTGACATCCTCCGCGGCCGCGCCGCGCTCGCCCGCCTTCTCAGTCAAGAGTCTCAACCGGAAGACGTCCTTTTCCCATGAACCCTAACGATCTCGATCATCGCCACGCCAAGTTGGAGGCCGATGTCCATCGTCTGGCCCGATCGCTTCCCCTCCGTCCGGCGTCCGCCTCCCTGGAGGCCCGGGTCCTGGCCGCCGTCGCAGCGCAGCGGGCGCCGCGAGGTGTCCGCAGCTTCGAATCGTGGTCGCCCTTCATGCGCGGCGCGTTTCTCGTCGCCGCCCTCGGTTTTGCGGTCGCCTCGGTCTGGTTGCTCCTGCCGGTGCCGTTCGGTGAAGTGTGGACGGTCTTGGGTGATGCGCTGACCCGGGTCGGATCCCGGAGCACGGCGTTAGGTGATGCGGTCCAAACGCTCGGCCGCCTGCTCTTTGGTGCCCTTCCGGAGTGGGTGCGCGTGTGGGGCCAACTGGCCTTGCTGACGTTTGGTGCCATCTATGTCGCGACGCTGGCGGCCGGAGCCGCCGCTTGGCGCTGGTGGCAGGCGGACGGCTCCACTCGGTGACCCGGATCTGCCCCGCCGCTTCGCTCCGTTCTAATCCTTTTCTCCTCTCCCTTTACCATGAAGACACGATTGTCCCTCTTGCTGGCCACGTTGGTCGCTTGGCCCCTCACCGCGTTACGGGCGGAAACGCCGACCTCGACCTCTGCTACCACCACCACCGTGACGGTGGTGGAGATCGGCAGCCCGGATGCGCGGTCGAAGGCGTCGGCGGAGCAGCCGAGCGCCCCTGAACCGAGCGCACCGCCTGCGGACGCGACCCCGACATCCGCCGCACCGGCAGCGCCCTTGGCCCCTGAGGCACCGAAGGCCGACGCGGCCGTGCCGACGGCCTCGGCGTCCGCTGCGGTTCCTGCAGTTCCCGCGGTCCCGCCCGAGCCCGCCGTCGAAGCCGCCGCGCCGCAGCCGGAGACGTCGTCGACTGCGTCGGCCCCGCGACGGAAGACGCGCCACGCGGACACGCCGGAGCTCGTGGCGTTCAATCGCGATGTCACCCTCGCTGCCGGCGAGCACCGGACCGCGGTGATTGTCATCGGAGGCTCCGCGACGGTGGAGGGAAAAGTCGATGACGCTGTCGTGGTGATCGGCGGCGACGCCATCGTGCGTGGTCCGGTCGGCGACGCGGTGGTGGCGATCTTGGGCAAAGTCACTCTCGACGCCCCGGCCGCGCAGGTCGTGGCGGTGGGCGGCGGGGTCGAACTCGGACCCAAGGCGGAGGTGCGGGAGGTGGTCTCGATCGGTGGTCCGATCGAGAGGGACGAGGCCAGCCAAGCTTCGGGGAGCGTGGTGGAGGTGGCTCTCCTCGATTCGATGCCGGACTTCGTCGGCCTGCGGGTTTGGGTGCGTCATGCCTTCTTCCTCGGCCGTCCGCTGGCGTTTCACCCCGACTTGGTCTGGGCGTGGATGATCGCGCTGGTGGCGCTGGGGGTGTACGTCGTGGTCGGCCTGCTCTTTCCCCGGCCGATTTCGTTGTGCGTTGAGACGTTGGAGCAGCGTCCCGGTGGCACGCTGCTCGCTGCGGTGCTGGCGGGACTGCTCATGCCGGTGTTGATGGTCCTCTTGACCATCACGGTGGTTGGTCCCGTCGTGTTCTTGGGTGCGATGCTCCTGGCCTTGCTGGTGGGGAAGACCGCGCTTCTGGCGTGGATCGGACGCCGGACGCTCGCCGGGATGACGCTGGGAACGTCGGCGCGAACGGTCGCCGCGGTCGCGACGGGTGGCGGGATTGTGGCGCTGCTTTACACGGTCCCGTTTCTTGGAGCGTTCCTGTGGCACGTCTCGTTGGGGCTCGGTCTGGGTTTGGCGTCTTACACGGCGATTCGCGCCCTGCGTTCGTCGAATGGTACACCGGCTTCGTCGGCGCCCTCCGCTGGCGTTTCGTCCGGTGTCGCGGCTCCTGCGGCGTCGTCGGTCGCCGCCTCCTCTTCGGCGGCCCCGTCGCCGTCCGTGGAGTCGAGCTCCGAGGGATCCGCCACTGCGGAACCACCGGTCATGCCGGTGGTCCCTCCGAGCACCGCAGGCGGCTCGGCGGCGCTGGTGGTGTCCGTCCCCTCGGCCCTTCCGCGCGCCGGCTTCCGGCGGCGGATGCTGGCTCTGGCGATCGACGCCCTGATCGTGATGGTGGTGTCGTCCGCCGTGTACGCGGAGGGCTCGCTCTCGCTCGTGCTCCTAGCCGGCTACGGGGCGGTCATGTGGCGGTTCCGCGGCACCACGATCGGTGGCATCGTTTTCGGGATCAAGGTGGTCCGTCTCGATGATCGACCGGTGGACTGGCTGACCGCGATCGTGCGCGCGCTGGCGTCCTTCCTGTCGCTCTTCGCGGCGGGGCTGGGCTTCCTGTGGATCATCTGGGATCCGGAGCGCCAGGCTTGGCACGACAAGATCGCTGGCACGGTCGTAGTGCGCATGCCGCGCGGCGTGTCGCTCGTCTGAGCTCGGTGTTCGTCTGCGGACGGGTCCACTTCGACGTTGGCAACCGACCTTCGATTTGCCAGCTTCAGCGAGATGTCTTCCGCCACGCCTCTCGTCGGCCTCATCATGGGCAGCACGTCGGACTGGGCGACGCTGGAGCACGCTGCCGCGAAGCTGCAGGAGCTCGGTATTCCGCACGAGCGCCGCGTCGTCAGCGCGCACCGAACGCCGGAGCTGATGTTCGAGTACGCGCGCACCGCAGAGGCTCGCGGCCTGCGCGTGATCATCGCCGGTGCCGGGGGTGCCGCCCACCTGCCGGGCATGACGGCCTCCCTCACGACCCTCCCCGTGCTGGGCGTGCCGGTGGAGAGTGCGACGCTGAAGGGCGTGGATTCGCTTTATTCGATCGTGCAGATGCCGGGGGGCGTGCCGGTGGCGACCTTCGCGATCGGCAAGCCGGGGGCGATCAACGCCGCCTTGTTCGCGGCGTCCATTCTGGCGGGCACCGATCCCGCCCTGGCTGAGCGCCTGCGCACCTTCCGTCGCGAGCAGACCGCGACGGTGTTGGCGGCGCAGTTGCCGTAGCTCGACCGCGTGGCCTGCGCCACGGCGGGGTGGAGGGGACGCCACCGACGTGGTGGCTGCGTGCCTCTTGGCCGTGGGTGTGCGCATGATGTCTAG
>CAIOYO010000389.1 GCA_903862595.1 uncultured Opitutaceae bacterium | reverse complement strand
CTGCAGGAATTCACAACCCGCGAAATTGAGACCGTGATCACCGTCTGCGGCAACGCCGACCAGGCTTGTCCGGTCTTCCCGGGCCAGGTGAACCGGCATCACTGGCCATTCGATGACCCCGCACACGCGACCGGCACCGATGAGGAGAAGAAAGCGGTATTCCGCCGCGTGCGGGACGAGATCCGCGCGGTCTTCGGCGCCTACGCGGCCGGACGCCGCGATCAGCTGAAGTCTGGAGGGACTCGGGCATGAGCTCCGCCGATCGTCCCCAGCTTTCCTTCCTCGATCGCTACCTGACGCTGTGGATCTTCGCCGCGATGGCGCTCGGCGTCGCGCTCGGACACTGGGTCGTGCTCGACCCGGAGGCATTCTTCGCGCCGGTGACGCTCGGCACCACCAACCTGCCGTTGGCCGTCGGCTTGATCGTGATGATGTACCCGCCGCTCGCGAAGGTGCGGTACCGACAGCTGCCCTCGGTGCTGGCGAGTCCGAAAGTGCTGACGCTTTCGCTCGTCCTGAACTGGATCGTGGGGCCGGTGCTGATGTTCCTGCTCGCGGTGATCTTCCTCCGCGATCACCCGGATTATCTGGTCGGTCTGGTCCTCGTGGGCATTGCGCGCTGTATCGCGATGGTGATCGTCTGGAACGATCTTGCGGGCGGCAGCCGCGAGTACGCCGCCGGACTCGTGGCGCTGAACAGCGTGGCGCAGGTGCTGACCTACAGCTTGTACGCTTGGTTCTTCCTGACGATCCTGCCGCCGTACTTCGGACTGGAGGGACGGATCGTGGCGATTGAGATGAGCGACGTCTTCTGGAGCGTGATGACGTACCTTGGGATTCCGTTCCTGGCCGGCCTGCTCAGTCGAGTATTCCTCGCTCGCTGGAAGGGTGAGACGTGGTACGAGACTGTCTTCCTCCCCCGGATCTCGCCCCTCACGCTCGGGGCGCTGCTCTTCACGATCGTGGTCATGTTCACCTACAAGGGGAACGCGATCGTGACCCTGCCGCTCGACGTGCTGCGCATCGCGCTGCCCCTTGCACTGTATTTCGTCCTGATGTTTTTCGCGAGCTTCCTCGTCGCGCGTCGCATCGGTACGGACTACGAACGTTCGACGGCCGTCGCCTTCACCTCGGCGGGCAACAACTTCGAACTCGCGATCGCAGTGGCGATCGGAGTCTTCGGCCTGAACTCCAGTGTCGCCTTCGCCGCCGTGGTCGGCCCGCTCATCGAGGTCCCCGCGCTCATCCTGCTCGTGCAGGTGGCGCTGCGGTGGCGAAAGCGAGCGCGGTCGAGCCGTCACTGAAGGCCGCCCGATCCGACCGTACCACATCGCGATCCCGGGCCAAAGTGACCGGACCCGGCGACGGATGCATCATTTCAGGCTACGGCATCGCCGGCCGGAAAGTATTGCGAAAGCGCCACGACGGAACTCCGTCGCTTCGCAGAAATGCGACCGCCTGCGGTAGCGTCACCGCGAAAGAGCGTTCGTCGCACTCAGACCTGATCCACGCTCGTCTCCCACGCGATGGCCGCGGCCGTCGCCGCGCGGGCTCGGCACCAGACTCGGATTAACCGGGGATCTCACGTGCTTCCAACCGTCACTTCACGCTCGCTTCACGGAGGTTCCGGTAGCGTGGCGACCTCCTCTTCGCGCCGGGCTGCCACCGCGGACACCGCGGGATCCTCCCATCGGAGGTTCCCCGGCGGCAGGGAGGAGGTCCACCATGCTCTCCCGCGCACTCCGCTTCATTCCCCAGCTTCGACTCCCTGCGGTGCTGGGTCTGGCCTCATTCAGCCTTGCCGCCCTGCCCCCGCTCGCGGCGGCCGAAACGCTCCCCGAGCCCGCTCCGATCGCCGCCTCGCCGTGGTTCGCGGAACTCTCCGCCGGACTCAGCATCATTCCGGCCGGCGACATCACCCTCGGCGGGCGCAAGTACGAGGGCGACTTCAAGGATGGCCCCTTCCTGCGGGGATCCGTCGGCCGCCGCTTCGGCGCGGGCTGGGCGATCGAAGGCGAATGGTTCTACCGGAACAATTCCGTCAACTCGCTCGTCGCCAGCGACCGCCGCTTCACCGGCGGTGACGCCGCGTCGAACAACGTTTTCCTCAACGCAACCTACTCTCCCGGCGCGCAGTTCTCCTGGCGTGGCATCTCCCCCTACGCCGGCCTGGGCTTCGGCTATATTCAGGAGCTCGATGTCGACCTCGAAGGCACGGACGGCGGGGAATTCAGTGCCGGGGGATCCTCGGCTTGGCAGTGGAGCATCGGTCTCCGGAAAATCCTCGGCCCGCGGGCGGAGATCTTCCTCGAGGGCCGTGCCGTGGCCGCAGGCGAGCAGGAACTCGAAGCGAAGGGCGGGCGGAAGCTGAAAATCGAGTACGACGCCTGGGCCATGCTCGCTGGCCTGCGCTGGTCTTTCTGACGATTCCTGTTTTTCTCCGCCTCATGCCCGCCACCGGTCAACGCTTGCTCCTCGTCGAGGACGATCTCGACATGGCGGAGAGCATTGGAGACTTCCTCGGACGCCGCGGCTGGAGGGTCGAGCATGCGCGCAACGGTGCCCTCGCCCTTCACCTCGCGGCGGCGGAGCGGTTCGCGGTGATCGTCCTCGACCGCGCCATGCCGGCGCTCGACGGACTCGGCGTCTGCCGAGTCCTCCGCGCCGGGCCTTCAGCCTCGGTGCCCATCCTCATGCTCACCGCCGCCGACAGCCTGCCGGAGCGCCTCGAGGGATTCGAGGCCGGCGTCGATGACTACCTCGTAAAACCCTTTGCTCCCGCCGAACTTCACGCGCGCCTCACCGCCCTCGTCCGGCGATCGGAGACCGGGGCGGCGCGCGGCGAGCCCATCCTGCGCTGCGCGGATCTGGAGCTCGACCCCTCCACCCGCGAGGTCCGGCGCGGTGGCCGACCCGT
>CAIOYO010000388.1 GCA_903862595.1 uncultured Opitutaceae bacterium | reverse complement strand
TGCAGGGCGACGCGCTTGAAGTCCGTCGCGGCACGGAGGTTTCCGCGGTACGAGTCCCAAGGCAGAGAAGCCTTGAACACCACGTCGCTCTCGACCCGGCGCAGGCCACTCGTGTAGGTGATCGTCACCGCGAGCACCCCGGAGCCCCACGAATCGCCGTAAACCGTCGAACCGAAGAACACATTGTTGAACCCATTCGGCGCTCCGAGGGCAGCGGTCGAATTGCGGACGGAACTGAACTGAACATCCGCGATCGCGGCGTTCCACTCGCTCAAGGCCACCTCGGCGACCTGCCACCACGCGGTGGAACCATCCAGCAACGTGCGCGCCGGGGGCGAGGTATCGAGCTGCAGCTGCAGCGCAATGGGCGAGGAGGTCCAACGCTGGCTCGCCAGAGAATAGGCCCACGTCACCGAACGCGGACCCATCAGCAGGGCGACCGACGCGATCACCCACGCGAGGAAAACGAGGCGGCGCATGGTCACGGTGCCGCCTTGACCGCAGAGCGATGGAGTTCCCCCAGCACCGCGTCTTCGAATTCCTGCCGCGACAGGCCCGTTCCCGCGCCGCGCCGGGACGCCGGGTGGCTCGACTGCGCCACGATCGGCGTCTGCACATCATCGACCGCACGCAGCCGCTGCCCGTTGCTTCGCGTCACATATTCCTCCTGCGTCGCGGCATCCCGCACCACGGGATAGAGTCCGTGCTGCGCACTCACCAACGGACAGAAGGCCCGGCCGTTCTCGCTCAGGAACACAATGTAGGTCCCCCCCTCCTGCAACGCGGGCATCTCCGCGATGATCATCGCGTCCTCGCCCACCCGCCCGCCCAGAAACCGCAGTGTGATCGTTGGGCCCTCCGCCCCCTTCAGCGTGCGCAGAATCCGGCACTCCACGTAGGTCCGAATCACCGCCCCCTGCGGAGTCGGATCCCAACGGCTCGAGACCCGATCCACCTGCAAACGGACTACTTGTGATGAGTTTCCAACCAGCTCTTCGAAGCTGGGCGGCGTCACCGAGAGGGCTCTGGCCGGCAAGACGCTCCCCGCGAACACCGCTGCGAGTCCGAGCCAAGCCCAGAGGGAGCAGATGCCGGTGAAGGCTGAGGGAAACGTGGGCCGCGATGCGGTCATGAGATCATGATCGGACGCGGACAGCCCTTATTGGATACAAAAAGGCATCAGACGACACTCCTGACCGATCAAAAAGCCATCCGGGAGCCGGCTTGCCGCCGATGATCCGATCGGATGGGCTTCGGCCATGGCCAGCCTTCCCGCGATCCGGAGCTTCGACGTCCAGCCGCTCAACATCCCGCTCCTCAATCCCTTCGGGATTTCCGGAGGGGCCCAGAATTCGGCCGAGAATGTCCTCGTGCGGCTCGAGTTGACCGATGGCACCGTGGGTTATGGGGAGGCCGCACCGCTACCTCCCTACAACGGCGAAACCCAGGCTCAGGCCCTCGCCGTGCTGCAAGCCGCTCGCCCTTGGGTCGAGGGTCTCGCCCTGACCGAGGACTGGCGATCCGTGGCGACCCAGTTCCGCCAACGCGGAGGTGCCGGTTGCGGCTCGGCCCAATGCGCTTTTGAAAGCGCGCTGCTCGATGCTTGGACGCGGCGGACCGGGACGCCCCTCTGGCGATTCTTCGGGGGTGCGGAGACGACGCTGGAGACCGACATGACCGTGACCACGGGGTCGCCCGCCGAGGCGGCCGAGGCCGCCCGGGACATCCTCGCCCGCGGGATCCGCATGATCAAGGTGAAGGTCGGCGGCAAAGCCGGCCCCGCCCACGATCTCGCCCGTCTGCAGGCCATCCACGAGACCGCCCCCGACTCCCCGCTCATCCTCGACGGCAACGCCGGAGTCTCCCGAGCCGATGCCGCCGTGCTGGTGCAGGGACTGCGCACGCGCCGCATCACGCCCGCCTTGCTCGAACAATGGCTGCCGCGCGACGACTTGGCGGGCGCCGCCGCGCTCCGCCAGGAGACGGGCTGGCTGGTTGCCGCCGATGAGAGCGTCTCGACCCCGGACGATGTCGCGCGTCTGGTCGCCGCCGGAGCCGCCGACGTGGTGAATCTGAAGTTGATGAAGGCCGGCGTAGCCGCCGCCTTCGATACCGCCGTCGCCGCCCGCGCGGCCGGTCTGGGCCTGATGATCGGGGGCAACGTGGAGTCGATCCTCGCCATGACCGTTTCCGCATGCCTCGCGACGGGGCTCGGCGGATTCCGCTTCGCCGATCTGGATACACCTCTCTTCCTCGCCACCAACCCCTTTACCGGCGGTTTCACCCTCCAAGGCGGCATACTCTCCGTCGCCGCCATCACCGCGGGCCACGGCGTCGTTCCCCGGACCTGATCGATTCGACCGGATTGAGTTCGCGCCGAGACTCACTTCGGTGATGCTTCCGTCAAGACGCACGACCCACCATGCCCCTGAAAGAAATCACCTTCCTTGAAGGCCCGCGATCCCGTTGGGCCGACCTGAAGTTCGTTTTCGAGATCGCGTGGGAATTCATCCGGGGCTTTCGCGCCCTGCACTTCAGCGGCCCCTGCGTCGCCATCTTCGGCTCCGCCCGGTTCCGCGAGGAAAGCCCCTACTACGCCGATACGCGTCGCCTCGCCGCCGAGATCGCCCAGCTCGGCTTCACGATCATGACCGGCGGCGGCCCCGGCCTCATGGAGGCCGCCAACCGCGGCGCGAAGGACGTCGGCGGACGCTCCGTCGGCTGCAACATCGTCCTCCCCATGGAGCAGGAGCCCAACCCCTACTTGGACAAGTGGGTGAACATGCGGTACTTTTTCGTCCGGAAGACCCTGCTGATTAAGTACTCGTACGCCTTCGTGATCGTACCGGGCGGCTTCGGGACCTTGGACGAATTGTTCGAGGCGATGACGCTGATCCAGACCGGCAAGATCCAAGCGTTCCCGGTGATCATCTTCGGCAAGGCGTTTCATGCGGACCTCGCCGCGCACATCGAACGGATGCGCCAGGAGAAGACCATCTCGGAGGAGGATCTCCGGCTTTTCCTCATCACCGACTCGGTCGATGAAGCCGTCGCCTTGATCCGCGAAACCATCGCCAAGCACGGCCTGCGGTACGAGGAGCGGAAGCCCAGCTGGATCCTCGGCGAGACGCGCTGAGCGTCGCGCGAACGGACTGTCCCATTTCGCGGCGACGGCTTCGCGCTCGCTCGTGGAGCACGCGAGGTCCCTATTCGAACCATGACTACCGTCACCGTCCCGACAGCCGGCCTGCGGACCTCGCCGACCCTGAAGCTGATGGCGATCGCCGCCATCGTGCTGCTCCTGCAGATCCCGCTGCTCTTCGTGAACGCGATCCGCGCTGAGCGGTTCCGCCTTCAGAAGGAGGCCAACGTCACTCTGTCCGCCGAGCGCATCGAGCAGATCCCGGCCGTGCAGGGCCATCGCATGGTGGAGCGTTCGCTGAAGTACGGCGTGCTGGTGATGGCGTTGGTGTTCGCGGCCTTCTTCCTGTTCGAGATTCTGCAGGGTCTGCGTCTCCACGTCGTCCACTACACGCTCGTCGGCGCCGCGATCTGCTTGTTCTACCTCGCGCTGCTCGCCCTGGGGGAAATCCTCGCGCCACCCACCGCCTACATCGGAGCCGCGGGCGCCTCGACGCTCATGATCTGCCTCTACTCGAGTGCCATCCTGCGCAGTCGGCCGCGGGCCCTCGTCATCGGCGGACTCCAAGTCGGCGTTCACACGGTCCTGTTCATGATCCTGCAGATGGAGAAGTACGCGCTCCTCGCCGGGACGGCCGCCCTGTTCGTCGTGCTCGGCACGATCATGTACCTGACCCGCGGGATCGACTGGAGCCGCAGCGGGCAACCCGAAGCCGCCCCGAAGGCCTGATCCGCGAACTCACGAGAACGCGGCCAGCACGGCGTCTCCCGCACGGCGCCCGCCCACCGCCGCTCCGCCCGGCAGGGTTGGCTTGCGCGTGGCGAGGCCCGCCACGTCCGCTTGCCTGCCGCGTCCAGAACCGCCACGGTGCCGCCATGATGCTTTACCCCTGGTCGCCCCGTCGTTTCGTCACGCTTGTCGCACTGGCTGGACTCATTCTGGCCGGATCGCTGCCGGCATCCACGGTCCGCGCCGGATCCAGTGAGGAGATCCTCGCGGCCGAGAACGCACGCGTCGAGGGCCTGCTGCGGGCCGACTACGATGCGGTCGACCGCCTGCTCGGCGAGGACCTGACCTACACGCACTCCACCGCCGTGCTGGACACGAAGGCGATGTTCCTTGAGTCACTGCGCTCCGGACGCCTGCGCTATCACCAGTTTCGCCATGAAGACCCGAAGGTCCGCGTGCTCGGCGACACCGGGATCATCAACACCGTCGTGCACATCGTCGCCGTGAACCGCAGCCAGGAAAACCGCAACCACCTCCGCGTGACGATCGTCTACGCAAAGCGCGATGGACGCTGGCAAATGGTGGCGTGGCAATCGACGCGGATGCCGCCGAGCTGACGCGCTGCCGCTAGACCCCGGCGCGCTCGACTGGCCGGATTCCCACTTCGAGGCCGACCACGGTCAGCGTCTGCGGTCCGCCGTTCTCCACCACGATTTCGTTCCAGCCCTCGCGAATCAACGCGAGAGGGAAGCGCACATTGTACGCGACGTGCTCCGTCACGTGATGCGTGAGCGAGCCGCAGGGGAAAAGCGGGCGGTCCGTCCGCTCCGTTGCCAGCCGCGGCCAACTGGCGTTGAATGAGACCGGCAGCGCTCCGACCGTCTCATCCGCGCGCAACACCACCTGAATCACGACTTCCAACGCGGCACCGGGCGGCTCTGAGCACATCGGCAATCGGAACGGATGGTAGGCAGCCGCCGGCAACGCGAGGGGAAGCTGCGGGGGCACCTCGAACGGAATGTGCGTCAGGACGTTCGCCGCGCGCGAAAGGACATAATGCTTGGGCTGGCCGCGCAGGGTCTCGATGCGGTGCAGCTCGCGCAAGGCGGCGTAGTCCGAGATCAGACCCGGAATCTGCGCCTGATCGGTCGTGTAGAAGTTAAACCACTCCAGCGCATCCGCTCCCAGGGCCAGCTTGCCGGCGGCATTCGCTCGGAGCATCTCGCGACTGGAGGTGATTCGACGGATCTGCTGCACGACGGCGCCGTCCGCGGAACGCGTCGGCATGACATTCGCCCCTGCTTCCAAACCGCCGTAGATGACGGTCTCGTCGCCGATCCGTCGGCGGAGCTCATCATGGGGCATTTCCCACGACGTGCACCAGAAGCCGGAAACGGCGATCCAGTCGACCACCCCCTCGCGACAGAGGGCCTCCACGTCGAGCCCGATGCTCCGCAGAGTCTCAAGACGTCCGGGAATACGCAGGCCGAAAGGATACGGGCGCCCCGTTTGCCGGGATCGGGCGTCGACGAGGGCGCGGATCTCGCGAATCCAGGCCGTCATCGTCGCCACCGTCTCCGCGCTCGCTTCCGGTTCGCAGCACATCGGATTGCGGAGCCAGTCGAGCTCCAATCCTTCGAAGTCATAGTCCTCGACGACCTCGCGGATCTGGACAAAAAGGGCCTCGCGAACTTCGGGATGCTCGAAATTGAGCCCCTCGCGATAGAGCGGATTCCGCATCGTCGGGGAATACGCGGAGCGCTTCAGTCGCAACTCGGGCCGGGCCAGCAAGGGGTGATTGAAGAAACTTCCCGCGGGGTTGGCCCAGCCGTGGAAATCGTTCATGCGGATACTCACCCACGGCGCGACTCCACTCGCCCGGCAGGCTTTCGCCGTCTCCGCCAACCAGTCCACGCCGGCGTCGATGAGGTCCTGGTAAAGGCCGAAGAACGCCTCGAAGCGATCGAGAAAGTCTTCCACGTCCTCCGGCTTCGTCACCCCCGCGCTGCTCGCGTGCC
This sequence comes from uncultured Opitutaceae bacterium, assembly GCA_903862595.1. Taxonomy (GTDB): domain Bacteria; phylum Verrucomicrobiota; class Verrucomicrobiia; order Opitutales; family Opitutaceae; genus UBA6669. The sequence goes on along the minus strand of CAIOYO010000388.1, from coordinate 2,870 downwards.
CGCGGAAGAACTCCCGATCGCCCCGGCGATAGCCATCCAGAATCGAGGGGATCTTGCGGCTCGGGTACCAGGCGCGGGACGCGTTCGCGTTGATCACGAAGGTGTCGACGCCCGACTCCGCAAGGAGGGCGACGTAGCGGTGAATCGCCTTCGCCTGAAAGGGTCCGCCGACCGCGAGGCGTAGCCGTCCGCTCCGGCCCTGGCCCTCCTTGAGGGCGAAATCCTCCGGCTGCCACTTCTCGGGATTATAGAAGAAGGTGCAGGTATCGCCGTTGAAGAGATTTCGATGCCGCGAGCGCAGGCGCTCCCGCGACGCCGCCCGGGGATCGGCGGATGCCGCGCGCGCGGACGCGGCCGCCGCCACCGAAGAGCCGATCAGCGGAGTCAGTGCGGCACCCGCGGCTGCGGACAGAAGGAAAGATCGACGATTGGAGGACACGGGTGAGGAGCGGCGGAAGCGGCAGAGTGGCGGCGACGGGCGCCGCTGACTCGGTCAGCGCAATTCGAGGATCGACGCCGCGATGTGACGTCGACCGTTCTCGCGGTTGAAGTAATAGACGACGATCACACGGTTATCGTCGATCATCGCCGACCACGGGTAGCCGAGATCGGTCGTGCCACCGTCGTCCCGGAGGACCATCTCCGGTGCGGTTGCGAAATCCGTGCACTCTGCATTGAGCACCCGGGCGCGGATTCCGTAGGGCTTGTGGCGGTATCCGTAGGTGAGCAGGACCCGGTTGTCGGGGAGCCGCAGCGCATGGAGCGGATGGCCTTTGAAACCCATCGGCTGCCAGGGCTGGAACGTCTTGCCGCCGTCGGTGGAACGAGCGATGCAGGCTTGGTCTCCAAGGTCTTCGGTCCGCAGGAAGGCGAGCAAGTCGCCCTTCGGTGTCTCGTACATCGAGGTCTCGTTGAAGGACGCCTTCGCATCCTCGGCGATCGGCGCGCTGTAGGTCCAAGTCTGACCGCGGTCCGACGACGTGAGGAGATGGACCGACGTGCGACGCGGGCTAATCTGATGGTTGGCCGCGACGGCCCAGAAAAGTCGGCCATCGCGACCCTCGATCGCCGCACCCCGATTGTACGCGGGCAGGGGGTCGCCGAAAGGACTGAGATACTTCTCTTGCGGAATCGCCAGCGGGGAGAATGGTCCTTTCCAAGAGGCTCCCCCGTCGGAGGAGCGAACGATGTAGCCACCGCTGAAGAACGATCCCGGATAGTTCTGGAAGACGGGCGGCTTGAGATTGGGAATGCCGTCCGGTCGCACGAACGTCCACAAGTAGGAAAGACACAGCAGATCGCCGTCGGTCAACTGCAGCAAGCAGGGATCCTGAGACCCTCCAAGAGGATGGGCGTACAGCAGCTCAGGAGTCGGGCTCCAAGTCTTGGCCCCATCGCGCGAGCGCATCGCCACGAGGTAGCTATTGGGGTCGACATGGTTGTTGGTCTTCTCACCGAGGGACTTGCGATCCGGGGCGCGTCGAAAGGCGACGAGGATCTCGCCGTCGGGCCGCCGTACGACCGATGGAAACGCACTGTAGAAGCGCGGCCCGTCATAGAGGACGGTATCTTGGACCTTGTGTAGCTGCTTCTCCGCCGCCTCGGCCACGGGAGCGGAGATCACGCCGAGCGCAAAGGCGAGGGCCGGGGGCAGGACAGCAACGAATCGAGGGATGATTTTCATGCGATTGAGTGGAGGGGGGTAAATGACGGTAAGAAAGATCCGCTTAGCGGGAAGATCGGGGCCCGGGATGCTTCCATCGGATGAAGCCACCCCCGATTCTGAACACGAGCTTGGTCACGGCGTCCGAGCAAGTTTCCAGGTGACCGTCGCCATCTGGTAGCCTTCGTGGAGCGGCGTCCGTTTCGCGTAGTAGGCGGTGAGCAATCGACCATCCGTCAGTTGCACCGTGGCGGGATACCCGCCGTCTCCGTCGAAGGTCGCGATCCGCTCCGGTGCACTCCACGTGCGACCCGCATCAGAACTGACGCGCACCTCGATCCCGTGCGGAAAGATCCCGGAACCGGGTAATCCATCGGGCCACTTCGATCCCGGAAGGGCTCCGTTGCGATCGCCGTACGTGAGCAAGATCCGCCCGTCCGACAACGCCGTGAGATCAGCGGGGTGCTCACCCGACGCGGTGACCGGACCCTCGGCTTTCCACGTTGCCCCGTGATCGGCCGAGCGGAAAAGCTCCAGGTGCCGCCCCCGGGTCGTTCGACCGCAGGCGAGGAGGGAGCCATCGGGCAGAGGGAGAGGCGTCGTCTCGTTCACATCATCCTGTCCGATCACCCCGGTAAGCGTCCAAGTCAGGCCATCGTCGGCGCTGGTAAAAAAGTAGGAGACGTGCTCGTGCTTGGAGTTTGGGACGCCGAGCGACTTGGGAGCGTAGAGACAAACGCCGAGTTTCCCGTCCGCCAACCGGATGATGTCGCCGAAGGGAAAGAGGTGGTCGGAGAGCACGATTCCCTGTGCGGCCAACCTGCTCTTCGACGGGAGCTCCACTCCCTCGCTTCGGGTCCACGTCCGGCCGCCATCCGTCGAGCGGCAGACCCAGATCGGGAGAATCACGGACGGAGGATCGTGGCGACGCGGCGTTCCCTTGGGCGGTGGAGGCGGACGGTGTGACCAACCCGCCGCCAGCACAATGAGTTCGCCCTTCGCGTTAGTTCCTGCCGCCACGTTCATCCGATTTGTCGTCGGCTCGTGTGGGGCCGGAGTTCCCCGAAGCTGCCAACTCGCGCCGGCGTCGGTCGTGCCCCAGCAGTCGACGTCTCCTTCCCAGAAGCCGTGGCTCGGCTGGTTGAAAATGGAGGCGATGATCGACCCATCGGCCAGCGGAGTCAGGTTGGGCCAAGCGGTCACGTTT
>CAIOYO010000387.1 GCA_903862595.1 uncultured Opitutaceae bacterium | reverse complement strand
GCCGCAGGGACGAGCTCGCTGGCAAGTGCGAACGCGGGTTCCGGAGCAGCGTCGGGATCCGGCGCTGCCGTTGGTGCGGGGGCAACGGATGGCGCCGCCGCGAGTACCGGTTTGGTCGGCACGGTGCTGCTGGCGTTTCTCGGCGGGGTGGTGCTGAATCTGATGCCCTGCGTGTTCCCGGTCTTGGGCATCAAGGTGCTTGGTTTCGTGAATCAGGCGGGCAGCGATCGCGGCAAAATCGTGCTGCATGGCTTGGTCTTCACGGCGGGGGTGCTGGCGTCGTTCTGGGCCCTGGCCGGCGCGTTGTTGGCGCTGCGAGCCGGAGGGGAGCAGCTCGGCTGGGGCTTCCAACTGCAGTCGCCGGCCTTTGTCTATGGCATGGCGGTGTTCATGCTCGTGTTCGCGCTCAACCTGAGCGGCCTCTTCGAGGTCGGCCTGTCCGCAACCGGGGCCGGAGCGGGGCTGCAGAGTCAGGAGGGACTCGGTGGATCGTTCTTCACGGGCATGCTGGCGACGCTGGTGGCGACGCCGTGCAGCGCGCCCTTTCTCGCGCCGGCGCTCGGCGCGGCCTTGGCGCTGTCGGCGGTCGAGTCACTCGTCGTCTTCACGGCGATCGCGGTGGGCCTGTCGGCGCCTTACCTGCTCCTTTCGCTTTTCCCGAGTGCCGTGAAGCTGCTGCCGCGGCCGGGTGCGTGGATGGAGACCTTCAAGCAACTGATGGCGTTCCCCCTTTATGCCACCGTGGGCTGGCTCGTGTGGGTCCTCGCGGCGCAGACGGCGGGAGACGACTATGGGCTCCTGATGATTCTGTTCGCCTTCGTGCTCGTGGCGATGGCGGCCTGGGCCTACGGGCGCTTTGGGCAGGCGCACGGGAAGCCGTCGCGGCAGCGTTGGGGCACGGCGGCGGCGCTGGCGCTGCTGGTGGCCGGCGTGGCGCTGGGCTGGCCCCAGCCGCCGCCTGCCGTCGGGTCTTCGTCGACGGGCGCTGGCGGCGCCTCGGGCAAGGGCGCGTATGCGGTGGCATGGCAGCCGTGGAGCCCGGAGGCGGTGGCGGCCGCGCAGGCCGCGGGTCGGACGATCTACGTGGACTTCACGGCCCGCTGGTGCGCGACGTGTCAGACGAACAAGGCGGCCGTGTTCTCCTCGTCCGAGGTGCTCGCGGAGTTGGCGCGCCGCGACGTGCTCCTGCTCAAGGCTGACTGGACCAACAAGGACCCGCGGATCACGCAGGAACTGGCAAAGTTCCAGCGCTCGGCGGTACCGTTTAATCTGCTTTACCATCCCGGCCAAGCCGCGCCGCGGGTGCTGCCGGAATTGCTGACGCCGGGCATCGTCTTGGATGCGCTGCGCTCCGCCGGAGCTCCGTGAGGAAATCGACGCGGGGCAGGGCGTTCCGGCCAGAGGCCTGAACGCCTCCGCACCCGCACCCGCGGTCCTCCTCGCCCGCACCAAACCGGGGAGATCGGCGCGATCCCGGTCGGTGAGCGAGGCTTCGTCTTGGGGGACTCCGCGCGTCCGTCCGCTACTGCGCCCCGGCAGCGAGCACCGGGTAGTCGGTGTATCCGATTTCAGGATTCACTCCGGCTGAGCCGTAGAAAGTTTCCGGGACCGGCGCATTGAGAGGGGCGTTGCGCCGCAGCCGTTCGGCCAGGTCCGCGTTGGCGATGTAGAGCCGGCCCCAGGCCACTGCGTCGGCCCGGCCCGCGTCGAGTTCGGCCTGGGCGGTCTCCGCAGTGAAGCCTTGGTTGGCGATCAGCGGTCCTCCGAATGCGGCCTTGACCGCCGGCGTCAGGCGTCCCTCCCCGAGCCCCTCGCGTGTGCAGAGGAAGGCCAGTTTCCGGCGCCCGAGTTCGCGTGCGAAGGAAGTGAAGGTCTCGGCCGGCGTGGCATCGCTCATGTTGTGGCTGTCCTGCGCCGGGGCGAGATGGTACCCCACGCGGTCGGCGGGCCAGACGGAGAGGACCGCGTCGGTCACCTCGAGCGGGAAGCGGGCACGATTGGCGATCGAGCCGCCGTAGGCGTCGGTGCGCTGATTGGTGGAGGACTGGAGAAACTGATCCAGCAAGTAGCCGTTGGCGCCGTGGATCTCGACGCCGTCGAAGCCAGCCTCGCGGGCGAGGAGCGCCCCGCGCCGGTACGCGTCGGCTACGCCAGGCAGTTCCTCGGTCGCGAGGGCGCGCGGCGTCACGAACGGCCGGGCGGGGCGGAGGAGGCTCACCTTGCCGGCCGGCGCAATGGCGCTCGGAGCGACCGGCAGTGCGCCCCCGAGGTAGTGGGGATCGGAGATGCGACCGACGTGCCAGAGTTGGAGGACGATGCGGCCGCCGGCGGCGTGGACGGCGTCGGTGACGAGCCGCCAGCCGGCGGCCTGCTCCTCGTTCCAGATTCCGGGGGTATCCGGATAGCCCACGCCCATCGGATCGACGGCGGTGGCCTCGGCGATGATCAGTCCCGCGGAGGCGCGCTGCGCGTAGTAGTGCGCGTTCAGGGCGTGCGGCACGCGACCCGCGCCCGCGCGGCAGCGGGTGAGGGGCGCCATGACGATGCGGTTGGGCAACTCGAGGGCGCCGAGACGGACTGGATCGAAGAGGGAAGGCATGGACTGCCGAGACTGCCGCCGGGAAAGCGGGGCGGCAAGCCGGCGCGCGGCGCGATCAGAGCGGACGCCGCGACCACCGGTCGACCAGCCATGCGCAGAGCACCAACTGCAGCTGGTGGTAGATCATGATCGGCAGCAGAATCACTCCCAGCCCCGGGTGGGCGCCGAAGATGAGCGACGCCATCGGGACACCTGACGCGAGCGTCTTCTTCGAGCCGCAGAGGATCGCGGCGATCCGATCCTCCGTCGGAAACCCGAGGGCGCAGCAGACTCGGTTCACCAAGGCGGCGACGCCCACGAACAGGATCACCGCGCCGACGGAGAGGCTGGCGAGCAGCCCGAACCCGTGGCCTGACCAAACGCCCTGCTGAAAAGAGTCGGCGAACGACGTGTACACCAGCAGCAGGATGGTGGCGCGGTCGACGAGCCCGATGCGGGCGCGGTGCGCGGTGATGAACGAACCGATGAAGGGCCGCGCCGCCTGGCCGAGGGCGAGCGGCAGCAGCAGCCAGAGCGCGAGATCACCGATGACGCGACCGAGCGGCATTGCGTGGCCGGCCGTGGTGAGCAGCAGGCCGATCCACAGCGGCGTGAGGAAGACGCCGAGCAGGCCGGACAGCGTCGCGTTGAAGACCGCGGAGGGCACGTTGCCCCGGGCCGCGGCGGTGAAGGCGATCGATGACGAAACCGTGGACGGCAGCGCGCAAAGGTAGAACACCCCGAGCCGCAGGTCGGAGCTGAGCAGTGGACCCGCCAGCGCGAGGATCAGCAGGCCCAGCACGGGGAAAACAATGAAGGTGGTGGCCTGGATGACCGCATGCAGCGGCCAACGCAGCGTGCCCGCCTTGAGGTCCGAGAGTGGCAGGGCGGCGCCGTGGAGGAAGAAGATCAGTGCGATACCCGCCTTGGTGAGGATTTCCGGGTGGAGCCAGCCCCCGCGCGCGCCCGGCTCCGGAAAGAGCCACGCGAGCCCGAGCGCCAGCAGCATCGCGAGCATGAAACCGTCGGGGGTGCGCTTCATCGGAGAGGGAACTGGCGTCGGTCTGAGGAAAAGGCGAGGGGGCGGGCGGCCCGATGCGGCGGAGCGTGGCGAGTGGAGCGAGGCCGGGTGTGTGGGCCGTGCACTCAGAGCGAGCGCCGCCGGGTGAGTGCGGCGCGGAGGGTCTCGATGGCCTCCGTGCGACCCTCGAATCGCAGCATCCAGAGCAGCGCACCGTAGAGAGGCACCGCGGTCCCGATCGCGATGATGCTGAGCCGCACGTCAGCCCCGAGCGAACCGGTCGCTGGAAGCGCCAGCTGCCAGCCCAGCACCGCGAGACCCATCAGGCCGGAGGCGATCACGATGCGAGCGGCATCGGCGAACAAGTGGTGAAACGCCAGACCCGGCTGCAGACGGGTCAGGCGTGACTGCAGAAACCACGCCTGCACACCCGTGGACACGGTCCCGGCGATCGCTAGGCCGAAGGTGCCGGCCGGTTCCATCAACGCGAGGCTGAGGGCGAGATTCACGGCGAAACTCAGCAGCGCCGCGTGGACCGGCGTGCGCGTGTCCTGCCGCGCGTAGAAGGCGCGGAGGGCGAGATTGACGAACGACAGGAACGGTAGTCCGGCGGCGAAGACCGCGAGGACCGGTGCCATCGCGGCGGTGTCGGCGGCGGAGAAGGCACCCCGCTGGAAGAGCATCCGGATGAGCGGGCTGGCGAGCAGCGCCAGGCCCACTGCGGCCGGGATGTTGACCGCAAGGATCAACCGCATGCCGCGACGGTACGCGCGGGCGAGGTCGTCCCATTCGCCGGCGGCCGCGTGTCGGGAGATGAGCGGGAACACGACGGTCGTCACCGCCACCGCGAAGACTCCGATCGGCAACTCCATCAACCGGGTGGCGAGGTTCAGCAGCGTGACTGAAGCGTCGTCGAGGGACAGTCCCACCAGCCGGGAAACCGCGAGGTTGATGAGGTAGATCGCGGAACCGAACACGGTGGGCCCCATCAGTCCGATGATCGTGCGTACGCGGGGGCTCGCGCTCAGGTCCAGGCGGGGTTGCCAGCCGAGGCGGCGCAGCGCGAGCGCGGGGACCAGCATCTGCAGGAATCCCCCGATCAGGACGCCGCCGCAGAGCCACCGCATGTGCTCGATCGGCGCGGCGTCGGCGTGGCGCGTGGCGGAAAAGGCGAGCAGCCCGATCATCGCGCAGTTGAGCCAGATCGGCGACAGTGCCGGTTCAAGAAAGCGGTTGAACGTCTGCAGGGCCGCACTGAAGGCGGCGGCGAGGCAGACGAAGATCAGGTAAGGGAAGAGCCAGACCGCGAGCTCGGCGGCGAGCAGCCAGCGCGCCGCGGTCTCGCCCGCGGGGCCGTGGC
>CAIOYO010000386.1 GCA_903862595.1 uncultured Opitutaceae bacterium | reverse complement strand
GCCCTGGCGGTGAGCAAGTCGCCGCGGACCGGCTGGCAGCCGCTGCCGCCGGACACCGTATTGCAGACCCAATGGACCGGCCTGTATCGCGACGACGCGATGTATCACGTCGCGACCCCGGCTTTCTACCCGATCGACGGACGCTGGTACCTGTACGCTCAAGCCTGCCCTCTACCCACGAACCGCAATTACATCGACGGAGCGTGGGACCTGTGGGTGATCGAATGTGCCCGGCGCATTCCGACCCTGCTGGGCTATGCGGACGTCTGGGTGCCGGGCGTGCCGGATGCGGCGCGCTGACGGAGGGCATGGCCTGCGCTCGCCTTGAGGGTGCAGGCTGTGATGTCGCTGAATCGCGGCGCGCCGATGGCGGGTGGAGCCCGCCGGCGTTGCCGCTCCGGCGCCGGTGGTCAGGCCGAGGCGGAACGGGTGGTGGACGGCAGCACTGGCTGGAAGACCCAGCCCGGCTCGGCTTGCTGACGACGAACGACCGCGGCGATGTCACGCCACACCGCGAGGATCCCGTGCGGAGTCGGTGGGAGGTCGTGGCGGATCAGGCGGTGGAGCTTTCCGAGACGATAGCACGGCACCGCGGCGTACATGTGGTGCTCGGTGTGGAAGTTCATGTGCCAGTAGAGGAACTGCACGAACGGATTCAGCGTGAACGTCCGGCAGCACAGCCGGAAGTCGGTGTTGTGCGCAGGCAGCGCGATGTGCTGTGTATTGTTGCACAGCAGAAACAGACCGTTGCCGAAGAATGGACCCGCGCTGATCAGCACCGGCACGATCCACCAGCCCTTGATCACGGAAACGATCAGGATTGCGAGATGTCCGGCAAGAACCACGCGTGCCCACAGGACGGCAGGACGGGCGATGGCTGGCTGGTCGGCGGGGAAGAGCGTCTGCTCCCACGTGCCCTCGAAACGGCCGCGGGCGAGGCGGACCATCTTGCGGATCGCGTAGACGAAGAAGCCGTAGTGGAACACGCAGCCCTTGAAAAAGTCCTGCGCCGTGAAACGGATCGGCAGCGGATTCTCGTCGTCGTCCGGCGGATGCAGCGTGTAGCGGTGGTGCCGGACGTGGCTCGTCTCAAAAACCTCGTGGTTGATCCAGCCGAGGAACGCGAGCAGGCGGCAGAACCAGCGATTGAGCCAGGCGGAGCGGAAGACGGTGTTGTGGCCGAGTTCGTGGACCCCGTTGATCAGGAAGGCGGCGATCACGCCGTAAAAGAAGACCCCGAGGGCAGCCCAGCCCCACGCGTGCGCGAGGCCGGCCCGGATCGCGAGGCCAGCCGGCGCGGCCAGGATGGCGAGATAGCCGAGGGTCTGCGCCGCGCCGCGCAGGTTGCTGCGCACGTGCAGCGACTTCATCGCGCCGGGCGGCAGCGGGCTCCGATACCACTCGATCCCCTTCGGTCGACGCGCTTCCTCGGTGAACTGGCGCAGCGGCGGCTCGGCGGTCAGCCGCGGGTCGGGGGCGTCGGGCACGGAGGAACTCATGGCGTCAGCTTAGCACAGTTCCCGATGTTTGACTTTCAGGCAGGGTGCGCGATACGAAATCGAACATGCCGCGCGCCGATTGGATGCATCACCCGAAGTTGATCCTGCCGCTCGATGTGCCGGGGATGCCGGGGATGCTGCAGCTGGGGCGGTACAACCAGACGGTCGCCCATGCAGCGCTCGATGACCACCAGCATGACGGTGCGATCGAGATTTGCCTCCTCGTCCGTGGTCGCCAGACGTACGTGGTCGATGGCCGGACCTACGAGTTGAAGGGTGGAGACGTCTTCCTGACGCATCCTGGGGAAGTGCACAGCACCGGCTCGCGGCCTCAGGAGAAAGGGGTTCTTTACTGGCTGATCCTCAGTCTCCCGCGGCGGGGTGGGGGTCTGCCGGGACCGAAGGGGGCCGCTCTGGCGAATGCCCTGCGGGCCCTCCCGCGTCGGCATTTTTCCGGAGACGCGAGCCTGCGGGAACATTGCGACGCGATCATGCGCCTCCAGCTCGGACCGGACGGGCCGCTGCGGTCAGCGGCGCTCTGGCATCACGTGAGCGGGTTCCTGCTGCGCGTGATTGCCTTGGCCTCCGTCGACACCTCGGGACGCCACGGCGGCTCGCTGCAGCCGGTGCTGGAGCATATCGAGCGTCACCTCGACACTCCACTTCCGCTCCCCGAACTGGCGGCCAAGGCACGGTTGTCGCTGCCTCGTTTCAAGGTCTGCTTCCGGCAGGAATGCGGCATGCCCCCGGGCGAGTACGTTTTGCGCGCCCGGGTGATCCGCGCTGAGCAACTCCTGCGCGAGACCGAGCGTCCCATCACCCACATCGCCCACGACCTCGGGTTCTCGTCGTCTCAGTACTTCGCCACGGTCATGAAGCGCTACACGCGGCTGTCGCCCAGCGCCTTGCGGCGAAGGGGCGCGGGCTCTCGTCCTGGTCCGGTCCTTCTGCGCAGATGACCTCCCGAGCCGGACTTTGGCCGAGAATCTGCTTGGACGCGGGTGGGCTAAGGCACAGACTGAAAGCTCGTTGAACCGACCTCCGCATCCGCGGATGCATCTCTTTTTCACCATGCAAACCCGTATAACCTCATCCCTCGCGCGAGGGCTTCTCGCGTTCGCGTTGGCTGGATCTGCCTCCGCTGCCTTCGCCCAGGCCGTCGCCACGACGCCGACCCCGGCGGCTGACGCCAAGTCGTCGGAAACCGTGAAGCTCGACAAGTTCGTGGTCACGGGCTCGTCCATCAAGCGCCCGGCCGATGAGGGTGCGCTGCCGGTCGCGGTGTTCACCAAGCTCGATCTCGAGCAGGAGGGCATCGCCAGCGCCGAGCAGCTGATCATGAACCTCAACATCAACGGCAACGGTCTCGACAACCTCGCGTCGAACTCCGACGTCGTCGCCGGTGCCCAGCGCGGCAACAACGGCGCGAGCTCCGCCAACCTGCGTGGACAGGGTTCCAATGCCACGCTGATCCTTCTCAACGGTCGCCGCGTCGCTTCGCACGGCCTGAACGGTGGCGTGGTCGACCTCAACTCGATCCCCTTCGCCGCGATCGAGCGCGTCGAGGTCCTGAAGGACGGCGCTTCCGCGATCTACGGCACCGACGCGATCGGCGGCGTGATCAACTTCATCACCAAGACCGATTTTCAGGGCGTGGTCGCGAATGCCTCGGCCGACGTCACCGAGGACGGTGGCGGTAACCTCTTCCGCTACTCGCTGGTCGGTGGCTGGGGCAGCCTCGACAAGGACGGTTGGAACATCATGGCGTCGCTCGCCGTCGCCGATCACAAGCGTCTCGACGGTGACCAGCGCGACTTCGTCAACACGTTCCAGCCCAATCGCGGTCTCTCGCCCGACACCCGCGGCACTCCGGTCGCCACGCTGTTCGCGATCAATGGCCAGCGCACTGTCCTGAGCAGCGGCGCCGCCACTGTGGCGGGTGCCGGCACCGGCCCGATCGACCCGGCCGACGCCACCGCCACCTTGCGCGTGAACGGCATCAACGTCGTCGACCTGCCGACCTTCACCGGTGGCTACACCGGCCTTGATGGCATGGGACCCTATGACGAGCGTCTCTGGGCCACCGCCGCGTCGAAGTACGGCTCCGCCTGGGACACCGGCCGCGCCGCCGTGCTGCAGCAGCCGGTCAAGAACACGAACTTCGTCGGCCGCGGTTCCTACAAGCTCGGCCGCCATCTCGCGACCATCGAGGCCGTGATCGGCCGCTCGGACTCGACCAAGAGCTTCTCCCCCAATCAGTGGTCGACCGCCGCCTCGACGGCTGCGGGCGCCCAACCCACCACCACCACAGCCAACGGCACGGTGGTTCCGAATCCGCTCTTCAACCTGCTCTATCCGAGCAAGGGCGCCGACTATAACCGGATCTTCAACTCCCTGGTGGCGTACTTCCCGGCCCTCGAGGCTAACCGCGGTCTGCCGATGGCCTTCCGCTGGCGCTCGCTGCCGGGCGGTAACCGTGAGCTGCGCACGATCAGCGACACCCGCCGCTTCCTCGGTTCCCTCGAGGGTCCGCTGCCGCTGCCCTTCGATTTCTTCTCCGACTGGGAATACCGCGCCGGTCTCTCGCAGTCCTCGAGCAAGAGCAAGTCGCGCCTCAACGACGGTTACTACTACACCGTACCGTTCGTGAAGCTGGTCAGCGACGGCATCCTCAGCCCGTTCTCCTACACGCAGTCCCAGGCGGCGGTCGACGGCCTCAAGGCCGCATCTGCGTCTGGCGTCGAACTGTACGGCGGCGAGTTCACCAACACGACCTTCGATCTCACGACCTCTGGTCCGTTGTTCCAACTGCCGGCCGGCACCGTCAACGCCGCCGTCGGCGCTGACTTCCGTCGCGAGGAGTACTTCTTCGCCGGCGATCGCCGCTCGAACGTGAACACGGCCGACTCGCTCATCTTCAATGTGCCGTTCGACAACGCCCTGGCGACGGCCGGCACGCTCAGCCGCGACATCAAGGCGGTCTTCACCGAGGTGCAGATCCCGGTAGTCAAGACGGTCGAACTCAACGTCGCCGCCCGTCGCGACCAGTACACGGGCTTTGGCGCCTCCACGAATCCGAAGGTCACGCTGCGCTTCGCGCCGACCGAGCAGCTGCTCTTCCGCAGCTCCTACAGCACGGGCTTCCGGGTCCCGACGTTCAAGCAGCAGTTCGATCCGGTCACGGAGAGCATCTACGCCGGCGCTGACCTGCGTGATCCGGCAACGGGCATCGCGATCCCGCCGAACTCGATGAACATCCGCAGCGGCGGCAAGACGTCGCTCAACCCGGAAGAAGCGGAAATGCTGTCCGCCGGCGTGGTCTACTCGCCGATCAAGAACATCACTCTCACGGCTGACTGGTGGTCCGTCCAGCGCGACGGCACGATCCTCATCCTCGGACCGACCGTCATCCTCCAGAACTACCAGCTCTTCCCGGATGCGATCGTCCGCAATGCGGGCAATCAGATCATCGCGATCGATAATCGCTGGCTCAATGCCGGCGAGACCCAGACCAAGGGCATCGAGTATGGAGCGCGCGGCGACTTCGACGTGCTGGGTGGCCGCCTGACGGCCGAGACGAACATCTCGCAGTTGCTGGAAAAGAAGTCCCGCCTCCTCGCCTCCGCTCCTTGGAGCCGGAGCGAGATCGGTCGCTTTACCCGCGCCAGCGACATCGGCCTGAAGTGGAAGTACACGGCTTCCACCTCGTTCCGGAAGGGCAAGTGGACCGGTCGCGTGAGCCAGCTGTACCGCGCCGGCTACATGGACTTCGTGCTCCCGGGCGTCGCCAACGGTACGGTCGTTCCGCCGAACTGGAACCCGAAGGTCGACGAGTACATCACCTACAACGCCAGTCTGACCTACCGCTGGCGCCGGGACGTGACCATCGTTGCGGGCATCAAGAACCTGTTCAACCAGGACCCGCCCTTCTCGGTCGCTTACGACACCAACACGGGTGCCGGTAGCAGCTGGGAGCCGCGTATCGCCGACCCGCGCGGTCGCGCCTTCACGCTGTCGGTCGAGTACAAGTTCCGTTAACGGAACGTTCGGTGTGCGCGCCGGCTGCCGCGTGGGTTATCCCGCGCGGGCCGGTCGCGCCGCCGCCACCGTCGCGCGCGCCAGCTCGATGAAGCGGCCGCGCGCCGGGTGCGCGTGGGACTCCGCCCAAGCCGCGAAGTAACGGTAGCGCGGCACGGGGCGGGCCAACGGCACGAAGCACACGCCCGGAGGCCGCAGCTGGGCGTATTGCGCCGGCAGGATCGTGGCCCCCATGCCCGCCGCCGCGTAACTGATTGTCGTCGCCGGTTGGCCTTCCTCCCGCGCGATCCTCGGCTGGAATCCGGCTTGCTGGCACAATACCACGATCCAGGGGTTGAAGAGGGGGGCGCTTTCCCGCGCGGCCAGGTAGAGCGGCGTGTCCGCCAGTTCCCGAAGCGCGAGGCTGGCCCGGCGCTTGCG
>CAIOYO010000385.1 GCA_903862595.1 uncultured Opitutaceae bacterium | reverse complement strand
CCGATGATGTCGGCCCCGATCTCCCGCGCCTTGGCGAGGATGCGCTCGGCGGGGACCATCACGCCGAGATCGGTGACCTCGTAGTTGTTGCAGGCGAGGACGACCCCGACGATGTTCTTGCCGATGTCGTGGACGTCGCCCTTCACGGTGGCGAGGACCACCTTGCCCTGGGCCCGCGTGGCCTCGCCGGCCGCCGCGGCGCGCTGCTTCTCCGCCTCCATGAAGGGCGTGAGGTAGGCGACGGAGCGCTTCATCACGCGCGCGGATTTCACGACCTGTGGGAGAAACATCTTTCCCGCACCGAAGAGGTCGCCAACGACCCGCATGCCGTCCATCAACGGGCCTTCGATCACGTCGAGCGGGCGCGACAGGGTCTGGCGGCACTCCTCCGTGTCGGCCTCAATGTAGGCGTCGATACCCTTGACCAACGCGTGTTTGAGCCGCTCGGCGACGGGGGCGGAGCGCCACGCGAGGTCCTCCTTGAGTTCGGTTTTCGATGCGCCGCCCTGCTGCTGCTTGAGCTCGTCGGCGAGGCGGATCAGCCGCTCCGTGGCGTCGGGTCGGCGGTCCAGCAGCACGTCGTCGACGCGCGCGCGTAGCTCCGGATCGATCTCGTCGTAGACGCCGAGCATCCCGGCGTTGACGATCGCCATGTCGAGTCCGGCGGCGATCGCGTGGTAGAGGAAGGCGGTGTGCATCGCCTCCCGCACCGGATTGTTCCCGCGGAAAGAGAACGAGACGTTGGACACGCCGCCGGAGACGCGCGCGTGCGGCAGGGTCTGCTTGATCAGGCGCGTGGCTTCGAAGAAATCGACGGCGTAGTGGTTGTGCTCCTCGATGCCGGTCGCGACGGTCAGGATGTTGGGATCGAAGATGATGTCCTCGGGCGGGAATCCCACTCGGTCGACGAGCAAGCGATAGGCTCGCGTGCAGATGCGGACCTTCTCATCGCGTGTGGCGGCCTGGCCCTGCTCGTCGAAGGCCATCACGACCGCCGCCGCCCCGTAGCGACGGATGCACTCCGCGCGGCGGAGAAACTCCGCTTCGCCGTCCTTGAGCGAGATCGAATTGACGATGCCCTTGCCCTGCAGGCACTGCAGGCCGGCCTCGAGCACGGACCACTTCGAGGAGTCGAGCATGACCGGAATGCGGGCGATGTCCGGCTCGGAGGCGATCAGGTTGAGGAAGTGGACCATCGTCGCCTCGCCGTCGATCAGCGCCTCGTCGACATTCACGTCGATGATGTTGGCGCCGCTCAGCACCTGCTGGCGGGCGATCTCCACGGCGGCCGTCCAGTCGCCACCCTTGATCGCCTTCGCGAACTTCGGCGAGCCGGTGAGGTTGGTGCGTTCACCGATGACCAGAAACGTGGAGGCGCTGCGTGACATGACCAAGGTGCGGGGATCAGTTCGGGGCGGTCACCGTCAGGGGTTCCAGGCCGCTCAGCCGCAGCGCCCGCGGTAGGGAAGGGATGGTTCGCGGCGCGACGCCTCGCACCGCAGCCGCGATCGCGCCGATGTGGTCGGGCGTGGAGCCGCAGCAACCGCCGACCAAGTTGACCAGCCCGGCGCGGGCGAACTCGCCGAGAACTGTCGCCATTTCCTCAGGGGATTCGTCGTAGCCGCCGAACGCGTTGGGGAGGCCCGCGTTCGGGTAGCACGTCACGCGGCACTCCGCGATGCGGGACAGCGCCTCGAGGTACGGTCGCATCGCCCGGCCGCCGAGCGCGCAATTGATGCCCACCGAGAAAGGATTCGCGTGCCGAATGCTGTGATAAAATGCCTCCGGAGTTTGTCCCGAGAGCGTACGGCCGGAAGCGTCGGTGATCGTGACGCTGATCATCACGGGTACGCGCTGACCGCGCTCCGCGAAGACCTCCTCGATCGCGAAGATCGCCGCCTTGGCGTTGAGCGTGTCGAAGATGGTCTCCACCAGCAGCGCGTCGACGCCGCCTTGCAGCAGCGCGCGGACTTGCTCGGTGTAGGAGTCGACCACCTGACTCCACGTCACGGCGCGGAACTCCGGACGGTTCACGTCCGGCGACATGGAGAGCGTCCGGTTAAGCGGCCCGATCGCCCCCACCACTGCGCACTGCCGCCCGGGTGTCGCGGAGGCCACGGCCTCCGCCGCCCTGCGCGCGCACGCGACCGCGGCGAGATTAAGGTCCGCCACAACGGATTCCAGTCGGTAGTCCGCCTGCGCAATCGAGGTGGAGCTGAAGGTGTTGGTCTCGATCAGGTCGGCGCCCGCCTCGAGGTAATGACGATGGATCTCCTCGATGATGTCCGGTCGCGTGAGGCAGAGCAGATCATTGTTGCCCTTCAGATCGTGCCCGTGATCCCGGAACCGCGTTCCTCGGAAGTCCGCCTCGCCTAATTCGTAGCCCTGGATCAGCGAGCCCATGCCTCCATCGAGCACCGCGATCCGTCCTTCAAACAGACCCGCGAAGGCGGCGGGCGACAGTGGAGGGCGCGGAGCGACGGGCACGGTGCGAACCTTAGGCGGGGGTCGGACTGCTCTGCAAGCTTCGTATCGTCATATCTGAATGCGATGATATGATGAAAACGGGCGCGACTTGAATACGTTAACTGCTTTTGGAAAACAACTTAATCCTGAAATGTGTGCTCCGTGGTGGGTCCATGGGACAATACCATTGCCCCGCTCGGGGCCGGCGATTGGCTCGTGTCGTTCGTGTTCTTTCCACCTTTCGGGAACAGGGGAAGGCCGTGAGATCCGGCCACAGTTGCGCTGCGGTATCGCAAGACAGACCTCCACCGCGTCGACGAACGACGTGGGCAGAGCCAATCGACCTTCACCGGTCGGTGAAGGCGGGGGCGAGGATGCGGGAAGCGTCCGTGAGGACGTTTTCCGCGAGAAATGCGGAGTCCGAATATCCATCCCGGCAGGCCCCTGCGGTGGCGCGTCCTTCGCGCGGCCGCAGTTGTTCATCGCATCAATGAAATCGGCCTCGCGGTCGCGTCTCCAGACGTGGCGGTGAGTCGTCTTGGAATCTGGCAACATGACCCTTGTTCTCCTCCCTTCAGCGGGCAGGTGGCGCTGCTGCGTCCGCGCGGCGTGCTTTGCCCTGCTTCTGGCCTCGTGGGCCGGCGGCGTCGTGCCGTTGTCCTCGCGCGTCTTGGCGGCGCCGCTTCCGGCGGCACCCCCGCCGGCTGCACAGGATCTCGATCCGTTCGTCATCACGGCGACCCGCACCCCGGTGCGGGCCGGCGAGGCGGGGAGCGTGGTGGACCGGCTTTCCGCGGACGAACTCGCGCGCCGCCAAGTCTCTGGATTCTCCGGCGCGCTCAGTCTGCTGGGATTGCCGGTCTTCTCCTCCGGCCAGCCTGGGGCGAGTACGGCGATTTTCCTGCGCGGCGCGAACTCCAACCAGACGCTGTTCCTCGTCGACGGGCTTCGCTTCAACGATCCGAATACCGACTACGCCGTGTTCCTCGGCGGCGCGTGCGTCTCGGCGTGCGATAGCCTGGAGGTGGCGCACGGTCCGCAGAGCACGCTCTACGGCGGCGAGGCAGTGGGCGGGGTGGTGTCGCTGCGTTCAGAGCGCGGCGAGGGTCCAGTCCGCCAGCGCGCTGCGCTGGAGGCGGGGTCCTTCGGCACGTGGCAGTCCGCGTGGTCGGCTCAGGGCGCGCCCGGTCCGTGGGCCTTCAACGTGGCCGTGCAGGCCGGAAGCACGGAGAACGATCGGCCGAACAACGCGTTCCGCAGCGGAAACCTCACCGCGCGACTCGATCGTGCGGTCTCCTCCCGGGTCGCCGTGGGCGCCACGGTGCGGGGGTTCGAGGGACGGTACGGATCACCGGGCACCCGGTTCACGAACGATCCGGACAACGAGGAGCGCGAGAGCAACTGGCTGGCCACCGCGTTCACCCGCCTGCGCTGGGGCGATGCGGGCTCATCCCACATTGTCGTGGGCGGTCAGGCGCGGCGCTTCGAATCCGAGAACCCGAGCCCCGGGCGTCCGACCCAACTCACCGTCGTCAAGAACCGCCGCGCGGTGCTCGATTGGCAGAACACCTATGCCGGTTGGGCGGACCACCGCGTCACGTTCGGGACCACCGCCGAGGCGAACCACACGCTGAATACGGGCTTCGGCGCGATCGATCGCTCGCAGTCCCTGCTGGCCTTCTTCCTGCAGGACGAGTTCCAGCCGCACGAGCGCCTGCATCTCACCGCCGGCGCGCGGCTGGATGACTTCGACACCTTCGGCCGTCACGCGACCGGCCGCGTGACCGCTGCGTGGGTCGCTGTCCCTTCCGCGCTGAAGCTGCGCGCGTCGTGGGGCACGGCGTTCCGGTCGCCGAGCTTCCTCGACCTCTATGGCGTGAGCGCGTTTTACGTGGGTAACCGCGCTCTCCGGCCCGAGCGCGCCCGTGGTGGCGACGTCGGGGCCGATCTGTACTTGGCCCGGGGGACGGTGACGCTGGGAGTAACGCTTTTCGACAATCGCTTCACCGACCTCATCGTCTCGGACTTCTCCCGGAGTCCCAGTTCCGTCGCCAACGTGGGTAAAGCGATGACGCGCGGGGTGGAGTTTATCGGCCGCGCGCGCGGAACTTCCGGCTTCGATGCGCGTTTTACGTACACCTACTTGGAAGCGGAGAACCGCATCACCGGGCAACCACTGCTGCGTCGACCGCGGCACAGCGCCGCCGTTGACGTGCTGCGCGACGTGCATGCGCGGCTGACGCTCGGGGCCGGGGTGCGGATCGTGTCGGATCGCAAGGACGTACACGCCCGGACCTTTGCCACCATCGCCGGCGAGGACTT
>CAIOYO010000384.1 GCA_903862595.1 uncultured Opitutaceae bacterium | reverse complement strand
GCTCCGCGAACAGCGCGAACTCGAACTCGAGGCCGAACGTTCCCTCCTTACC
The DNA here is from genome assembly GCA_903862595.1 of uncultured Opitutaceae bacterium. Classification (GTDB taxonomy): domain Bacteria; phylum Verrucomicrobiota; class Verrucomicrobiia; order Opitutales; family Opitutaceae; genus UBA6669. The sequence continues at coordinate 2,128 of CAIOYO010000384.1, read as the reverse complement.
CGCGGCATCCTCCCCCCTGACTACAAGCGCCGCCAACACTACTATCAGGCAATTGAGATGCAAAACGCCTCGATCGAGGCCGAGAACGTTCGGACCAAGGCGAGAAATGAGAGCCGCCTCGCCCCGACACCCTAGCTAAGCGAAATATGTCCTTGCTAGAGGGGCGCAAAAACCACTTATTCCGCGGTTTCCTTTTATGAAAGCCACGATCAAAACCCAAGGCCAGCAGTTCATCGTCGCGGAGGGCGATGTTCTGACCGTAAACCGCTTCCCGAACACGGAGAAGGGTGCGACGGTCACCATCACCGACGTTCTGGCCGCTGGAGAAGGCGCCTCTTTCAAGGTCGGTACGCCCCGTCTCGCCGGTGCTTCGGTCACTGCCAAGGTGCTCGAAAACAAGCGCGGCAAGAAGGTCGTCGTGTTCAAGAAGAAGAAGCGGAAGGGCTACGAGCGCAAGCAGGGCCACCGCCAGGAACTTTCGGTCATCAAGATCGAGTCCATCAAAGCTTAATCAGATAAGGAGAACCTCGTCATGGCTCACAAGAAAGGTCAGGGAACATCCAGCAACGGTCGCGAAAGCCATTCCAAGCGTCGCGGCGTCAAGCGCTTCGGCGGGCAATCCGTCCTCGCCGGCAACATCCTCGTCCGTCAGTGCGGCTCCCGCCTGCACGCCGGCCAGAATGTCGGCGTCGGTCGCGATTGGACCCTCTTCGCCCTCAAGGACGGCGTAGTCTCGTTCGACAAGGCTCACCGCCTCGTGTCGGTCGTCTAAGGTCCGGCCTTCCCCACTCTTCCAACGCAGCCCTACCCGGGGCTGCGTTTTTTTTCGCCCGCCGCCCGGGCTTCAAGGCGCAACCGAGCGCCACGCCCGCCACGCCGCTTCCGTGAAGCGCATGTAGCGGACGCCCGTCGTGAAATCCGTCAAGCGCACCGGAGATCCACGGCGGATACTGTCCACGAAGTCCGCCTCTACCCGCCAGCCGCCGTCCGGCAGGGAGGGCACCGGTAGATCCCGCGAGGCCTCCCCATGCGGGGTCAGGGTCAGCGTGCCCACCGCCAAGTCGATCCGCAGGCAGGCCCGGCTCCCGTTCAGGCGAACCTCATTTCGCCCCAGCCCACCTTCGATCGCACTGAGGTGCACGACCAACCTCGCTCCCGTCGGATAGCGCGCTAGGATCGTCAGGGTGTCAGGCACCTCCACCGGCCGATCCCGACCCGACTCCGCGTCCCGCCGGAGCGGCGTGTAAACCGCGGCATCCGCCGCGATCACGACGGCATCCTGATCGAGCCAGCGCAACAGGGTCTCGTAGTAAATGCCCAAGCTGAGTGTATTGCAGCCGCTCCACCCGCGGTCCTGCCGCCACGAGCGGAGTACGTCCGCCGCGCAGAACTGCCCCGTCGTATGCGTCACGCTGACTTCCCGGAGCTCGCCGAGCGCACCTCCAGCCACCAGGTCACGGATGATTCCGTCCATCCGCAGCGACAACGGCGCCGGCACGATCTGCGCGACGAGTTGCGGGTGTTGGCGCGACTCCGCGAGCATCGCCTCCGCCTGCGCGACGTCGGCCGCCATGCGCGCCTCCGTGAGGACGTGCTTGCCCGCCTGGAGCGCCGCCAGCGTGACCTCGGCGTGCAGGTAAGGCCAGGTGCCGATGCACACCGCATCGACGTCGGGCGCGGTCACGACCTCACGCCAATCCGCCGCCACGCGGGCGATCCCATGACTGCGCGCAACCCGCTCGGAGGACTCCCGGGTACGATTGGCCACAACGGTGAGTTCGACATTCGGGAGCGCCCGAAAGCCCGGGATGTGCCGAGCTCTGGTGTTGTCGCCGGCACCGACGAACCCGACCCGCAAACGAGGTTCCGACATCGCGCCTCCCGGAACGCTCAGGCCACCGACGGGTAGCTGCCGAGCCACTTCACCATCGGGCAGAACTGCTTCAGCTCCGCGAGCGCCTGCTTCATCGACGGGTCATCGTAGTGCCCGGTCACGTCGATGAAGAAGTAGTAGTCCCACGGACGCTTCTTGCTCGGACGCGATTCGATCTTCGACAGGTTGATCCCCCGCTCCGCCAAAGGCATCAGCATCTTGAGCAGTGCCCCCGAATGCGCGGCCGCCTCGTCG
>CAIOYO010000383.1 GCA_903862595.1 uncultured Opitutaceae bacterium | reverse complement strand
GTACTTTGGTGGATCGCTCGACGATCTCCGCGCGGTCACGACTCACTTCCGGGCCGCGCCCCCAGCCCTGCCCTGCCTGCGGAAGGATTTCATGGTCCACCCGGTCCAGGTTCTCGAGGCCGTGGAAGCCGGAGCCAGCGCCATCCTGATCATCGTGCGCGCCCTGAATGACGCCGAGATCGCCGCTCTTTTCGCCGCTGCCAACGCGGCGGGACTCGACACGCTCTTTGAGATCCATCGCGAGGACGAACTCCGCCGCGCCTTGGATCACGGCGCGCGCATCATCGGCGTGAATAACCGTGACCTCGCGATCTTCCGCACCGATCTCGGCTTGACCGAGTCGCTCATTCCCAAGTTTCCCGCCCACGTGATCGCGGTGAGCGAGAGCGGAATCTCGACTCCGGCCGATGTCCAGCGCGTGCGCCGGGCCGGGGCGCATGCGATCCTCTGCGGAGAGGCGCTGATGCGGGCGCCGGATCCGACGGCATTGATCGCTTCGTTTCGCGCCTCCTGATGCCTCTCTCCCCCTCCGAGACGCGGGCACTGCTGGCCCAGATCAATCACTTTCCGAAGCGCGCCCTCGGACAAAACTTTCTGGTCGACGGGAACATCGTCCGCAAGTCGCTCGAACTCGCTGATGTGCGGCCCGGCGACGCCGTGGTGGAAATCGGTCCGGGCCTTGGTACCCTCACTCGGGCGCTGCTCCAGACCGGGGCCACTGTCTGGGCCGTGGAGCGTGACGCGCGGCTTGCCCAGCACCTGCGGGACACCGTGGTGAAGGAGTTTCCGGAGACCTTCCACCTCATCGAGGGTGACGCGCTGGACTTTCCCCTGGCGGGATACGCCCCGACCGACCCGGCAAACGCCGCCCGACTGAAGATCGTGGCGAACCTGCCGTACGCCATCTCCACACCTTGGATGGACGCGGTCATCTCCGGCCCCCTCCCCGAGCGCTTGGTACTGATGCTGCAGAAGGAGGCCGCGGATCGTTACGCTGCTCCCTCGGGCTCGAAAACCTTCGGGGCGATCTCGATCTTCCTGCAATCCGCCTACGAAGTGGCACCTGGACACCCCGTTGCGGCGACCTGCTTTCATCCCCGACCGGAAGTCGACAGTTGCCTGATGAATCTCCACCGACGCGCGACGCCGTTCATCTTCCCACGCCACACCCGCGACCTGATCCGCGAGATCTTTCAACACCGTCGCAAGCAGATCGGCGCACTCCTGCGTGGACGTCTTCCCGACGACGGCCAGCGCTGGCTGCAGGCCGCCGCGATCGACCCCAGGGCGCGTGCCGAGCAGATTCCCGTTGGCAGCTGGCAGAAGCTCCCCGAAGCGTCGGCTTGAAAAACCGCCGGCTCTGCGCAGGCTTCGTCTTTCCCCATGCGCCTGCGCCTTGCTGTTCTCCCGCTCGCGGTCCTCGTTCTCGCGACGTCATCCGTGTCCGCCCAGACCGGGCTCGTCGGCCGAGTCGACGGCAACCAATACGTATCCCCCACCGGAGCCTACCGAATCACCATCCCGGTGCTCCCCGAGCTTGGCGGACGGATCGTGGACACTCCGGAGGTGGTGACGTTTGAGGATGACTTCAACGTCCATGCCAGCCTCGCCTGCTTTGAGATGGACGCGACCCAGCGCTGGGAGCATGAGACGCGGGGGCGGCGCGACTACCTGATCTGGTTCTTCACCAACTTCGTGCAACGCGACTTTCAGCAGCGCTTCCCGGAGGCGGGAGTCGAAAGCGCGAAGTTCATTCCTGGCATGGAGGAGGGAACACTCCTCGCGTACAATTTACTGCCGAACGGCACCATGTTCGCCAACCGTCCCAGCTTCAGCGATACGGGCGAGGTCTTCGTCGCGAAGCGCGGCAATCTTCTCTTTCTGCGAGCGGGCCACGTCTTCGTGCTGAGCATGGAACTCGCGGAGCGTGCGCTGGAGCGCCGAACCTACGCCAAGACCACCGAGGAGGAAGACGAACTCCTGCGTCGCCGCCTGCTCGAGCTCTACGGTCGCATCTCGTTCACGGCCGCCCCCGCTGCCGCCGCCCCTGCAACCGCCCCGACTGCTCCGTGATCTGGCCCGGCGCACGCTCCGCGTTGGTGCTGAGCGCGGCGCTCCTCTTCCCAGGCATGCACGTCGGCGTCGCGAAAGAATCC
>CAIOYO010000382.1 GCA_903862595.1 uncultured Opitutaceae bacterium | reverse complement strand
TCGAAGGTCCAGCCTCGCGTCTCGTCCGCGAAGTGCGAGGCGAGATTCGCCAACGGCTGACGACGCCCCAGCAACTTCGCGCCCGGGGTATCCCACGGGAGACGGAGGGCTTCCGCGTAAGTGAGACGCACCGTGCTGCCCGCGCCGCCCGAGACCTGCAGCCGCGGGAAAGCGGTCGTAAGAATGCCCGCATCCAGGACGATGTCCGTCACCGAGCGAGCCGCGAGAACGACGGACTCATTCCCGTGCAGCAGGCGACGCCATGCGTCGGGAATGTCGCCGCCGCCCTTTACGTAGGCATCCGGAAAGCGTTCCGGTTCGCCTTCCTCGAGTTGAGGAATCATGCGCGGGATCAAGCCGTAGGGGCTGGTCGGATCACGCCGGTTCTCGAGCAACTCCGCCTTGAACAGCACGTGCGCCTCCGCCCATGCGGAGTCGTCGAATCCAGGCAAGCGCCACCCCTCCGGCTCAAGCCGCGAGATGCGATGCTCGAAATAGCCGTGGTAGCCCTCGAAGAGCGTGTTGTCGTTCTGGAAGCGATGCGCCCGGTCCACCGCGACCCGCCACTGCGCGTCCGTCTTCAGATCCTCCACCACCGCACCGTCGCGGCCGACCAGCGCACCCTCGAGCACGAAGCCTCCGGTGTAGGTCATGATCGCGCACGGCGCGCCGAGCAGCGCCGGCCGGTGCGCCACCCGCGACATGTCGAGCACGATAGCCGCGAGGACGTTGGGGCCCTTGCGCAGCAGGGGCGTGAGATCGAAGGTCTCGTAGAAGTGGTGGTTGACGTCGCCCTTGGCCGGACCGCGTCCCACGCATTCGCCGTTGCAGTAGAATAGGTAGCGGCTGTCGCCCGAGACGGCGATGGATAGGCTCACCGCTGCGGGATCCGCCACGGTGAAACTACGGCGGAAGTAACGCACCTGGTAGTGCGAGGGCGTCGCATTTTCCGGCGCCGGGGCGCCGTGAGAGCCCTCGGCGGACCAGATCCACGAGGCGGAATTGACGAAAGGTTTAGCGTGCACGGGAAGATCAGCAGGGGTGTCGGTCAACGGGAGACCAAGGGCACAAAGGCATAGTCGTGGCCGTACGCGCCGTAAAGTCCCGCGAATTGCCAGGTCAGGCCCAGGTCATCGCTCACATAGCTGCCCTCCTCGCGCACCGCCGCCCAGAGGCGTCCGGGTCGGTCGGGATCGAAGGCGAGGACTTGCACCCATTGATTCGGCAGGCCCGCTCCCCGCGATGTCCACGTGGCGCCACCGTCAGTCGAGATGCGGACGCCCACGCCCCAACCGCCGAGCGCGAGGGTGTTGGCGTCATCAGGACGAATCGCGACCGCGTAGAGATTGGCGCTGGCCGTAGCGGGATCGAGCGATTGCCAGGAACGCCCACCGTCGGTCGAGCGCCACGCGCCTCTGCCCTCGGTGCCCGCGAGGAACAACTCCGGCCGCGACGCCGATTGGACGACGCGAAGGATCGTCACCGGCGGGCTATCGACCGGCGCCCATGACGCGGCTCCGTTCTCCGAGACGAAGAATCCGCTTTCGGTCCCGAGCAGAACGCGTCCCGGGACACGGCGATCCGCAACCAGGGTCTGCGCGTAACGGACCGGCAGACCCGCCACCGACGAAATCCAGGATCGTCCTCCGTCGATGGAGAGAATCGGGCCCCACTGCGTGGCAGCGTAAACGCGACTCGGATCGCCGGAATCAAAAGCGAAGGCCCGGACATCGGAGATGCGCCAGCCCGTAACCTGGCGCCACGAGCGTCCGCGATCCTCGGAACGGAGCACCCCATCGGCCGCAGCCAACAGCAGCACCTCCGGGTTCGTGGGATCGTGGGCGAGACCTGCCACGCCCAGGATGCGGGGTCCGAAGAGCGACCATTCCCCGATCCCGTCCCGACGGAAGATGCCCCAGTCCGTCGGGATCGAGGAGTTTCGCTGAGAACGCGTCATGCTCGCGGCCGCAAAAAGGTCGTGCCCACGGGCGGGTGTCGCTGCCGACGCCGGCACCGCCGCGATCGCGGGCACAGCGATCAGCGAAACCAGGAAAAGAGCGCTGAGAAGTCCGGCCTTCATGGTTGCTTCGTTCCCTCCGGTTCAGCCAGGGACGTGAAGTCACTGCTGAATCCCTCTCCAGCATGCCGCACGTTGAGCCGCCCGCTGCCGACCTTCTCGTGGGCAAAGGGATTGCTGAACAAAGGCCAAGCGGCGTAGTCGAGCGGACGGCCGTCCACCTTGGGGGTCTCACCGTAGACGGCGGACAACACGCGCCCGGACAGCGTGGTGAACTCCACCTCCGGACCGCGATCGACGCGGAATCGCAGGGGGAGCGCACGGATCGCGGACTGGAAGGCCACGTAGGAAGCGTGCTCGCGCACTGGAGCCACCTGCACGACGTAGCCGTTCCGTGGCGCCTCGCTGATCAGGACCCGATGGCGGCTACCCCACGATTCGAATCCCGCACTGATCCATGCGCCTGCACCGCCACGCAGCAAACCCGTCCAATCATTGTCCCGCCACTCACCCGCGACGAACGGACGGTAGGCGACGTAAACGGGCCCGCCGCGCGCGAAGATCCAACCCGACGGATCCTCCACCACGTCCTGCAGATCGCGAGAGAAGAGCGTGAGCAGATGCGGAAAGCGCGCCCCCGGTGGAATCTGGTAGAGGCCAACCAGTGCCGGGCCTTCCTGGAAAACCTGCTCGTAGGGAGAGCCACTCGCGAGCTTGTCGGGCGAATCGTAATCCACCTTCGAGCGCGCGATCACGTCGGTGCTGGAGTCCCAGTCGAACGTGAAGTACATCGTGCCTTCATGTGGCGACGAGTGCGGCTGCACGGTGAAGAAGGTATTCGACGCCTCGGTCGTGTTCTCAACCCGCCAGCGCAGGTTCCAGGTCTGCTGCTGGATCGGCTGGAGCAGTCCGCCCTGCGATGAACCCAGGATGAAATCCGGATGCACGTAGCTGTATTTGTACACCGGATGGGTGAGGCGATCACCGACCCGGAAGGCTTCCGGGCCCGCGTGACGAATACGCCAGCGCGTCCGCTTGCGCTCCAGATTCACGTACGGGCGTCCCGCGCCATGCGCGATCTCACCGAGGACCGGCGGCGGCGTGTAACCGCTCGTCGCCAGCACCACCGCCTGCGCATTCTGCACGCGCTCACCGACGCCGAAAGCCAGCCACCCCAGCGCCGACCCAGTCGTGGCTCCCGGCAGGAGAATCTGCCGCGGGTAAACACGGCTGTGGGCGCCGGCATACTGTCCGTTGATCTGGTCCACCGCGTAGTCGAAAAAGAGGTAGTCCAACATCCGCCGAGCCTCGTCGCGGCGCTCCGGATCCGCCTCCCATCCGGCGAGCAACGCGAGCGGCACCACGTACTCTCCAATATATCCTGGAGAGTCATACTCCCCCTGCCCTTGGGTGGTTGTCACCCGGATCCATTCACGGATGTAGGCCCCCGCCTCCGCCGCATTCTCCTCGGAGGACCGGCCATTGAACCAGTCCGCCGGCGGACGGTTTGGCCGCAGTTGCGACACCACGCGTAGACTCGCGTAGTACATCAGCCAGTGGTTCTCGGTGTCACCGCGGCTCGGCCAATAAGTCCGCCAAAGGTCACCGAAACGCTGCTCGTTCGCGACCGACAGGCGCCCCTGCCCGGCCGCCATGAGCATGACCATCTGGTACATCCAGAACATGTTTCCGGACGGCGGAGCCGCCAACAGCTGCGCAAGGCGGACGTTCGCCGCCTCCAGGTTGACCCCTAAATGCAAAGCGGCGGTGATATCATAAAGCGACCCCGCAGGGGTGTCACCCGCCGAGACGTACCGTGCCGCCGTCTGCAAGAGATCCGCCCGCCGCTCTTCGAACGTACTTGGATTAAAATGTCTTGCACTAGTGACCACAGAGGGGCTCAGCGCCGGCGCCGCGTACACCGGGGTCAACCACAGGGTACTCAGAGCACCCAACAGCAGGGCCATCCGAGAGACGCAGGAGAGACGGTCGCGCAAAGGGATCACGGGGTAAGAATCTCGCAAAGATGAGCTCGCTTTTTTTCGGTTTTCAACCAGCATTTTCAATGAAATTTCATAGCCATGTCCTCCCCCCGAAAAATGCCTACCCCGCAACTCGTGCAATGTGCGACTCCTTGGTCACTTGAAGGCCATCCGACCCCGAAACGAGAGTGGTCGATGGAGCGTAAAATTGCGGCGATGAAGGCGGCGGGATTCGATGGTTTTGCAGCGATCATGACCCCGGAGCGAAAGGCGCTCGCGGACAAGTACGAACTGCGGGTGATGGGCGGCTTCGATGGCTCATCGGTGAAGCAGGCCCGGGAACAGATTCTGGCGCAGCGGGCCCTGGGGGTGCACTTCATGAACGTGCAACTGCTCGATCACGATACGCCCCCGGAGAAGGCGGCGGCGCTTGCGGTCAAGCTGATCGCAATTTCAGAGGAACTCGGTGTCGGCGTCCACATTGAGACGCATCGGGACACCTCCACGGAGACCCCGGAAAAGTACACCGAGATCACCCGCCTTTTTCAGAGGGCGACGGGCCGTCTGATGCCCACCACGTGGGACCACTCGCACTTCGCGGTCTCGAAGCACGTGCTGCCCAAAGATTATTCACGGCGCCTACTCGCTTGGCCGCGCCTGATTCAGGCTTCGCAGGTCTTTCATCTCCGGCCCTTCAACAGTCAGCACTGCCAGGTTCCGGTGACCAATGGCCGAGGCACCCTGACGCCGGAGTTTCGCGACTACCTGGCCTTCGTGGAAGACCTCTTCGCGCTGTGGCTGGAAGGCCCCCGGCCGGGGAATGAACTCTGGGTCTGCCCGGAGCTCGGAACCAGCGTGGGCTACAACGTCAGCACGAATCCCCCCGTTTGGGCGGACGCCATCCGGGCCCGCAAAGAATATGCAGGCGCATGGAAGCGGGCCCTGCAGCGCAGTCGGAAGCGCTGAAGGGGCGATCCATTTCCAAGAACCGCGCTGAAACAACTTGACCCGGGTCCCCGCCTTTTCATCAACATTTCAGTGAAATTCTCAAGCAGGGTCACCCCCGCCCGATGCTGATCACGGAAATTGCTCTTAAGGCCCGCGTATCGCCCGCGACTGTTTCGCGCGCGATCAATCAGCCGCAGCTGGTCGCTGCGGAGAGCTTGGCGCGTATCCGGGCGGTGATGGAGCAGCACAACTACGTGCCGGCGCCGCTGAATCGGCGTCGCGGTCCCAAGGCGCGTCTGCCCGAACAGCGGCGGATCGGGGTTTGGTTCGTCGGCGCGCGGGCGAATAATCCCAGCCTGAATTGGTTTCAGGATCAATTGCTGCAGGTGCAGTCGACCGATCCGCGTTACCGCGTCGATCTCCGCGTGCTGTTTTCCAGTACGCCCGACGAACTCCCGCGCAATCTCGCGAGTGAGCGGCTCGACGGGGTCATCATCCAAGGCATGGAGCCGTCGGCGGAGTGTCTGGGCAAGCTGCGCGAGATTCCGCACGTGTGGTTCATGACGCGCCGGTCGTCGACCTATCCGGGCGATTACGTTGAGCCGAACAACCAGGAGAATGGCCAGATCGCGGCCAATTACCTCTTTGAACGAGGCCACAAATGCGTGTCGGTGATCACGACCGACCCGGACTATAGCGCAATCGTCCATCGGAACCGGGCCTTTGTGGAACGGGCCAAGGAACTGGGAATCTCGGTCCACACCGTCTTGGGCGCAGCGAACCCAGGCGTGAGCTATCTCGAGGCCGCGATGAACACTGAAGTCGATGCCTTGGTGAAACGGCTGCTCGATAGTTCGCCTCGGGCGACCGGCCTGTACATCCCCGTCGACCACTTCTGCGGCACTTTTTTCCGCTCCCTCCGCGAGGCTGGGCGCAAGGCTGGACGGGATTTCGAGGCCATCCTCGGAAATTACAACCCCGTCATCTACCACAACTTAGATCACTCACCGGCAGTGATCGACATCAATCTTCCCCTGCTCGTGCGCAAGGTCGTGGACCACCTCCTGTGGCGCATCGAGAATCCAACCATTGGCGGTCGGATCGGGATCACGATTTCTCCTCGGCTCCTCACCAAAAATCTGTCTTAAACATCCCCCCACTGTTCTCAGCCGAGCAGCCCTCACTCACTCCTTTCCACTGAATGCGCCACTCGTGTTCAAGACCGGAAGCTACAAACCACACAACACATGATACCCACCCCGCGTACCCCCGCTGACCGCGCCAAGCGAATGCTGGCGATCGGTCTCGCGGCGCTGATCACGGCGACCTCTGCCTCCGGGCAGCAGGACGCCGACTCGGTCCGCCGCCTCCAGGAAGAGAATGCCAGTCTCCGGCGTCGACTCGCCGAGATGGAGGCGATCTCTCGTCCTGCGCCGTCCGCCGCTCCGGCTGCCGCTTCGGCCGCCGGCTCGTCGGTCGCCGCTCCGGCCGCTCCGGCGGAATCCGACGTCCTGACCCTGTCCGCCTTCGAGGTGAACACGGATCGTGACTTCGGCTACCTGAAGACGAACGCCGCCACCGCCACCAAGATCGGCATGGAGATCCAAAAGATCCCCATGAACGTTCAGGTGCTGTCGCGCGAGTTCCTCGATGACACGAATGCGCGTTCGCTGACCGACCTGTTCCGCTACTCTGCGGCGGCGTCCGGCGACACCCGCTTCGCGATGCGCGTTCCGGCCAACTCGGCAACCCCGCAGGGTACCTTCACCATGCGCGGCTTCGTCGTGAACAGCCTGATGAAGAACGGCGTCTTCCGCTACACGGCCTACAACCTCGACACGATCGAGCGCGTGGACGTGATCAAGGGACCGGCGGCCGTGTTCTTCGGCCAGGGCTACCCCGGCGGCGTCATCAACTACATCAGCAAGCTGCCGCAGTTCACCGAAATCCCGACCACGCTGAGCGTCACCATCAACGACAACTCCAGTCAGAAGGTCGTCCTCGACCACAATGCCGTGCTGTCGAAGAAGGCCGCCTTCCGCATCGTCGGTGCGTGGGATGACGCCCAAGGCGAGCGTCGTTTCGAGTTCCGCCGGAACACGAACATCAACCCGTCCTTCGTCCTCCTCCCGTTCGACAGCGGCAAGGTGAAGATCACCCTCGAGGCCGAGCAGATGGATGAGTCCTTCCAGTACAACGATTATGACTGGATCTGGAGCGACTTCGCGGGCTGGCAGAACGCTGCCGCCACCGGCGCGTTCGGCTCCTCGATCGCGACCCTCGCGAACACGATCCCCGCGAATGTCGGCAACGGCCTCGCGGCTCCCGTGATTCAAGCCACCACCACCCCGACCCTCGCCTACGCGACCTACATCAACAACAAGCGCGTCGCGACGAGCGACTGGGGTCTGCCCGCTTACACGAGCGTTGAGCGTGGTGCCTACATCACGAATGCTGCCGGTCAGCGCGTGAAGGACGAAGCGTTCAACTACACGAGCCGCGGTGCGCAGTTCAACAACAAGATCCGCAACATCTCGGCCACGGTCGACGTCAGCCCGTTTGAATGGCTCGATGTGCGCTACAACTACTTCAAGGAGAATTCCGAGAATTACTCCATCGGTCAGGGTGGCGCCATCCAGACTCCGTACGCCAACGGCGTGAACTGGAACGTCGCGACGGGTAACCTCTCCGGTTACTATCGCTACGCCCAGACGCACAACGTTGACGCGGTGACGAAGTTCGACCTGTTCGGCATCAAGAACAAGGTCCTCCTCGGCTTCCAGCGTGTGAATCCGTACCAGCAGTTCCTCGGCGGCCAGGCCTTCGACGACACGCAGTGGGCGTTCCTCCCGGGCGCTCGTAACACGACGTCGAATCCCGACTACGCCGGCACCAACGTTGGTAAGTACAACTTCGGTGGCGTTCCCGTTAACCAGGTCATCCGCGACCGTACGGGTGCGATCAAGCCGGTGCGTCAGATCTTCTCGAACTTCGATCCGGGCTTCGAGATGTATCCTGACGTCAGCGTCTATCACCAGACGGACCGCAACGCGCTCGACGGTTACAAGGTCAAGAACCACTCGGCCTACATCAACTACCAGGCGACCATGCTGGAAGACCGCCTGACGGTCCTCGCCGGTTACCGTGAGGAAAAGCGTTGGGAGCGTGGCCAGTACCAGCCGAACAACTTCCCGTGGTTCGTCTACTTCCCGGACATGCACCTCAATCCGACGGCGTATCCGGAGAATGTCTGGGGTCACTCGATCTCCTACCAGCGCGGTCTCTACAGCGATCAGAAGGGCGACTCCTACATGGGCGGTCTGTCCTACGCGATCACCAAGGAAATCTCGCTCTACGCCTCGAACTCGAAGACCTTCAAGTTCAACTCCGGCCGTCGCTCCGGCATCTTCGCGGGTGACGAAGCGCTCTGGTTCAACGACGCCAAGGCCTTCGGCGCTGGCGGCGTCCCCGGACAGTCGTTCAGCTACCTCGGCCAGACGGTCACGACCCTGGAGCAGTTCCGCAGCATCCTCACCCAGCGCGGTGTGTTCGATCTGCTGAACAACGAAACCGGTATGAACTGGGAAGTCGGTGCGAAGATCTCGAAGGCTGACGGCAAGCTCGTCGGCACGTTCTCGATCTTCCGTGGCGAGCGCGAGAATCAGATGCTGGATGACGGTGCCAAGCAGTCCAACCTCGAAGAGCCGCTGAACTACAGCACGACGCTCTTCCCGGTCGGTTCGCCGTACCGCAATGCCCGCCTCCTCCGCTGGCGCACCGTCGATCTGCTCAACCGGATCGAAGGTACGGAAGCTGAGGTCATCTGGACCCCGCGCCGCAACTTCCAGGCCGTCATCAACGGTTCCTGGCTGAAGACGGCGAAGACGGTGTACGACAAGACCCGCGCCGCCCCCGGCACGGCCGCGTACAACGCCCTCACCCCGGCCGCCAAGGTCGCGTCCGACATCTACTACGGCGCGCGCATCGAGAACGTTCCGGAGTTCCGCTTCAACTTCTTCGGTAACTACACGTTCACGGACGGTCTGGTCAACGGCGTCGGCCGTGGCACGCGCGTCGGCTTCGGCGCTCGCTACTCGTCCGAGACGGTGGTCTCCCGTTCGGTGGACTGGAATCCCCTCCGCAACGGCTACCAGGCGGGCGACTACCTGGTGTTCGATCTGACGGCGACCTATCCCTGGGAAGTCCTCGGCTACCGCATCGACTCCACGTTCGGTCTCTACAACGTGACCGACGAGAAGTACTCGGAAGGCTCCTTTGCGATGTCCCCGGCTCGCAACTGGATCTTCCGCAACACGCTCAAGTTCTAATGTCCCGCCCGCCTCGCTCCTTCCGGAGCGAAGCGGGATGACGTGAACGCTTGAGTCAAACGGGGCGGAGGCCACAAGCCTCCGCCCCTTTTTATTTTCTTCTCCCTTCCATGACCGTCTCCCTTCTCTCCGTCCTGCGTTCTTCCCTCGC
>CAIOYO010000381.1 GCA_903862595.1 uncultured Opitutaceae bacterium | reverse complement strand
TCCGGAGCCCATCCGCGCATCGCCATCGACCTGCTCGACGAACGTCTGGCACTGGCCAAGCAGAGTGGAGCCACCCACGTGATCAACGCAGCCCGTGAGGACGTGGTCGCCCGGGTGCGGGAGATCACGTCCGGGGCGGGAGCCGAAGCGGTGTTCCACTGCGCCCAAGCGGCCGCCATCCTTCAGACTACCCTGGAATGCGCCGCTGATCGCGGCACCGTCATTCTGACCGGGAGCCCCCCGGGCACCGCGACGATCCGGCTCAAGGAGGAATTGCTGCGCAAGGAGCTTCGCATCACCGGCACCTACGAGAGCGGACTGACGCACCCCCACGCCTACTGGCCTTGGTCCCGGGAGCGCAACCGCCGCACCTGCCTTCGCCTGATGGAGTCCGGACAACTCCAGCTCACGCACCTCATCAGCCACCGATTGCCGCCGGAGCAAGCCCCAGAGATCTACCAACGCATCCTGTCCAGCGCCTCCGGTTGGCTCGGTGTCGTGATCCGCTGGCCGGACTCGCTCCCGGCATCCTCCCCGCCCTCGAGCCCAGCTTGAACGAACCCTTCAACGTCCCCCTCGCTGCGAACCCGGATCACGTCCGACGGTGGCGAGACGCACCCGCCAGACCCCGCGCCCCGCTTCTGCACACCAACACCATCCCTCAAACCCGGTGAATCCTTCTTCACGCCACCATCCTTGGTTGATCGTCGCGGTACTCTTCCTTGTATCCGCGATCGCCTACGCAGACCGCATTGCACTTTCCGCGTTGTTTCCCCTGCTCCGTCAGGACCTCGGGCTCTCGGATCTGCAACTGGGCCTGATCGGCAGCGCCTTCCTCTGGGCCTACGGCATCGGCTGCGCCCTCGGGGGATTCCTCTCCGACCGTGCCTCGCGCAGCCGCATCGTGCTGGTGAGCCTGACCCTCTGGAGCGTGGCCACGCTTGCGGTGGCGTGGGTGCAAGGCTTCGAACAACTCGTCTGGGCTCGAATCGCGTTCGGCGCCGCGCAGTGCCTCTACATTCCCGCCGCCTTGGCCCTGATCGCGGATCACCACGGACCCGCGACGCGGGGCAAGGCGATCTCGTCCAATCTCGCCGGCATGAGCATTGGCTTGATCGGCGGGGCCACGCTCGCGGGGTTGATCGCCCAGAGCCTCGGTTGGCGCGAGGTCTTCACGGTGTTCGGACTGGGGGGGCTTGTCTTGGCTGGGCTCACCGCATGGATCGTGCGCGATGCCCCGCCCGCGGCGGCCGCCGAAGGCGTCAAGGAACCTTCGCTCTCCCTGTTCGCGAGTTTTCGTCTGCTCTTCGGGACCCGGACTTACTACCTCATTCTGCTGCAGGGCATGTCCGCCTCCATGGGCGCCTGGATGTTCTGGAACTGGCTGCCACTCTACTATCAGGAAACCTTCCAGATGAGTCTGGCGGGAGCGGGATTTTCCGGAACGTTCATGCTCCAGGCGACCGCGATGGTGGGAATCGTGCTCGGCGGCGTGATCTCTGATCGGGTCGGCCGGTCCCACGCCCACCGACGTCCGTTGGTGATGGCAGGCTTCTACTGTGCCGCTGCCCCCTTCCTTCTGGTGTTCCTGTTTGAGCCCGGGTTCCTGCTCGTCAGCGTCTGCCTGGCGGCGTCCTCCCTGCTCCGCACGATGGGCCAGGCCAACGAGAATCTCATCCTCTGCGATCTCCTTCCCGCGCGCGTCCGCTCGGCGGCGTTGGGCATCTTCCTTTTCGGGAATGTCAGCGCGGGCAGCGTCGCCATTCTGGTGGCGGCATGGATCCGCGGCTTCGCCGGACTCAGCACGGCCTTCGCCTGCGTCGCCGGATTGATCGGCATCTCCGCCCTCGCCGCCGCCGTCGCCTACCGTGTCATGCCCGGCGACCTCGCGCGCCTGCCCGCACGGCTCGCGCGGCTGGAGGGCTCCGCCGCTCGAACCTAGAGGCAGCGCCACCGTCCGCGGTGCCCGAGGGGACGCGCGCAAACGTCCCTCCCGCAGCCGCACCCGACGCTCAGCGCTTCAGGGTCCGGCGCACCGCGTCGGCGAATGCATCGAAGCCTTCGACCAAGGGCGTGCCCGCCTCGCCGGTCATGCGGAGCAGGGAGCGCTCGTCCTTGAAGCCGGTGCCCGTGACGAGGCAGACGATGTGGGCGTCCGGCGAGAGCTCGCCCCGCGCCACCGCGCGCTCCACCCCGGCGAGGGCCACCGCGCCGGCCGGCTCGGCGAAGATGCCTTCCTCGCGAGCCAACCGCGCCTGCCAGGCCCACGCGGAATCGTCCGACACGACGTGCCCTTGGCCACCCGTGCGGCGGCAGGCGGCGATCACGTCGTTGGCGTCAAGAATGCCCCCGACCTGCAGGCCGCTGATCGCCGTCGTGGAGGTCACGGCCACCGCCTGCGTGCCGCCGGCCCGCAGCACCGAGGCGATGGTGTCGTTGCCCTCGGGCTGCACGCAGTGCACGTGGCCCGCCGCGCCAAACGTTTCCACGCCGCGCGCCACGGCGAGGGTCAGGCCACCGGCACCGGCCGGCACAAAGACGTCGAAGGGCGCGCCGTGGAGCTGCTCCGCGATTTCGTAGCTGATCGTCTGCACGCCCGCCATGCCGCGCGGCGAGAAGACAAAGGCGCTGATCTCAAACCCAGCCTCCACTTCCGTGGCCAGTCCGCGCAGGCCGTTCATCACCACGGCACTGAGCGCCGGCGCCACGCCGAAATCACGGATGCGCAGGAGGTGCGCGCCGTACGCGCGCATCTGCCGCAGCTTACCCTCAGGGGCACCCTCGACGATCGCGAGGAAGCAAGTCATG
>CAIOYO010000380.1 GCA_903862595.1 uncultured Opitutaceae bacterium | reverse complement strand
TCCGTCGATCGGGTAGAAAGCCGGGGTCGCGACGTGATACATCGCGTCGTCGCGATACAGGCCGGTCCATTGGGTCTGCAATACGGTGTCCGGCGGCAGCGGCTGCCAGCCGGTCCGCGGCGACTTGCTCACCGCCAGGGCCGTCCGCCAACGCTGGCCCTTCTCAATCCCGAGTTCGATCGAGAGCACGTAGGTATCGTCCACCTTGAAGATCTGATGCCACTCGTAGTAGGCGTTCGGGATCGAGGGGAAGATCTGGCCCATGCCGCGCGGGTCGTTCGCGTTGAACTGCCGTGTCCAAGTCTTGCCGTCGCTGGAGGTCGCCAGCCGGAGCCCGGGCAGCACGCCGTCCTTGCCGCGGTAGGAGTAATACATGGTCCAGTCCCAGCGCTTGGTCTCCGCGTTCCACTCGCGCAGCACCGCCGCCTGCGACGACATCACTTCGTGGAAGGGCGCCGCGGGTTCGGGGGCCAGCACGGGCGCCGTACCCCAGCGGCGAATCGTCGCGGGGGTCACGTCCGAATATCCATCCGCTCCCGCCGGACAAATCGCGAGACCGATCTGATCCTGCACCAGGGAGCGCGTGCCGGAATAGTAGATGTAGTACGCATCCTCCTCCGGGATGTAGAGCACTGCATCCAGGCGGATGCTGTTGCTGTCCCAAGCCTCTCCGCCCGCCGGGAGAAAGACGGGGTTCGCCGGGTCCTGATGCCACGTGAAGGGGTCCGACTTCAGCGCCCACGCCTTGCCAATGAAGCAGGTGCGGCGATTTGCGGCGGGCACGCCGGAGTAGAACATAATCAGCTTCTCCGGATCCTTCGGATTCGGCAGCACGCAGGCTTCCTGCACCTGCTGCGATTGCCACGGGGCGCTGAGCCGATCAATGAAGACGCGTCCCCGCACCGCAGCCGGCGCTGCGGACGATGTCGCGAACGCCGAAGTGAGCGAGGTCGCCAGCAAGCAGGTGACTAGGGCGATCCAAAGCAAGGGCCGCAGACGCGGCGAGACGAGGGGTGCGTTCATGGCGAAGGGGTGCCTCCGTGCTGCGGCACTCGCCGCGGCGAGGCAACGCGAAATCCGCATCACTCGCCGCCCCAACGCCAGCGCGGCGGCTCACCCTCGCGCCCGGATCCGCCTGACCGGCCCAGGAGGACCGGCCACCCTACTCCGGTGCGATGTAACGAACCTGGCCGCCGAGGCGCTGCCAGCGGAGGTACACCACCGCTCCGAAAATGACTGAGGTCAGCGCGATCGCTCCACCCCAGAGGAAGGTGAAGCGGTAATCGTTGCCGAGGAAGTCGAGGCTCAGTCCGAGGAGCGGCCCGAGCGACATGTTCAAGCCGGCCGCAAGGAATCCCGCCGCCGCCGCAAACTGAGCGAATTTCGAGTTGGGGAAGAGCATCTGCGGCAGCGCCGCCGCACCGGTCATGAATCCACCAGAAATCACGCCGTGAACGAGGAGCACCCAGCCGAACGACTGCGCGTCGTGTACGAAGAAGTATCCTCCCACCGCCACGATCGTGTACGCCACCATCACGCCAATACCAACGCGGATGGGGTGGATCCGATCCGCAAGCCAACCGAGCGGAAACGCCGCGACGAAGGAAATGATGTAGGTCACCACCAGGAAGATTCCGTACGTCTGCATGCTCATGTCGTACGCCTTGGCGGCGCGGATGCTGAAGGTGTTCACCGGGATGAAGCTGAGATTCGCCAGCGCGAGAAACACGAACACCAGCAGGTAGTAGGGACGGTTGAAGCAGTCCCGCCAGTAGTCCCGGAATAGGTTTACCGCGACGTTGCCCTCGCGCGCGGGCGGCGGAGGCGGGTACTCACCCTCCTTCACGCGCAGGCACATGAGCGAGAAACCGACGCCGTAAATGATGCCGACCGCGGCGAGGATCGGGGTGTAGTGGGTGTCGGCGTGACCGATCAGCCCGTAGTTGAAGAGGATGCCCGCCCCGAGACTGACCGCGCGGAACATCCCGTAGAAGCGGCCCAGCATCTCCCGCGGGACGACGTCATTGATGAGGCCGTTGAAGAGCGCGTTGGAGACCACCGCGCCGATCTCGAACAACGTCCAGAACAGCGCCATCACCAGCACGATGGTCTGGTTGACCGTGGCCGGCGATCCGCCCAACACCCCGTGCAGCCACGCGCCGATCGGCGGACTGTAGGCGAGGCCGATCATCGAGAGCGTCACGAATGGAGCCGGATAGAGGAGGAACGGAATGCGCCGTCCCCGCGGGCCGCGATGGCGGTCGCTCCAGTAGCTCACCAGCGGGCCGACCATCAGGATCACCGCCCACGGGATCGTGAGCATGAAGATACCGTTCATCAGGTCCGATGCCTCGTACTTCTTGAGCATCAGCTGGGTGACCGGATTCGCCGAACGCTCCCGGAGCATGTAGCTGAAGTCGCCCAGAAGCAGCCAAATGAAGAGCAGCACCAGCGCGCCGAAGGAGTACTTCAGCGTGCCCACCGTCCACACACGTTCGCGCAGCGGCACGGCCTTCGACAGGGATTCCGGCCGGGGCGACTCGGAAGACGTCGGCGCGCCGCTCATCGAGCGCCCTCCGGTCGCAGACGCCGCACCGCCGCCGCCAACCGCAACCGCAGGTCCTCCGTCAGCGCCGCCGCGCCGGGATCGGTCGCGAGGTTGCGCAGCTCAAGGGGATCCGTCCGCAGGTCGAATACTTGGGTCCACTCGGGACGTCCCGGATACTCGACGCGTTTGGCGAACTCGGTGCGCAAGGACAAGATGTCGAAGGTCACTTCGGGATATTCAGGGTCTTGGTAGTTCTCGTAAAGAAACTCCTTTCGCCACTCCGCCGGAACGCTGCCGCCAAAGAGCGGCACAAGGCTCTTTCCCTGCATCCGCCAGCCAGGCGCCACGCCGGCGACCGCCAGGATCGTCGGCGCCAGATCCACGTTCAAGGTCAGGGCGTCCACCACGGTCCCGGCCGGAATGCGCCGGGGATAGTGGGCGAGGAGCGGAATGCGGATGCTCTCCTCGTACGCCGATCGTTTGTCACCCAGACCATGCTCGCCGAGGTAGTAACCGTTGTCGCCCGCGAACAGGATCAGGGTATCCTCCAGGAGTCCGTTCTCCGCCAGGGCCGCGAGGATGCGTCCAACGTTGTCATCCACTCCCCGCAGGCAGCGGAAGTAGTTCAGCCGGTCCTGCGAGGTCGGATTCCAGGGACGACTCGGGTCGCCCCACGGAAAGGGTGGGCGCGCCCGGAAGCTCGCCGGCTCGGCAATGCGCTGCCCAGCATAGCGCTCCGCATGACGCGCCGGGGGCTGTCGCGGATCGTGCGGAGATTTGTAGCCGATCATCATCGCGAAGGGTTCCGCACGGCGCCGCCCAATGAAGGCGATCGCCTCCGTCGTCGTCACGTCGTCCACCCACCCCTGCGTCTCTTCCCAGACGCCGTT
>CAIOYO010000379.1 GCA_903862595.1 uncultured Opitutaceae bacterium | reverse complement strand
TAGCGGTTGCAGGATGGCGGCGAGATCCGTCTCGGTCAGTCCCGTGCCGGTGTCGGGGCGGATGTTGGGGCCAGGCCCGGCGCGCGCCGCGAGGGCGTCATCGAGCTGCAGACGAGCGAGTTGGAGGTAGGCGCGCGGACGAACCACCTCGGCGCGGGCTGCGGCTTCGAGCAGCCGGCGGCCGCGCTCGCGCCGGCCGGATGCGACCTGTTCGAGGCCGAGCGCCGCGAGCAGAGCCGGGTCGCGCTCGCCCCGCAGGTAGGCGGCGAGCAACTCGGCGCGTGCGGCCTCGCTCCGTCCGCAGAGCCGCAGCGCGTCGCCCTTGATCCGCCCGATCTCGGCCTGGGTGGCATCGCGAAAAACGGGCTCGGGCGGTTCCTCGCGTCGTTCGCCTTTCTTGAGCCGGAATTGCACCGCCTTCACGCGGGTGAAGTCGACGTGGGCGCGAATGGCCTGGCGCATGTCGTCGTAGCCGCGACCGAAGCAGCTGCGGAACAACGCCTCGCTCGGTGGCTCCGCGGCGAGTCGCCGCACGAACGTGAGCAAGCCCTTCTGCAGCGCGGCGTCGCCGCTGTACAGGCAGAGGTGCACGAAGGCGTAGGCCTGCTTCGCCCAGACGCCTCCCAAGGGCCGGCGGGCCACGGGATCGTCGGCCGTGACGGCGAAAAGCTCCTCCATCGGGAGCAGGGCGCGGCGTTGCAGCGCCGCGTTGAAGTCCCGGTCCTCCACCATCCCGGGCCGGAGGGAACGGGTGTTGGGGTCCTCGACCCGACCCACCGTGATGCTCGTGGATGAAAACTCCATGCGCATGAAGATCTGGGCGAGGCCTTCTTCGAACCACGCCGGCGCGCGCGGCTGGGCGCGCGAGAGCACCAGGCGCAGGTACTCGCGGTAGAGTTGCTCGTACGGCGAAACGGCAAAGTCCGGCAAGCCACCGAGGACCCCCGCTTCGGCTTCATCGCCCTCCGGCGCGGCCGGTGCCGGCGCCGCGAGGGCGTCGGCCGAGAGCATGCCGAGGGAGGTGGTCTCCATATCGAGGACGATCGCGGATCCTTCGCCATCGCTGCCGCTCCGGCTGATGAAGCCGGTGGCTCCCGGATCTGCCGCTTCGGGAGCAAAGGCGGCGAACGCCCGGTCGCGCCCGCAGAGCACCAGCAAGGTCGGCAGACTCGCGCGCACGTCCGCCGGTGGCCAGACCGTGACGAGGGCCTGATGGAAACGCTGGAAGTCGCGGACGATGCGTCGCGTCGCTCCGTCCGACGCATTGCTCAGGACCTCGAAGCCGGGCAGGCTCGCGTGCCGCCACGCCTCCGGTTCCGGCAGGACCGGGCGTTCCTCCACGGTGAACGTCGGCAGGTCCACCACGTCCCTTGGGCTCTCGGCCCTGAAGGTGGCGGGCATCAGGCCGGCGATCACGATCGCGGGGAAAAGCGGCCAGAGGAGGAGACACCGGAAGGGAGCGGGGGTCGGGCTCACGGCGTCCAGCATGCCGCCACGTCACTAGGGAATCGAGTCGCAAGACAACGGACCGGCGCGGGCGGTTCAGGCTCGCCGCAGGCGGCGGCGGAGCGGGCTCCCCCGAGCATCGGCGGCGCTTTGTGAAACGCGGCGGTGCGCGCTTGCGTTGGCAGGGCGATTCCCTCTCTTGAGGCCATGTTTTCTCAGGGCCTTCTCCCCCGGCTCCCGCGTCTTCTTGCCCCGGCCTTGCTGGTGTTCGTGCCCGCCGTTTCCGCCTCGGCGGCCCCCGCTGATCCGCGCGGCGACCGTCCCTCGGCCCCAGCCCTGTCGCCGCAGGAGCAACGTGCCCTGTTCCACGTTCCCCCCGGCTTTGAGGTCCAACTCGTCGCCGCCGAGCCGGACATTCAGAAACCGCTGAATCTGAGTTTCGACGCGGCGGGGCGCCTGTGGGTCACGGGCACGACGATGTACCCATGGCCGGGTCGGACCGACGCCGTGGGTCAGGAGATCGCGATCTTCGATCGCGAGTGGAACGATAACAACCTCGCCTTCCGCGCCACCTCGGCGCCGCCGGCGCCCGAAGTGGCGGCGCGCGACAGCGTGCGGGTGCTCTCGGACTTCGGACCGGATGGCCGGGCGCGCAAGATCGAGGTTTTTGCCGACGGCCTGAACATTCCGATCGGCGTGCAGCCCCTGCCGCGCCGCCCCGGTGCGAAGGGCGACACCGTGATCGTGCACTCGATTCCTGCGATCTGGCGGATGGAGGATGTCGACGGCGATGGCCGGGCGGACCGGCGCGAGCGCCTGTTCGGCGACTTCGGGTTCAAGGATACGCATGGCATGGCATCGAGCTTCACTTACTGGGCGGATGGCTGGATCTACGGGACGCACGGCTTCGCGAACCGCAGCGAAATCCGCGATGGCTCCGGTCAGGTCACCCTCCTCGAGAGCGGCAACACGTATCGCTTCCGGCCCGATGGCTCGCGGTTCGAGGTCTGGACGCGTGGGCAGACCAATCCCTTCGGCCTCGCGTTCGACGAGCGGGGCGATGTCTACACGGCGGACTCGCATTCGAAGCCGGTGTACCTGCTCGTCGCGGGCGGTTTCTACGAAGGCATTGGCAAGCAGCACGACGGCCTCGGCTTCGCGCCGGCGATCACGCAGGACAACCATGGCTCGACCTCCATCGCGGGCGTCGCGGCCTATGCGGCGGACATCTACCCGGCGGAGTTCCGGGGCAACCTTTTCAATGGCAATCCAGTGACGCGGCGGGTGAATCGGGCGCGCCTGGATTGGACGGGCTCCACGCCGCAGGCGGTGCGGGTGGAAGATTTTCTGACGAGTGATGATCCGCTGTTCCGTCCGGTGCAGGTGAAGCTCGGCCCGGATGGCGCGCTGTGGATCGCGGATTTCTACAACCCGATCATCGGTCATTACGAAGTGCCGCTCACACATCCGTCGCGGGATCGCAGCCGCGGCCGGATCTGGCGCGTCGTCTGGCGCGGCCTTGATGGTCGAGCGGAGGTCCCGGCGCTCCCGCGGTTGGCGGACGCGGATGTGGAGACGCTGACCCGTGCCCTGCGGGCACCCAATCTGGTCCTGCGCGCACTCGCCGCCAATGAACTGGCCGACCGCTTCGGTGGGGCGACCGCGCAGGCCGCGCTCGCCCAAGCAACGGCCGCAGGTGGCATCGAGGCCCTGCCTGCGGCGCTGGCGCTCAACCGCGTCGCGCCGGACCTTCCGGCCGACCTGCCGGCGGACGTCTCGGATGTCGCCGCCAGTCTCCGCACCCTGCGCGTCCTGGCGGACCGAGGTTCCCTCGGTGAGCGGGAGCGCGCGTGGGTGACGCGGGTGGCGGCCGAGGCGCCGATCGGTCATGCCACGCGCGCGATGGCGGACCTCTTCGTGCGGCGGCCGGAGCCGTGGCAGGCGGATCTCATTCTTCGGTTGCAGCCGCGGGTGCCGGCGGGCGACACCGAACTCATCTACGCCTTGCGTCTCGCCCTGAAGGCGCAGCTCGCGCGCGCCGCGGATGCGGACCTCGCCGCTTGGCGGGCGGTGGGGTCCGGTGTGGACGCTTACATCGCGGATGTGGCGGTCGCGGTGCCGTCGCCCGTGTCGGCGGCGTTTCTGCTCGGTCATCTGGAGCGCACGGCCTTTGCGGGGGAACGGGCGGGTGAGTTCGCCCGCCATGCCGTCCGGCACCTCCCGCCGGAGCGACTGGAAGCGGCGGTGGGGGCGATGATTCGCTCTCTGGAGCAGGCGCCGCTGGCGCAACGCCTTGCGTTGGCGGAGGGGCTTTCCTCGACTCTGGTGCAGAACCGGCGTGCGCTTCCGGATTCCGTGCGTCGTTGGATGGTGGATACCCTGCTAGAGATCGCACCCGGAGCGGACGTCCCGCTCGCCCGGCGCGCTGCGGAGGCGCTGCGTGAGCCCTCGCTGCCCGAGAAAGTGGTGCCGCTGACGGCGGTCGCCGGGCGGATCGACCTCGATTACGGAGTGCGGCTCGCGGCCGCGCGTGGCCTGCCCGCGGGAAATCCGGCGGTGCTGGAGATGCTGGGTCGCGTGGCCCGCCGACCCGAGGAAGCGGTGCGCATGCGGCGGATCGCGGTGATTCAGCTCGGAACGGTCCCGACGGTCGCGGCGGCCCGCGAGCATCTCGCGGCCGCCTTGCCCGGTGCCCCGGTGGACCTGAGCCTTGCGATCGCGACCGAGCTGGCGCGGACCAACGAAGGCGCGAAGGCGCTCATGGACGCCGTGGACGCCGGCAAGGCTCCGGCCCTGCTCCTGCGACACCGGGATCTGGCGAACGCGCTCGCGGCGCGGGATGCTTCCGTGCGCGAGCGAGCCGAGCGGTTGACGGCGGCCTTGCCGCCCGAGGATGCTCGGCTCGATGCGGTGATCGCGGAGCGCAACGGATCCTTCGCCGCAGCGGTGAAGGACCTGCATCGCGGTGCCGCGGTCTTTGCCCAGAACTGCGCCGCCTGCCACCGCATCGGTGGGACCGGCGGCAACCTTGGCCCGAACCTCGACGGCATCGGGGTCCGCGGAGCGTCCCGCCTGATCGAGGACATCCTGGATCCCAGCCGCAACGTCGACCCGGCCTTCCGACTGGCGAGCGTGACGCTTCGCAACGGTGAGACGGTGGGCGGCATGGACCTCCGGGAGGAGGGCAGTGAGCTTCGGGTGGTCGATCCGGCGACGGGGACGGAGCGGCGCTTCGCCAAGGCCGACGTCGTCTCACACGCCGTGCTGGCCTCGTCGGCGATGCCGGCGGCATTCGAGTCCGCTCTCTCGGAACAGGAATTTCACGACCTGCTCGCTTACCTTCTCCGGCCTTCCGCCTGACGGCGGGTCCCATCCGCGCCGCGGCGCGCCGCGATGCCGCCTCGTCCGGCCGGGACTCAGCCCTCCGTCAGACTGAGCCAGAGCAGACGGGCGAGGACGGCGGCGACCATCGTGATGAAGATCGGGCGGACGAAGCGTGCGCCGCGCGTCATTACGAGGCGTGAACCGACGCGTGCGCCGACGATCTGGCCGGCGCCCATGACGAGGCCGAGCGTGATGTGCACCTTGCCGAGCGCGAGGAACACCGACAGCGCAGCGAGGTTGCTGGCGGCGTTCATGACCTTCGTGACTCCGGTGGCCGCGACGAAGTCCCGGCCGAGCACCACGATGAGCGCGAGCGTCCAGAGTGATCCTACGCCCGGCCCGAAGATTCCATCGTAGAATCCCAGGCCGAGGCCGAAGATCGGGAAGAATGCGCTGGCGGACAGACGTGCGCGGGTTTGCTGCTCGCCGAGGCGGGGGCGCAGCACCGTGTAGACGAGAATTCCGGCGAGCAGCCACGGGACCAATCGTTCCAGCAAGTCCGGGCGCACCCATTGCAGGGCGGCGGCTCCGAGGAGCGAGCCGATGAACGTCAGGATGGCTCCCGGCAGGCACGCGCGGAACGAGACGACCCCGCTGCGGACGAAGCTCCAGGCGGACGTGAAACTGCCGAAGCTTGCCTGTAGCTTGTTGGTGGCGATCGCCTGCGCGGGCGGTATGCCCAGGTTCAGGAGGACCGGCAGGGTGAGGATGCCTCCGCCGCCGGCGACGCTATCGATCACGCCCGCGACGAACCCGGTGAGGAAGAGCAGAGGATAGGCCCAAAGCGGGAACGTCATGGAGTGGTGGTGGGAAGGCGTTCCCAGAGTTGCCAGCGTTCGGCTCCGCCGTAAATCGGCAGCGAGTCGTCGGCCGCGATCGGACGGTCGACGATTCGCCGGAACTGTCTCCCGAAGAGCCGATCTGCTTCGGCAGGCGTGAGCGGATGTGGCGGAGGCTCGGGATCGACGCCGTAGAAGAAGATGCCCGCCAGAACCCCGCCCGGCCGCAGCAGCGCGGCGACCCGCTCCGCGTAGTCTGCCCACAGCGTCGGCGGCAGCGAACACAGGAACGTGCGCTCGTACACCACGTCGAAAGGCCCGGCCAGCGAGTCCCCGAAGAAATCCGCGACGCGGACGCGGTCCCCGAGCGGCCCGAGCATGCGCCGGGCCCGGGCCACGGCGGCGGGCGCGAAGTCGATCGCGCAGACGTCCCAGCCGGCCGCCGCGAAGCTGCGGACCTCGTAGCCGGAGCCGCAGCCGGGGATGAGCACCTTACCGGGGCGCGGCAGCTCGTTCCCCAGCGCCCGTGCGAGATCGGTGGGTTCGCCGCCCAAGTCCCACGGCACCCGCTCCGCGCGGTAACGCTCCTCCCAGAAATCCGGGTCTTGGCTGTCCACGCTGCGGTTCACGAATTCGTTCGGACGGAAGGTCACGCCTCGGCCCAGGGATCGAAGAGGACCTTGATCGCCTCCTTGCGGCGCAGCAGGTCCACGGCGTCGGCGTAGCGACTGAAGGGGAGGCGGTGGGTGATGAGCGCGGAGAGGTCGAGTTGTCCCGTCTTGATGAAACCCAAGGCGGTCTCGGCCGCAGCGCGGTTGTGGTCGGCGTAGCCGACGAGTGCGAGTCCGGGTCCGAAGAGGTGCCGGGTGCCGAAGCGCACCTCTTCGCGCAGCACGCCGAAGAGGGTTACGCAGCGGCGGGTGCGGTCCATGAGGAATTCGATTGAGGCCGGCACTCCGGTCAGGTCGATGGCATCATCGAGCGCGGCGGCGGCGTCGCGCCCGGCCGGCCACGCGGCCGGATCGGGGGCGGCGGTACGGTGAGCACCGAGTTGCAGTGCGAGGTCGCGGCGGCTGGCGACCGGATCGATCCCGAGCACCTCGCTGGCCCCGTGCGCGCGGGCCAGTTGGGTGGCGACCAATCCGGCCGGACCGAGGCCGGCGAGGCCGATGCGTCGCCCGGTGATCCCACCTTGGGCGGCAAGTGTCTGGAATGAAACCTCCACGCACATGGCCAGTTCCAGCGAGGCCACCCGGTCGAGCGGCAAATCGGCCGGAACCTCCAGAAGGTCTTCTTCCCGGAGCACATTGTACTGCGCGTAACAGCCTTGCGGCCGCCGGCCGGTGTCCCGCCAGACCGCAACCCGGCAACCTGGGGTCAGGCGTTGCACGCCTGGCCCGACCGCCACCACGTCGCCGGTGGCCTCATGACCCGGCTGGCCGGGGAGATACGGGTAACGCAGGTCCATGCCCGGGAACATGGGCTGGCCGGCGAACAGGTGCAGGTCCCAGTGTGGGCAGGTCGCGACGGCGAGGATGCGGACGAGCACCTCGCCCGCGGCGGGGCGCGGCACCTCGGCGTCTCGCCAGACGGCGCGTCCGGGAGCCTCCAACTGGAGGAGCTTCATCGAATGGGGGAGAGTCATGGCGTGTTCAGTCCGGCCTCTCCCCGGCCCACCCCGGTGATCCGGGGCGGGATGGACCGGCCGTCCGGACGGACGGCGCGGAGGCGGATTACTCCGCGGGAGGCCTGACAAGAAGCACGGGCCGAGCGGAGGAGGCGAGCACAGCCTGCGCCGTCGAGCCCATCAGCACCTTGGCCACGCCGGAGCGCCCGTGCGTGCCCAAACAGACCAGATCCGCTCCGAATCGCTCCGCTTCCTGGCGCAGTTCCCGGGCCGCCTGATCGGCGGAAAGGACGGCGATCTCGGTTTCGACCCCGCGCTCCTTGGCTTCGGCTGGGATGAGTGCCTCCAGTCGTCGCTGGCAGGACTCCACGTAGGCGCGTTGCTGTACCGCCTCCTTTGCCGTGGGTTTACCCTGGATCTGCTTGGAGTCGCTGATCGCGCCCGGGGCGGCGACGTGGATCAGCCGCAGCGTCCCGCCTTGTGGCAGCAGGGCGTACGCGTGCGCTACGGCACGGTCACCCATCGCCGAGAAGTCCGTTGCGGTGAGCACGCGCCAGACCCATGGCACCGTACCGTCGCCGTGGCGTGCGGCGGGTGGCGTGGGTACCACGGCCACGCTGGCCGAGGACCGTTCCAGCAAGCCGCGGGAAATGGAATGGTGCCAGAGCCGCTGGAGCCCGTGGCTTTGGTGGGAGCCGATCACGATGAGATCGGCCTCCTCCTCGGCCGCCATGTCGGCCAGCCGCACATCGGGGCGTCCCCAGTTGGGCTCGACCCGCACCTTGAAATCGTCGGTGCCGAGCAGCTCGTTGGCCCGCGCCTTGAGGTCGCGCACCAAGACCCGCTGGACCTCCGGTGGGTTGCCCTCCAGCCGGATCGGCGTGGCGCCGCCGATCCGCGAGCCTTCCTCCGGGGGCCAGTTCACGTGGGCGATCACCAACTCGCAGGGCCGGGTCGGCAGCAGGTCGGTCCGGACCCAGCGCAGGGCGGCGTCGGATGTTTGGGTGAAGTTGAAGGCGATGAAGACCCGCAGGGAGCGTTCGCCGCGGAGCCAGCTGTTGAGCGTCTCGGAGTTCCGCACGACCAACGTGGGTACCTTGGCGCGTTCGGCGGTGCGTTCCGCAACACTCCCGAGGAACCAGCGGGCCGGCCCGCGCTTGCCGAGGGAAGAGACCACGACAAGGCGGGTGCTCCCGACTGCGGTACGGTCGGCCAGAACCTCACTCGGCTCGCCTTCGAGCAACCGCGTCAGGATCCCGGCGGAGGACGCCTTGCGCAGCCGTGCCCCTTCCCGGGACAGCGCGGTGCGAGCGGCGGCTGCATTGGTCTCAAGCGTGGCGTGCGCCAGCGTGAGAGGCTGCTCCCATTCGTGGGCGAGTTGCGCGCCGACCTCGGCGGCGGCGCGGGCGTTTTCGCTGAAATCGGTGCCGCAGAGCACGCCGGTGATCGGGGCCGGACGGCGCGGGGCCTTCTTGGCTTGGGATGAGGTTTTCATGGTCACATCTCTCCTTGAGTTGGGGGTTACGAGGAACCACGCGTGGCCCGACGCGCTCCCGTAAGAACCGTCGCTCCACGCCTGATTCGTGTTGTCCTGACAAGGCGCAGCCTACCCCGGACGTATCCACCGGGCAAGACGGATTGGCCGGGGCGTTCCGTGGCTGCTGCGGCGGAACGACTCCCGGGATTCGGCGCGTCGCGCCGCTTAAGGTGCGATCGGTCGGAGCGCGGGGCGGTCTTCAGTCAGCGTGCCAGCCGGCGGTGCCGGCAGGGTGACTTTCCCCGTGGCGGCCCACTCGGTGCCGCGCTGCAGCGTGACTTGGAAACTCAGTCCGTTGATCGCGTCTGACGCGTGTCCGAGCGTCGTGTGGAACACGCGCCCCTTGCCAAAGGGAATCACCATCAGCATCGGCTCCTGTTCTTTCGTCTCCGGGGAATACGCTGAGGCGAGTACGGTGACGTTCTCGGCGGGGCCGCGGAGACCGTGGTAGAGCTCGTCCTTCGCGTTGCGCCAGCGGGCCGGCAGGCCGGCGAGGATCGGGTGATCGGGCTGGCGGGCCTCGATGACGAATTCGTGCTGGGGGCCATGGCCGCCGCCGGGCCCGGCGGTCGTGGTGTCGCGGAACCAGCCGTTGGCGCGGAGACGCAGGTAGGGTCCGGACTTCTCGCTGCGGCCGCCCCAGCCGCCGAGGCCGATCATCGCATTGTATTCCGGCCAGTTCGGGAAGGCATTGTTGGCGGCGTGGTAGGAGACGAAACCGCCTCCCTGACTGACGTACGAGACGAAGGCCTTACGCACGTCTTCCGGCCAGTCTTCGCCGTTGTAGTTGGAAAGCACGACATCGTAGTTCGCGAACTGCGGGCGCCAGGCGGCCCAAAGCGCGGGTGCCTTCGTGTCGTGGATCTTGGCGTCGGCCTCGGCCTGCTGGACGGCCGCGGCGTGCGCGGCGAGTTGCTCGGGCGTGGCGTTGCGCGGCGCGCGGGGCGCGGCGGGACGCGCGGGCGGTGTGGTGGAAAGGTCGACCGTGAAGCGCCCCGTGTCGGTCAGGATCCGCGCCAGCAACGGCGTGTTGATCCGCCACGCGTGGTTGTTCTGCCCGTCGATGATCAGCACGCGCACCTTGGCTGGCGCGGCGGTGGCACCGTGGAGGCCCGACGAAAGGAATGTGGCGAACGGCAGGCCGGCGAAAACCGCGACCAGAAAGCGGAGGGCAAAGCGAGGGGAGCGCATGTCGCCAGAGAAACACTCCAGCCGCCCGAGGCCAACCGAAACCGCTTCGGCCCCGGCGCCGGGTCCCTGCGCGCGCGTTGGCGGGCTCAGGCCGCCAGACCAGCGGCGAGTGCGAGAGCGCTGCGGGCGCGATTCAGGATGTACAGATGGTATCCGGGTGCGCCGGAAGCGACGAGATCGCGGATCTGGTCGAGCGCCCAATCGAGCCCGATCATTTCAACGACGTCGGGCTGGTCGTCCGTCGCCTCCAGCCGCCGCCGCAGCGTGGTCGGCAACGACGCGCCGCACAGTGCGGTGAAACGCTGGATCTGCCGGAGCGAAAGGACGGGCATGATGCCTGGTACGATTGGCACCTGGATTCCGTGGGCGCGGCAGCGCTCGACGAAGCGGAAGTAGACCGCGTTGTCGAAGAAGAGCTGGGTGGTGACGAAGCTTGCGCCCGCGTCCACCTTGGCCCGCAAGGCATCCAGATCGACCGCCTCGCTCGGCGCCTCCGGGTGTTTCTCCGGGTAGCCGCCGACGCCGAGACAGAAGTCGGGGTGGCGACGCTTGAGCAGCGCCACCAGCTCGCTCGCGTAGCGCAGGCCACCGGCGGTCGGCTCGAAGTGCGTCACGCCCTTCGGCGGGTCACCCCGCAGCGTCATGATGTTGCGGAAGCCCTCGCCGTGAATCCGGTCGGCCAACGCGTCGAGTTCCTCGGTCCCGTGTCCGACACAGGTCAGGTGCGGCATGACCGTGAAGCCCAGTTCGCGCTTCAGCAGGGCGCTGACCCGCGCGGTGCGTTCCCGCGTGCTTCCGCCGGCCCCGTAGGTAACCGAGACGAAGTCCGGGGAAATCTTCCGCAGCGCGGCGGCCGCCTGCCGCAGATGCTCGACCCCCGCGTCGTCCTTCGGCGGAAAGAACTCCAGCGACCGCAGCGGCCGCCCAGAGGAGAAGAGCTCGGAAATCGGCCGGTCAATCATACTTCATATCAACGTATGCAGATGCGTTGATATGATATCAATCCCAAAGTCGGGTCTTCGCGACGGCCCGCGGTGAACGTCCCGAGGTGCCCCGAACAAGGACTCCGCGAGGATGACGGCGTGTTCCCGCTGGGCGGGCCAATTTCAGGGGATCCGGACGGCGGGCGCTGGCTAGCGCTTCATCAAGATGCGCGCGAGCGCGTAGAGATTGTTCAGGACGACGAGCCCGAGACCGGCGACGAGGCCCGCCAAGGCGTTGGTGCCTGCCAGGGACACGAGCGCGAGGATGAGACCCATACCCGCGAGGTAGGCGAGAGCGAAGACCCCGATGCCGTACCTCGCGATCACGGATCGCCAAAGGGGATTCGCCTCGCCGTCCGCCGATGAGAGGCGGAACCCCACAAGCGTGGTGATGAGATCGGCGAGCGCGAGGATGACGGCGATCAGCAGGAGCATGGCAGCGGCTTGGAGCTGGCGGAGGAACGATGGACGGAGTCCGCCGATTCACGAGTCGCGTGGTGCGACTCAGGCCCCGGTTCATTTCCAGCTCGGGCCGGCCAAGACCCGGTGGCCTCAGTTCGGACCCGGCGTGGGGGGCGCTGGGGCCGGCGTGGCGCTGGCCGCCGGAGCCGGCGCGGGTTCGAAGAGGTCGGCGGGGGTCTGCGGGAGGGTCGTGAAGGTGCTCTCGAAGACCTGGAAGCTGCGCTTGGCCATGAGCTGGTTGACGGGCGCGGCG
>CAIOYO010000378.1 GCA_903862595.1 uncultured Opitutaceae bacterium | reverse complement strand
TCCAGCACCGAGCGCCGCATCGCGCCGATGAAATCGCCCTTGGTCAGGTGGCGACCGCCACCGCTGACATCGCGGAGCGTCGTGCCGCCGCTTTCATCGAGCGGCCAGGCCGCCACGAGCCCGGCGCGCACGGCCGGGATCGAATCGCCCATCGCCGCCGCAATCTGATCCGGCGAGCGCGCCACGGACCAGAAGCGAAGCTGCCGTGCGAACAGATGCGTCGGCTCGCCCACGGCGGGTTGGCCCGCGGCATCGAACGCCGCACCGACCCCGAAGGGCAGCGTCGGCGCGGCCGGGATCGCGGGCGCATTGGTGCGCGTCGCCACGACGACGCCGTTCACGAGCAGGCGCGCGGTGCCGTTTTCGAGCGTGGCCGCGACGTGCGTCCACGTGCGCAGCGGCACCGTGCCCGGCGCGAAGAGGCCGTAGGTATCGGTGGTGAACCGCACGCCGGTGCCCGCGTCGTCGAGCTGCAGGCTATAGTTCACTCTCGTGCCGCCCGCGCCGCCGTCGATCGGCAGGGCCTTGCCCATAATCCAGCTCCGCGGGTAAGGCCGCGTGAGGTAAATCCAGCCTTCCAGGGTGAAAGCCGAACCCGCCTCGAAGGCGGAAAGCGAGGCCGGTTTCAGAGGCGCGGCGACAATATCCGTGACGAAAGACTGCAGCGGCGGCACGCCTTGCGCCTGCACTCCGGACGCGCCTGCGCTCCACACCAACCACACCCAACAGGCGCGGGCGAATCGTTTTAGGTTGGGTCGCGGCAGGTTGAGGCGGTTCATCGACTCCGAAAAGCGAATACGACTGACAAGCGTAGGCAAGCCCGAGCGCCAGCATAGAGCGCCAGCCCATTTTGCGACTCGCCGCGACCCCCTGAGCGACCGCGATGGCATCTATCCTGCCGGTTCGTACCGGCGAAGAGGACAAACAACAAAGCCTGAACCTCCGTCGGTGCCCCGTCCTGCCTTTAGATCCGTCGACCGATCCAGACGAACACGTGATGCCCGGATCAGTCGGGGTCACCCCGATTTCCCATGGCTGGTTTCCATCTGCTGCCTAGATGTGAATCCCGGTCTGGCCCTTATTCCTGTAAGGCCTGGTTCGCCTACCTGTCCCAAGATCGAAGGGATCACTGTAAGACTCCAGGCGACCGATACAGCGTATCGTAGAAACAAACACAAAATCCAGTAGACGACTACGCACGGAACGCCCAATTTGGGGCGGTCCCCATGCCCCGACCGAAGAAATCCGCCGCCACGGCCGAGTCTAAGACGTCCGCTGCCAATCTAGGGTTTGAGGCCAAGCTGTGGCTCGCCGCCGACAAGCTGCGCAACAACATGGACGCGGCCGAGTACAAGCACGTCGTGCTCGGGCTCATGTTCCTCAAGTACATCTCCGACTCGTTCGAGGAGATGCACTCGGCTCTCCACGAGGGGAAGGGGAGCTACGCGGGTTCCGACCCCGAGGACGCCGACGAGTACCGCGCCGAGAACGTCTTCTGGGTCCCCAAGGCCGCGCGCTGGTCGCACTTGCAGGAAAACGCGCGGCAGCCAACGATCGGCAAGCTGGTTGATGACGCGATGGTCGCCCTTGAGCGCGACAACCAGCGGCTCAAGGGCGTGCTGCCCAAGGACTATGCCCGGCCGGCACTCGACCAACAGCGCCTGGGCGAGCTGATCGACCTGATCGGCACCATCGGCCTCGGCGACGCCGAAAACCGTTCCAAGGATATTCTGGGACGGGTTTACGAGTACTTCCTCACCCAGTTCGCCAGCGCCGAGGGCAAGAACGGTGGCCAGTTCTACACCCCCCAGTGCGTCGTCCGCGTGCTCGTCGAAATGCTGGCTCCGTACCGGGGGCGCATCTACGACCCGTGCTGCGGCTCCGGCGGCATGTTCGTGCAGTCCGAGAAGTTCGTGGAGGCCCACGGTGGGCGGCTCGGCGACATCTCGGTCTACGGGCAGGAGAGCAACGCCACCACCCGGCGCCTCGCGGTGATGAACCTCGCCATCCGGGGCATCGAGGCTGACTTCGGTCCCGAGCACGCCGACACCTTCCGCCGCGACCTCCACAAGGACCTCCGCGCCGACTTCGTCCTCGCGAATCCGCCCTTCAACGACTCCGACTGGCACCGCGTCGAGGAGGACGTCCGCTGGAAGTACGGCACGCCCCCGAAGGGGAACGCCAACTTCGCGTGGGTGCAGCATTTCATCCACCACCTCGCGCCGACGGGCATGGCCGGCTTCGTTCTCGCGAACGGCAGCATGTCCTCGAACCAGAGCGGGGAAGG
>CAIOYO010000377.1 GCA_903862595.1 uncultured Opitutaceae bacterium | reverse complement strand
TATACCTTCGCTTCGCCCCAGACCCAAAGGCCAAACCCATCGTCTTACTTCACGTCCCTGTCTTCTAACCTCTGTCCGGTTTTGTTCGCACACTCTTTTCCGGTTTTGAAAACTACACGACACATGCCCATATTCTCCTTGAAATGGGGTTTGTGCTAGGCTATCCTGTGCGCTCGCACTGGGCGGCGACGCTGGCTTCCCGGTCAGGGTCTTCGCTTTTTCTGGTTAACTGGAGCAATGTCTCCGCAGGCGAGGCGACGGTGCCTGGTTGGGAAGCTGTTCCGTGGCGGTCAGCCGCTTGGACTTCGAATACGTTGATGAAATCAAAAAAAACATACACGGGCAAGCGTGTCCATACGGACCGGAAGACCACCGTCGTCGCCGCCGTGCCTGGCACTCGGCCAGTGCGGCGTGCCTTCAACATTCAATCGCGCCGGCCCAAGCCGCATCTCCTGCCCTCGGAGCAGGCCTCCGGCCCTTTGCTTGACAGCTCCGCCCCGAGCATAAACCCGGTCCAGACCGCTGTCGTCGCCATGCTTGGCACTCGGCCCGTGCGGCGTGCCTTCAACATTCAATCGCGCCGGCCCAAGGTGCCGGCCTCGCCGTCGAAGCAGCCCTCCGGTCACTCACCAGCCAGCAGGGGGCCACGAGCAGTCCCGGACAAGACCGGCCGCAAGACATCGCTCCCGACCTTGGGTGCCATGATCGCGGGCCTGAACCGGGCGGACGTGACGGAAACGCTCAAGGAGCTGCTCGCCCTCGCTCGCGAGAACGGCTATCTCACCTTCGACGACATCAATGACGTCCTACCCGACAATCTGACGGCGGAGGATCTGGACGAGATTTACACCAAACTACGCAATCTCGATGTGGAGATCGTGGATCGCAGCGAGGTCAACCGCATCAAGCAGACGCCGGAACCGGAGGAGGAAGACGATACCCGCTTGGATTTCCTGGACGACCCGGTGCGGATGTACATGAATCAGATGGGCAAGGTGGCCTTGCTGACCCGCGAACAAGAGGTGGAGATTTGTAAGCGGATCGAAGTCGCTGAAGTCGAGATGAAGTCCATCATCTACAGCTTGGGCTTCTGCGCCAAGGAGCATATTGCCCTCGCCGAGAAATTGCTTTCCGAACCGCCCAAGGAACGCTTCGACCGGGTGGTCGTGGACAAGAAAATCGCCAACCGCGACACCCATCTGAAAGACATGCGCACCCTGATCAAGAAAGTGCGCGGCATGGATGCCAAGGTGGACGAGAAGTATGGCTCCCTCCAGAAGGCCTCCAAGACTCACCACGAACTCGACCTGAAGGAGTTCCAGAAGCTCGACAAGAAACTTCAGGAGCTGTTCCCGAAGTTTTACTACAAACAGAAAACCTTGGAAGAGATGATCGTGGTCGCGCAGAACATCCACGACTCCCTGGAGAGCGGTCAACGCCGCATTCGTGAGCTTGAAGCCCGGCACGGATCCAGCGAGCACGACACCGAACTTCACGCCGAGCAGGCCAAGCTCCGAGCCTTGGAACAATTGGCCCGGATGCCGCGCGAGGCTTACCTCAAGGCCTTCGCCGGCTTAAAGAAAGCCTCCGACGACGCCCACCACGCCAAGACCCACATGGCCGAGGCCAACCTTCGGCTCGTCGTCTCCGTCGCCAAGAAATACACCAATCGCGGCCAGTCCTTCCTCGACCTTATCCAGGAAGGCAACATCGGCCTGATGAAGGGCGTCGAGAAGTTCGAGTACCGCCGCGGCTATAAATTCTCCACTTACGCCATCTGGTGGATTCGTCAG
>CAIOYO010000376.1 GCA_903862595.1 uncultured Opitutaceae bacterium | reverse complement strand
CTCCGGCACGATGCGCGGGCTGTTGCAGTAATCATTGCCGTCGTAAACCGTCGCGGAATCACCGACGAGGAGCTGGCCACCCTTGGCGAGCTCTCGGCCCGCCATCTGCGGCAGCGCCGGCGGGCGCTTCCCCCCTTCGTACCACGTCAGCTTAAGCGGGGCCATCGCGCCGCGGGCCGGGAAATAATACGTCACCACGGCCGACTTCGGGAACGCGACCGGCGAAGCGCCTTCAATTGACGTGAGTTCGACACGCTCCGGCGCACCGAGCCGCAGGCCCCAGAAGGCCGCGTCCATGATGTGGCACGCCATGTCACCCAGCGCCCCGCAACCATAGTCGCGGAAGCCACGCCACTTGAACGGATGGATCGCCCGGCTGAACGGCCGCTGCGGCGCGCGGCCAAGGAAGCCTTCCCAATCGACGCCCGCCGGCACCGGCTCCTCCGCGGGCCACTCCGCCATGCCTTGCGGCCAGACCGGGCGGTTGGTCCAGATGTGCGCCTCGCGTACCTGCCCGAGGATCCCGGCGTCGATCCACTCCTTGACCAAACGGCAGCCCTCGCCCGCATGGCCCTGGTTGCCCATCTGGGTGACCACGCCATTCATCCGCGCCAGCCGGAGGAGCTCGCGCGCCTCGCCGACCGTCTGGGTGAGGGGCTTCTGCACGTAGACGTGCTTGCCGAGCAGGATCGCCATGTACGTCGGCAGGAAGTGCATGTGGTCCGGCGTGCTGATGCAGACCGCGTCGATCTGGTCGTCCATCTCGGTCAGCATCTTCCGAAAATCCCGGTAACGCTTGGCATTCGGGAACTTCTTGAAGAGCTCCTGGACCTGCGGAAGGTCCCATTCGATGTCGCAGAGGGCGACGACGTCCTCATCGGCGTGCACCGCGATGTCGCTGAACCCCTTGCCGCCGCAACCGATCTGGGCGATGCGGATCTTGGCGCCGGGGGCGATCGGCCGCGGCTTGCGCGGGGACCGCACGAGGCTGGCGCAGCCGGTGAGGCCGAGGAGCGCGAGGGCGGTGGTGGAGAGCGTGACGAAGTCGCGGCGGGAGACGGGGTGCATGTGCGGATAAAGGGGTTGAGGGGGGGGACCGAGCCGGAGGGCGCGGCGAGGCAAACGCGGGACCTGCCAAGGCGACGGGCGATCGGGGTGCGGGGTCAAGCGTTTACCTCCGAAGCGCTCAGGGTCGTCAGGGTCTTGTGCGCCGCCGAGGAATACGCTAGGACTCCCGCGCCTCGACTTCGTCCGGCCCCCACCCCGCCCGCGCATGTTCACGCCCTGTTCGACGCCGTCGCGTCTTCGCCCTGCCCGCGTCGCCGGTCGTTTTGCGCCGCACCGACGGGCCTGGATCAGCCTCCTGCTCGCGGCCTCCGCGCTCGGCGGGTCGCCGCTCGGTGCCGGCACGATGCCGCACGGTGCCTTGCCGCCGGAGGTGCGCAGCCAAGCCATCACGGCCGGCGGTCTCGTCCCCGGCGACACCGTGCCCAACTTCCGTCTCGTCGACCACACCGGCCGCGCCCAGGAGCTCTACTACGAAGTGAAGCGCAAGGTGATCGTGCTCGTCTTCACCGAGCCCGGCGACCCCTCGGCGCTGCGGACTGCCCGGGCGGTGCGGCGCTTGCGCGATGCGTTTCCCACCGCCGACGTCGCCGTGTGGCAACTCTCACCCGGGCAGCGGGTCGACCGCACGCTCCTCGCCGCCGCACAAGCCACCTACGCGGTCGATGATGTGCCCGCGCTGCACGACGGCGCGCAACTCGTGGCGATGGAACTCGGCGCCGCCACTTCCGGCGAGACCTTCGTCTTGGACGCCGGCGCGTGGACGCTCGCCTACCGGGGTCCCCTCACGGACGCCGACCCGGCGAACGCACTCGACCAACCGCGCCGCGCCTACGCCGAGGAGGCGGTGACCGCGCGCCTCGCGCGCACCCCAGTCGCAACCCCGCGCGTCGCCGACCGCGCCGGAGCGTGGCCACTTGATCTCCCCGCCGCCCCCGGCATCGATTACGCGACCCAGATCGCGCCCATCATCCAGAAGCGCTGCGTCGAGTGCCATGCCCCCGGCGGCATCGCGCCCCGCGCCTTCACGAGCTACGCCGACGTGTCGAGCCGCCCCGGCAATCTTCGCCAAGTCCTGCTCGAGCAGAAA
The DNA here is from genome assembly GCA_903862595.1 of uncultured Opitutaceae bacterium. Taxonomy (GTDB): domain Bacteria; phylum Verrucomicrobiota; class Verrucomicrobiia; order Opitutales; family Opitutaceae; genus UBA6669. Next base: position 1,317 of record CAIOYO010000376.1, on the reverse strand, counting down.
ATGCCGCCATGGGATGCGGATGCGCGGCATGACAGCTTTTCGCCGAACGCCGGCCTTGCTCCGGGCGAGGCCGCGCGCCTCCTCGCGTGGGTGCGCGCCGGCGCGCCGCGCGGCACCGGCCCCGATCCCATCGCCAGCAGCCCGCCGCCCGCCGTGCCCGGCTGGCCCCTGGGTCAGCCCGATGCGATCCTCACCATCCCGACGCAGGCGATTCCGGCGACCGGGCAGATCGATTATCGCTACATCCCGGTCGCGATCCCGCAGACCCGCTGGCTGCGCGGCATCGTGATCCGCCCCGGCAACCGGAGCGTCGTCCACCACGCGCTCCTCTTCAACGGCCTCGATGGATTGCTCGCGTCCGGCGGCGGCCTCGGAGGCCACTTTGCGGGGTACGTCCCGGGGCTCGACCCCCGCTTCCTCCCCGCAGAAACCGGCAAGCGCGTCGTCGCCGGCGACCTCTTCGTGCTGCAGATGCACTACACCACCACCGGCAAACCGGAGACGGATCGCACGCAGGTGGGCTTGTATTATTTCCCGACGGGTGAGACGCCGAAGCGGGAGCTCAAGACCACGGCGGCGGGCCTGTCGGCCTTCACCATCCCGCCCGGAGCAGCCGAGGTGCCGGCGGAGAGCACGTACCGGGTGGCGAACGATTCACTGCTGCACGAGCTGAACCCGCACATGCATTACCGCGGGAAGAAAATCGCCTATGACGCGGTGTATCCGGATGGCCGCTCCGAAGTGCTGCTCAACGTCCCGACCTACGACTTCGACTGGCAGCGGGAGTACCGCTTTGCGATCCCGAAGCGCCTGCCGGCGGGGACGGTGATCCGGCTGCGCGGCGCGTGGGATAATTCGGCGGAAAACCTCTCCAACCCCAACCCGAAGGCCACGGTGCGCTTCGGTGAGCAGACGGATGACGAAATGTTCATCGGGTACATCGGCCTCACCGACGCGCCCGCCGCCAATGGCGTGCCGCCGATCTGGAGCGGGGCGCAGTTCGTCAGCGGCCATGCGGGACTTCCGCTGCGCGCACGGTTCACGGCCGAAGGCGGCACCGGGGTGAAGTACCGGGTGGATCAGCTGCCGGCCGGCTTGAGCATCGACCCAACCACCGGCGTGCTCTCCGGTACCCCGACCGAGGCTGGACGCGTGCGGCTCCAGCTCGTCGCGGAGAATCCCGCAGGCGCCGCGATGACACCCCTCGACCTCGCCATCCTGCCCAAGCCCACCGCGCCGATCTTCCTCCGCCAGCCGCAGAGCCTCCGCGGTGCGCTCGGCGGCAGCGTCGTCTTCGCCTCCGAGGTCGCCGCGGAT
>CAIOYO010000375.1 GCA_903862595.1 uncultured Opitutaceae bacterium | reverse complement strand
TCTCCACTAACTGCAACAACGGCTACTTCGACTGGGTCGCAGCCTACGCTCCCTACTGTGATGTAATCCTGTCGTCGGAAAAGGAGGTCGGCGGCTTTCAGCTGAACGACCGCACTAACCTTTCCCACCTCCACCTGCTGAACTACCATCACTTTTGGGCCACGAACGTTCCCACATCTGAGGCACTGGACCGTATCGTCGCCAACCGGCAGGCCATATGGCTCGACGGCTCCATCGACATCGTCGCCAAGAAAGTCGAGCAATCGATCGCGGTCTACACGAGCGCCCACCTGCGTCCGCTCGCCCACGAGTTGGCCCAGAACCCGACGTTCAAGGCGCGCCATGCCGAGTGGGTTGCTTCCAAGGCCACCACTTTCTGGATGAACGACCTGGGAACATTCGTCTACGAGGTCAAGGATCCCGCTCTCACCGCGCGGTTCGAGGCCTTCCGTTCGAGGTACGCCTCCAACCGCAATCTGTTCACGTGGCAGAACAACACCTTTGGCTGCTCGATCTACTCTCGGATCGAGTTTCCCGGCTACGTGAACGCCGCGAACAAGGCTCCGACCGCCCGGGCGTCCGCTGCGGTTGCCGCGACGCGGGGTGGACCGGTGGCCATCGATGGCTCAGCTTCCTCCGACTCCAACCTCGACCCGATCACCTACCGCTGGACTCAGGTTTCCGGTCCAAGCGTCACCCTCCGCAACGCCGACCGTCCACGGGTCGCCTTCACGGCGCCTGCCGCGAGCTCCGCCACGGAACTGGAGCTTGAGCTCGTCGTCAGCGACGGTCTCCTTTCCAGCGCCCCCGCCCGCGTGAAGGTCGCGCTGGCTGACGCGGGCTCCGCAACGCAGCCGGGGCGCCTGATCAACCTCTCCGTCCTGTCTCCCACCGGCCCCGGCAGCCAGCTCCTGACCGTGGGCTTCGTGATCGGCGGTTCCAGCCCGACTGGCACCCAAGACCTCCTCTTGCGCGGCGCCGGACCGAGCCTCGCAAGCTTCAACGTGGGCACTCCCCTCGCCGACCCTACCTTGACCCTGTTCCGCGGCCAGAACGCGACGGCCTCCAATGACGACTGGGGCTCGACGAACCCGAACCAAACCAGCGTCACCTCCGCGTTGGCCGCCTCCGGCGCATTTCCATTCGCGTCGGCGTCCTCCAAGGACGCCGCCTCCGTCCAGACGCTCTCGCGCGAGGTCGGCTCCTACACGATGCAAGTCGCGGGCAAGGGTACCGCGACCGGCACCGTTCTCGCCGAGATCTACGACCTCACCAGCAACGCTGCCTTTTCTCCAACCGGGCCCCGCCTCATCAACGTATCCTGCCTGCAGCAAGTACCTGCCAACGACGTCCTAACCGCTGGCTTCGTGATCGGCGGGACCACGCCGCTGCAGGTGCTCATCCGGGTCAGTGGCCCGAGTCTAGCCGGCGCACCGTTCAATGTCCCCGGCACGCTTGCCGATCCCAGGCTGACCGTGTTCAACGCCCAACGCGTCGCCATCGCGAGCAATGCTGGCTGGGAAGGCAGCACCGCCATCACGGCGGCCAACGCCACCACCGGCGCCTTCGCGTTCACGGGACCAAATAGCAAAGACTCCGCCGTCGTCCTCACGCTCAACCCCGGCCTCTACACCGTGCAGGCCTCCAGCGTGACGGCCAAGGCCGGCGTGGTCCTGATCGAGGTCTACGGGATGCCAGCGAGCCGCTGATCGCGCACCGAAGGCCCCGCGGCATCGGGCGGAAGATGGTCGAATACGCCTCACTCCGCGCCAAGGAGAAGGGCGCCACCACGCTCGTCGCCCTGTCGACGCAGAACTTCGGCTTCTTCACCGGCGTAGCCGGTTTCGAGGAGGCCGATAAGTCGAT
>CAIOYO010000374.1 GCA_903862595.1 uncultured Opitutaceae bacterium | reverse complement strand
TTCCACGGCCTCGAGAACCTGGACCGGGTGGACCATGAAATCCTTCCGCAGGCAGGGCAGGGCTGGGGGCGCGGCCCGGAAGTGAGTCGTGACCGCGCGGAGATCGTCGAGCGATCCACCAAAGTACTGGTGGTCGGTCAGCACGGAAAGGGCACTCGCGGCGGCGGCCTGGTAGCGCTGGGCCTGCGCCACGGCCGAGACGTCGGCCGCGATCGCGCCCGCGGACGGGGAACGGCGCTTGATTTCGGCGATGACGCCGAGTTTACCGTCGGTCGTTCGCAGGGCGGCAGCGAAGGACGGCGGGCGCGGCAGGCGCTCGCGGAGCGCGCGCAACTCGCCGAGGTCGACGGGGCGGACGGAGGCGGCGATCTCCTGCCGCTTCCACGCCATGATTTCGGTAAGCTTGTCGGCCATGTTCACGGGTAGAAAACACAGCGGGCGGTCGAAAACGAGAGCGGAATTTGGCTGCTGGCGCCGGATGGATTGTGCGTGCGTCCCCCGGTGCTCTTCGGCTACGCAGAGGGCATGAGCGCAATGGATGACCTGCGTGAGACGATCGCCCGGCTGCGGGCCCCGGGGGGGTGTCCGTGGGATCAGGAGCAGACGCACGCGTCGCTGGTGCGTTGCCTCATCGATGAGGTGAGCGAACTGATTGAGACGATCGACCGACTCGACTTTCCGCACATGCGGGAGGAGCTCGGCGATGTCTTGATCCAGGTTGTCTTCCACGCGCAGTTGGCCACGGAGGCTGGCCATTTCACGCTTGAAGAGGTCGCCCGCGAGGTGAACGAAAAGCTCGTTCGTCGTCATCCGCACGTGTTTGGCGATGCGGCGAAGTTGGGAACGGCGGGGGAGGTGATCGAGACGTGGGAGAAGATCAAGGCGAAGGAGAAGGCCCAAGCTGGAACTCCCGCGCCAACCTCCGCGTTCAAGTCCCTGCCACCGCGCCTGCCAGCGCTCATGTTCGCCGAGGCCGTGTGGAAGCAGGTCAAGAAGGCCGATCTGCCGACGGCTGGCGTCGCTGATCGGGACCGGATTGCGGCGCTGGCGAGCGGGCTGGATGACGTGACGCTGGGCGAGCAGCTCTTCGCGCTGGCGGCCGCAGCGCGCGAGCGCGGCTTGGATCCCGAGGGTGCACTGCGGCGACGTTCGGACCGGGTGATGCAGGAGGTCGATGCCCGTGTGCGCGCGCAGCAAGTCCGCTGATCTGCCGCCCGCGCTTGCGGCATCTTGGTGGGCGCCGTTCGCCGACTTTCTCCAGAAGGAGCGGCGCTACTCGCTCTACACGGTTCGCAACTATCGCCAGTCGCTCGTGGACCTCACGACGTGGCTGGGGCAGTCAGGAAAGGATCCTGCGTGTTTGGAGTCTCTCACCGCGCGTGACGCTCGGGACTTTGTCATCGAGTCTCAGCGTCGGCTCGACCGGCGCACGGTGCATGCCCGGGTATCGGGTCTGCGGGCGCTTTACCGTTATTGGCAGCGGCAGGGGCGGCTGAGTTCGAATCCATTTGTCTCCCTCCCGTTGCCCCGCTTGGAACGCCGCTTGCCGCGTTTCCTCTCGGAAGAGCAGATGCGCCGGTTGCTCGAAGCCCCCGGTCGCCTCCTTGAGAATGGTGCGATCGACGCGTTCACGGCCCAGCGCGACTGGCTGCTGCTGGAGCTACTCTACGGCGGTGGCCTCCGCGTCAGTGAGTTGGTCGCGCTCAGTTTCGGCCAGATTGATGTCGATTCGGGAGTGGCACGGATCATGGGCAAAGGACGCAAGGAGCGCGTCTGCCCGCTGGGGGAGGCTGCGATGACCTTGCTCCGGGCGTGGCGGGATGGATTGCGCGCGGGCGTTTCGGCCGGTGATCGGGTGCTGGTGCGTGCCGACGGTGTTCCTCTGACCAGTCGCGAGGTGCAGGCACGGTTGAAGCGCTACCTCGCCGCTGCGGGCCTGCCTGCGGATGCTTCACCGCACACGCTGCGTCACAGTTACGCGACGCACCTCCTGAATGCGGGCGCGGACCTCCGCGTGGTCCAAGAGTTGCTCGGTCACTCGCGCCTCGCGACCACCCAGATCTACACCCACGTGAGTGGGGCGCGGTTGCGCGAGGTCTATAACCGCGCCCACCCGCGGGCGTGACGTCTCACCACGTGAGTCGGACCGAAGCGCGATTCAACACGGCATCGTAGAGCGAGACTTCGACGGAGCTGGCACCGGCGACCTCCGCGCGGGGAATCTCCAGCACGAAGTGCTCCTCCCGCCCATCGCGGATGCCATCGGCGGGCTGTTCGACTGTCCGCTCGAGTCCGCTATTGAATCTGAACTCCGCGCCTTCGAGGAGGGAGAGGGCATCGCGCCCGTGGA
>CAIOYO010000373.1 GCA_903862595.1 uncultured Opitutaceae bacterium | reverse complement strand
CGTCCGCGCGCCTACCTCCAACTCGCTCGTCTGCAGCTCGATGACGCCCTCGCGGCGCGCGCCGGGCCTGGCCCCAACATCCGCCCCGACACCGGCACGGGACTGACCGAGACGGATCTCGCCGCCATCCTGCAACCGCTAGCCACCGCGCGCCGGCAGCCGCCGCCGCAGTTCGAGTGGTACGAGATCCTCACCAGAGCTTGGCGGCACGCGGCCGCCTCCCCTCCCCCAACCCAGCTGGCGGTGCTCGACGAAGGCGTGCGACTCTTCCCGACCCGCAGCGCCTGGCTGCTCGAAGTCGCCCAGCTGAAGCGACGGTCCGGCCAGACCACCGAGGCGGCCGCGATCGCTGAGTTCGGGATGCGCACCGCGCGCGATCCCGCGTTGCGCGAGGCCTTCGCGGCGTTCCGGCGGGAACTGCCCGCGGAACCCGCACCCGCAAAGGACCCGAAACCGGCGGCAGCTCCGTCACCGGAGCCGCCGCGACCCTGACCAAGACCTCCCCGCGCTTACGCGAAGTCGATCGTGCGCTTCTTCGCGTTGTAGACCGTGCGACCGCCCTTCTCGTAGGACAGCATCGCCATCAGGCACGCCACGCCGTGCTGGTAGCCGGCCTCGATCGAGGCGTGCGGCGTCGCACCGGTGCGCAGGCACTGCAGCCAGTCGAGGAAGTGATCCGGACGCTCGATCGGCGTCACCGTGACCTCGCCGCGGATCGAACCATCGCGCTTCGGGCCGCCCTGGGCGCTGTAGGTCGGCACGTTCCAGTTGTCGACCTTGAGCACGCCCTTCTCGCCGAAGAACTTTCGCGTATTGCCGAAACCATTACCGAAATTGTTCGAGCTGGTGAGCAGGAAGCCCTCCGGATAGATCCACGTGGCCTGGATGCAATCCGGCACGGTGAAGCGGTGCTTGTCCTTCCAGGTGAAGATGCCGCCGGAGCAGACGCAGGACTCAGGGATCGAGGCGCCGGTGATGTAGTGCGCCATGTCGAGGAAGTGCGCGCCCCACTGCGGGATCGGGCCCTGGCAGAATTCGTAATGGCCATACCACGCGGCGTAGACCTCGGGGTCGAACGGACGCATCGGACGATCGCCGAGGAATTCCTTCCAATCGACGTCCTCCTGCTTCACCTCGCGGCCGAGGTACTGGTACCAGTAGGGCTTCTCGTCGTTGCGGCACTCCTCGACGCGGGAGAGCTTGCCGATCTTGCCGGACTGGACGACCTCGCGGGCGCCGACGACACCCGGAAGGCTGCGCAGCTGGGTGCCCACCTGCACGACGGTCCCGGCGGCCTTCACGGCGTCGTAGGCCCGCACGAGCTTGTCCATCTCAGTGGCGAGCGGCTTCTCGACGTAGATGTGCTTCCCGGCGCGGGCCGCAGCCTCGAGGTGCGTGGTGTGGTGGTGATCCGGCGAGGCGATCATGACCGCGTCGATGTTGGGCAGATCGAGCAACTCCTTGTACGAAGTGCACTGGTGGGCATCGCGGCCGAACCACTCGCGCACCTTGGCGTTGGACCGCTCGCGGGCGACGCGCCACGGGTCGCACAGGGCGACGATCTCGAAATTGGTCGCGGCGACGTGCTTGTAGATGCCCTCCATGTGGGCGCCTCGGCCGCGTTCGCCGCAGCCGATGATGCCGATACGGATGCGGTCATTCGCACCGATGGAGCGCCGAGCGGTCGCGGCGGACAGCGGCGTGTAACCAGCGACGGCCGCGCCGGCGGCCAGCGTGGCCGACGTCTTCAGGAAATCGCGGCGCGGCATCGGGGTGCTCGCCGCAGCGGCGGCCGAGCCATTTGTGGAAGCAGGGGCGTTCATAGGAAAGAGGCGGAGAAAACAGACGGGGTGACGTGAGCGAGGAAAACCGGCGGGAAAAAGGGGAGACGGCGTCCGCGGAATCGAATTCGTTGCCGTAAGGACCGCCTTAGCTGGCGATGACGCGATCCATCAGCTCAGAAAGACGACGCAGCGAGGCGCCCTCGTCGGCATTCGGTGCACGCCACTGCTCGGCGATCACCCAACCCGAGTAGCCGACCTCATCCAGCGCCGCCATCGTCTGCGGCCAGTCGCTGTCCCCTTGGAGCAACTCGACCGCGAAGCCGGCGAACGGACCTTTCTCGTCGCGGAGCTTGCGGCTGAATTCCTTGATGTGGACCTGGACGATTCGGGAGCCAAGGACGCGGATCCACTGCTCCGGCCACGCCTGCGTCACGATGTTACCCACGTCGAAATGCCACCGCACGAAGGGCGATTGGAACGAGTCCACGTACGCCGCGGCCTCGAGCGGACTGAGCAGGAAGCGATTCCAGACGTTCTCGATCGCGATGACGACGCCGAGCGACTCGGCGAGCGGCAGCGCCTTGCGGATCTCGGCGATGGAGCGGTCGAACGCCTCGCGGTAACCCACGTCCTTCGTGACCACGGCGGGCACGAGCAGGACGGAACGCGCTCCATAGGCCTTGGCATCGCGTAAGCCCTGTTCCAGACCCGCGAGTCCAGCGGCACGCACCGCCGGGTTGGGGTCGGAGAGCGGTTTTGCCCAATGCGTGGCGACGACGACGCTCGGGATCTCGAGCCCCAGCGCATCACGCGCCGCCAGCACCTCGGCCTGATCGAGTGCGCTGGTCATCTCGACCCCGTGAAACCCCGCATCCCGCAGCAGCTGGAATCGCTCGCGGACGGACATCTTGCGCGCCGCCTCGCTGTTGAGCATGCCGTACATGAACCCCTTGCGGAGAGCGCGGGCCGGACGGGCGGCGGGAGCGGATGCGCCGGCCGCAGCCGGGGACGCTGCGGCGGAGGCGAGCGGGAGAGCGGCGCCGAGGGCGGCCGCCGAGCGGAGAAAGGAACGGCGGTTCATCAGGAAGACGGGAGTTCGCGGAGGAAGATGTTGCGCCACGTCGTGGCCCCACCGTGCGTCTGGAGCTGGATCGGACCACGGGCCGGCACGGGCCGGCGCTGTTCCGGGGTCAGCGCCTTGTTCGCTTTGTCATAGTAGTTCTCGAGCACGACGTTCTCCACCACCTGCTGGCCGTTGAGCCAGACGCTGACGCAGCTGCCGACCATCGTGATGCGCAGCGCGTTCCACTCCCCGATCGGGAGATCCGCCCGGACCTTGGGATCGCGCCCGGGCGTGCCCTTCGTGTTGTTCCACAGGCCACCGGATCCAAACGCATAGCCATGCCCCTTCGGGTCGGGCATGGTCGAATCCCAGATCTGCACCTGAGGCACGCCGCGGAGGTAGACCCCGGAATCGGCACCCGGCGCGAGCTTGAATTCTAGCGACAGCTCGAAGTCACCGTAGTCGCGCTCGGTCGTCGCAAAGCCACCGACGCCATCGTTCACCAACTCTCCCGCCTCCACCCGCCAGTGCGGCTTTCCGTCCTTCAGCTCGGTGAGGCTGCGCGTCCACCCCGCGATCAGGGCCTCCCGCTCGGCCGCCGGTAGCTCGAGCAACTGGCGGTGATCATAGGTCGTACCTCCACGCCAACCCGAGAGATCGCGTCCATTGAAGAGCGAGATAAATCCCGGCGGAGGGGCGTCCGGCGACGCCATCGCCGGGGAGGAAACGACGACGGAAAGGAGGAGCGAAGCGAGCGGGATCAGAAAGCGGCGGGGAGAGCTCATTGAATCGGGGGCAAGGGGGAGAAGAAACACCATCTGAGACGGCCCAACGGAGTCCGCAAACCCAAATCCCGGCGCAGCACCAAAGGAGCGCGCCTTCCTCATGAATATTCCCCGTCCCGGGCCCGCCGCCACCCGGTCGTACCCCGCTTTCGCGAGGAGCCAGCGGCGGACCATCCGCTCGAGCCCAGCGCCTTCAGCGCAGGCTCGCCTCCCCGCCTCCGCCGTCCAATCCTCGCCCCATCATGCGTTCGCTCGAGAATCCCAAGCTATTCACCTTACCGCAGGCCATGGCGGAGCGGGAGGCGCTGCGTCGCGCGGGCAAACGGGTCGTGCTGACCAACGGTGTGTTCGATCTGCTCCACACCGGACACCTCTACTCCTTGCAGAGGGCGCGGCAGTGCGGCGACGCGCTGTTCATCGCGTTGAACGCGGACGAAAGCGTGCGCGCCATTAAGGGTCCGTCGCGCCCCGTGCAGAGCGAGCAGGAACGCGCCTACGCCCTCGCGGCCCTGGCCTGCGTCGATGGGGTCGTGATCTTCCGCACGCCTCGGCTGACGGAGGAAATCCGCGCCCTGCGCCCAGATGTCTACGTAAAGGCCGGTGATTACACGCTGGAGAAGCTCGATCCCGGCGAGCGCACTGCGCTTCAGGAGGTCGGAGCGAACATCCAGTTCCTGCCGTTCCTGCCGGGCTTCAGCACGACCCAGCTGATCGCGCGGATCAAGGCCGCCGGGGAGATTTGACGTCACCCGTCCAGTCACGGCATCTTCCGCCGATGCGCGTCGTGATTCTTGGGTCAGGTCGAGGTTCAAATGCGGAGGCGATCCTCGCCGCCGAGAAGGCTGGCCAACTCGGCCGCGCACGCGTGGTGGCGCTGTTCACCGACCGCGCCGATGCCCCGATGCTGGCGCTCGGCCCGCGTTTCGGCGTCCCTGCCACGTTCATCGACCCCGCTCCGTTCAAGACCAAGCTCGAGGGCGAGGGCGAGGCGCGGTTCATCGCCGCCGTCTCCGCCGCACAGCCAGATCTGGTCGTGCTCGCAGGCTTCATGCGAGTGCTGAAACCTGGCTTCCTCAACGCCTTCGCCGGACGGATCATCAATCTCCACCCGAGTCTGCTGCCGAGTTTTCCGGGCCTCGACGGGATCGGACAAGCGTTCCGGCGGGGAGTAAAGATCGCCGGCTGCACGGTGCACGGCGTCACCGCCGAGGTCGATGGCGGCCCCATCATCGATCAGGCCGCCGTGCGGGTCGAACCCTCCGACACCTTGGAAAGCCTCGCCGCGAAGGTCCACGCCGCGGAGCACGCGCTGCTGCCGGCGACGATCGCACGGCTGAGCCTCAGCTCCGCCTAGGAAGACGGAACCAGATCTCGGGTGCCACAACCCGGAACCTCACCTGCCTCAACGGCGGTGGGTGTCGGATTCACGCGAACACGGGCTGCAGAAACAGACCAAGCCCGCCAGGAGCAGCGGGCCAAGACCGATCAACAAGCCGGTGCGGGCATCACCGCTCATGGCGGAAATGCCACCGACCACCGCCGCAAGCACCACCACGCAGGCCGCGATGACGCGCCAACGGGCGACTTTACGACAGGGAGCAGCAGAGGGGGTAACTGCCGGATTAGCCAAAGCACGGTCACCTTGAAAAATCAGTGCCCGGGCCTTCAAGTCCGAAGTCGGGGTCCGACACCCGAAAAAAGTTTGAACGAAATCGCCCCGCCCGGCGTCGCGGAAACCGCCATTCCCGAGTTTGCCGTTGTTTTCACCCCTCCAAGACGGCACCGTCCCCGAACACCCATGAGCGCGGTCCGGACCCTCGCCTTTCGCCGTTTTCTCCACGAGGTCGGCCCCGTCGATGCCGTCGGGGTCGAGGAACGCGTCGCGAAGTACGGTACGCGTTCGATCAAGCGACAGGCCAAGGTCTTCGGTTTGAAGCTGGCGGCTTCCATGGTCGACCTGACCACCCTCGAGGGCAAGGACACGCCCGGCAAGGTCGCCGCACTCTGCGCCAAGGCAGTACGGCCCGATGACCGCGACGAAGACGGCCTGGCGTGCCCGCCGGTCGCCGCCGTCTGCGTCTACCCTTCCATGGTCGCCGCCGCCCGCCGCGCCCTCGGGGCCGACTCGCCGGTCCGCATCGCCTCCGTCGCCACCGCCTTCCCTTCCGGTCAGGCCCCCCTCGTCACCCGCCTCGCCGAGGTCCGCGCCGCCGTGCGCGCCGGGGCCGACGAGATCGACATGGTCATCAACCGGGGAGCGTTCCTCTCGGGCGATTTCACGCGGGTCGGCGACGAGATCAGTGCCGTCCGCGACGCCTGCGGCCAGGCCGCCCTGAAGGTCATCCTCGAAACCAGCGAGCTCGAAACCTACGACGCGATCCGCGCCGCGTCGTTCATCGCGCTGCGCCGACTGCGGCCGGGCGACTTCATCAAGACAAGCACCGGAAAGACGTCCGCCAACGCCACGCTGGGCAATAATCAGGTGATGCTGGAGGCGATCCGCGACCATTACCTTGCCTCAGGGATCGCCATCGGCATGAAACCGGCCGGCGGCATCCGCACGGCCAAGCAGGCTCTCACGTTCCTCATCGCCGTGAAGGAAACCCTCGGCGACGACTGGCTCACGAATACGCGCTACCGTTTCGGCGCCTCCTCGCTGCTCAACGACTTGCTCCGCCAGCTGGAAAAGGAACGAACCGGCGCCTACCAAGCCCCGTATCGGTTCAGCGAGGCGACAGAAAGCTACTGAGCCTCGCCCCCGACTTCACCGCGCCGCCCTCTCCATCCTTCGCCACGTCGCCTCCTCGCCGATCCCAGACCCAAGCCGCCGCGCTGCGCTCCACTCCGCCGCCCCACCCGCCACCCAAGCCGCCGCGCGCCCCTCCCCTTTTTCGACGTCATGCCCTCCGCCTCCCCCCGCTCCGCCCGTCGTCGCCGCACCCCGACCGCTCCGGAGCTGATCTTCGGCAACCTCTGGGAATTCGATCCGTCGCCGGAAACCGCCGATCCGAAGCTGAAGGCGCAGTATGATCTGTTCATCGACGGGCAATTCGTCCCGGCCCGCCGCGGCGCGCGGTTCACGTCGATCAATCCCGCCAACGAGAAACCGCTCGCCGAGGTGGCGTTGGCCGACGAGTCGGACGTAGCCGATGCCTACGCCGCCGCCGCCCGCGCCTTCCCGCGCTGGTCGCGCCTGCCGGGCGCGGAGCGCGGCAAGTATCTCTTCCGGCTCGCCCGGCTGCTCCAGGATCGCGCCCGTGAATTCGCGGTGGCCGAAACACTCGATGGCGGGAAACCGATCCGGGAGTCGCGT
>CAIOYO010000372.1 GCA_903862595.1 uncultured Opitutaceae bacterium | reverse complement strand
TGGACGGCGGGGGTGCGGCTCGCGTTCTGAGACACGCGCGCGGCGTCCGTGCCCTCGGGTGCGGACGCCCCGCGTGGCGGCGGCACGGTGCCCGGCGGCAGTCCGGGGCGCCGCAACGCGGGCCGGGCCGGCGGCGGCTAGTGGGCCTCGGGTGGCCCTCAGCTGCCGTTGCCGGTCTTGTCGTCGAGGCCGAAGACCGCGCGAGCGTAGAGATCGATGCGGAACGGCTGGAGATCCTCGGCCTGTTCGCCGAGACCGAGGTAGTAGATCGGCAGTTTGAGTTCGCGCCAGATGCCGACCAAGGCGCCGCCCCGGCTGGTGCCGTCGAGCTTGGTGACGATGAGGCCGGTGAGGCCGAAGCTCTGGTGGAAGACGCGGGCCTGCTCGATGGAGTTGGTGCCGAGGGATCCATCGACGACGAGCCACCGGTGGTGCGGGGCGGCGGGGTCGTGCTTCTGCAGCACGCGGCGGATCTTCGCGAGCTCCTCCATCAGATTGCTCTTCGTGTGGAGACGTCCGGCGGTATCGATCAGGAGAAAATCGCGGCCCCGGGCGCTGGCGGCCTGCCACGCGTCGAAGGCGACGGCGGCGGCGTCGGCGCCGGGCTGGCTGGCGATGAGTTCCAGATCAAGCTTCTGGGCCCACGCGCGGAGCTGTTCGACGGCGGCGGCGCGGAACGTGTCGCAGGCGGCGACGGTGACGGAGTGCCCCTGCTGCTTGAGCAGCCACGCCAGCTTGGCGGTGGTGGTGGTCTTGCCGGAGCCGTTGACCCCGATCATCACGATGGTGGTCGGCGCCTTGGCGGCGCGGGTGAGCGTACCCTCGCTGCCGGCGAGGACGCGGCTCAGGACGGCGGCGCCGATCGCGGCGGCCTCCTGGCCGCGCAGCTCCTTGTCGCGCTTGGCGGCGTCCTTGATCTCGGCGAGGATTTCCTCGGTCGTGGCGACGCCGAAGTCGGCGGTGTAGAGCGCCTCCTCGAGGGATTCGAGGGAGGACGCGTCGATGGCGCGGCCGGAGAACAGCCCGCGCGTCTTCGACGCGATGGCGCCGACGGTCTTGGCCAGCCCCTCCTTGAACTTGCGGAAAAGCCCGAACATGGCGCGGCGGCCTTAGGCGGACTCGGCCTTGCGCGCGTCGCGGCCGACCTGATCCTTGAACCGGTCGAGGATGCCGTTGATGAAGCGCTTGGCGTCGAGGTTGGAGAACTGCTTCGACAGATCGATGGCCTCGTTGATCGAGACGACGGGCGGGATGTCGCTCCGGTACTTCATCTCGAAGATGGCCAGACGCAGGATGGCGAGGTCGATCTTGGCGATGCGATCGAAGTCCCAGTTTTGGGCCAGCGTGCGGATGTGCCCGTCGATTTCCGCCATGTGGTCGATGGTCCCGTGGATCAGCTCTTCGCCGAAGGCGTAGTGATCGCGCGGGTGTTCCTGGCTCTCGAAGAACACGCGGAGATCCTCCGTGAGATTCACGGGGGGATTGAGGCTCCACGCGAAGAGGAATTGGAGGGCGGCGACGCGACCGTCGCGGCGTTGGGCGAACAAAGCTTTACTCATCAGAGGAAGGTCGAAGAGGCGAAAAGGAACGGAGGCCGTTATGAGGCGGGAGAGGCGGAAAGAGGGCGGGGCGCGGGAGGAAGAGAGGGACGGGTATGCGGCCTGGCTTCCGGAACAGGGTGGGCGACGTGCGTGCGGCGGAGGGCTCAGGCCTGCAGTTCGCGGCGGAGGGCGGCCATGGCGAGGGCGGCGTGGGCGAATTCGGCGCCGCGGTCGATTTTGCCCCGGCAGCGATCCTCGGCCTGGCGGCGCGTGTTGGCCACGATTACGCCGTTGATGACCGGCGTGCGGCGTGCGAGGGAGACGGACTGTAGCGCGTGGGACACGCTGTCCCCGACCATCTCGTGGTGGTTGGTATCCCCGCCGATCAAGACCCCGAGGGCGATGGCGCAGTCGGCGCGTCCCTTCCGCAACAGGGCGTCGACGGCGTAGGGGACCTCGTGGGAACCGGGGACCCGGACCACGCGGATGCGCGACGGGCGGACCCCGGCGGCACGGAGCCCGGCTTGCACGCGGGCGAGCAGGGCCTCGACCAGTTCCCCGTTGAAGCGTGCGGCCACGATGGCGAACGCGAGGCGGTCACCGCGGACTGCGGTCGGGGAAGGGGCGTCGAGGCTCATGGAAGCAGGGACCTTACGAAAGAAATCGGCGAAAGGGAAGACCGCGTGGCGCGTGCGTCACCGGGTGGTGCTGGGAGCCGCTCGGAGGTGCCGGAAGGCAGGCGGAGGCGGAGCAACCCGGCGGGAGGGCGCTAAAGGGGGACCTGTTCCACGACCTCGAGACCGTAGCCGTCGAGGCCCACCACCTTGCGGGGGTTGTTGCTGAGCAGCCGGATGCGGCCAAGCCCGAGGGCCGCGAGGATCTGTGCCCCCATGCCGTAATCGCGGAAACTCATCGCCGGTGCCGGGGTGCCGGCGCCAGTTTGCAGCTGGCGCGCGAGCGCCTCGCCACCGTTGGGGGCTTCCATGTAGACCACGACGCCCCGCCCCTCCTTCGCGATCCGCTCAAGGCACGCAGCGAGCATCTTCCCGCTCCTGCTGCCGGTGGCCTGGAACACGTCGCTGAGCAAGTTCTCACGGTGGACGCGCACCAAGGTCGGCTCCGGCCCGGGCTGGCCCATCACGAACGCCAGATGGTGAAGCCCGTCGACGCGGCTGCGGAAGACGTGCAGCGTGAATTCGCCGTACTCGGAGGAAAATGGACGCTGTGCGACGCACTCGACCAGCTGGTCGCGGCGGACGCGGTGCTCGATCAGCTGTGCGATCGAGATCATCTTCAGGCCGAAGCGCCGCTTGAACTCGATCAACTGCGGCAGCCGCTGGACCGTGCCGTCGTCGTTGACCAACTCGCAGATCACTCCGGCGGGAGGCAGACCAGCGAGGATCGCGAGGTCCACGGCGGCCTCGGTGTGGCCGGCGCGCTCCAGCACACCCCCGTTGCGGGCACGGAGCGGGAAGACGTGACCCGGCTGGACGAGTTGCTCCGGCCGCGACGCATCGTCGGCGAGGATCCGGATCGTGCGCGTCCGATCATAGGCGCTGATTCCCGTGGAAATGCCCTCGGCGGCGTCGACGCTGACCGTGAAATCCGTGCGCTGGGACTCTCGGTTCCGGGCCACCATCGGCCCCAGACCGAAGCGGCGGAGCTGGTGCTCAAGCATCGGGACGCAGACGATGCCGCTGCCGTAGCGGATCATCATGTTGATGGCCTCCGGCGTTGCCTTGGCGGCGGCCATGATCAGGTCGCCCTCGTTCTCCCGATCCTCGTCATCGGTCACGATCACGAGCTTCCCCTCGCTGATGTCCTGAATGACATCCTCGACGCGGTCGAACGGTGACGGAGTGGAGCCCGGACTCATCCGCAGACAGTCGTTAACGGGCCGGGCCCTGTCAACCCGGGTGGGAATGCCCGTCGGGGCGACACCTCGTCCGCCGAGCACCGAGCACCGAGCACCGAGCACTCAGCGCATCCGGGCGAACGTGTTCTGCAGCAGTTGCAGGTCGCTCGCGCCCTTGGTCTTTTCGCGGGCGCGCGCGATCAGCTCGGCCTCGAGCTGGTTCTTCGTCGGGCGCTTCTTTTCGTAGAACACGCCGAACCGACCGGGCCACGGCTCCGAGGCGAGCCGGTACGCGGCGAGGTCGTCGCTGGTGTCGTGGCGGTTCGCGTCCTCCGGCGTGCCGTCGTGCTTCTTCTCGTCGATGAGCGGGAACGCGCCGCCCTTGCGCGGGTTGGCGGCGTCGAAGGCGCCCGGGTAGAACTCGACGCACTCGGACAGGATCTCGACGACCGAGAAGCCATCGTGCTGGGCGGCCCGCATGATCATCTCGGTCATGTGATTGACCTGCGTCGCATGGCTGCGCGCGATGAACGTCGCCCCGCTGTCGACCAGCTTGCGCATCGGATTGATCGGCTGGTCGAAGGAGCCGGTCGGGTCGGTCTTCGTCTTGAAGCCGATCGGCGACGTCGGCGACGTCTGCTTCTTGGTCAGACCGTAG
>CAIOYO010000371.1 GCA_903862595.1 uncultured Opitutaceae bacterium | reverse complement strand
GAGCTTCGCTCCGAGAGCCTCTTCACCATTCCCATTTTCGAAGTGCGCTCCTTCAGCGTGCAGGCCGCCGCCGCCAACAACCTCCGCGTCCGCGTCCGCCGCGAAGGAACCCGCTGGTCGCTCGAAACCCCCATCCTCGCCCGCGCGAGCCGCACCGCAACCGAGCTCGCGCTCAACGCCCTGTCCACCCTCACCGCGTCAACCTTCCCGCCTCCCGCCTCGGCGGACCCCGCCCGGACCGGACTCGCCAACCCAGCCCTGCGGCTCACCCTCGAAGGCAACGGGCGACGCGAGACGCTGCTGATCGGCGCTCCGACCGAAATCGGGCCCCCCACGGCTCCAGCCACCGGCGAGCGCGAGTACTTCGCCAAGCTCGAAGACCGCGACGCCATCTTCACCACCGCCATCCCGAGCGCGCTGATCGAGACGCTGGTGCGGGCTCAGGAAAATCTCCGCGATCGCCGGGTGCTCGACCTCGAGGGCCGCGTGGTCTCGTCCATCACCATCCGCGCTCCCGGACAACCCGAACTGGCACTGCAACGACTCGAGGGAGCTTCCAACCCGAGCGACGCGGGCAACTGGCAGATCGTGCGGCGCGACTCCGGTCCCGGCAGCGCGACCACCCTCCCCGCCGATCCCACCGCGGTCAACCGCCTCCTCCAGCATCTCACGCTGCTGGAGGCCCAGGAATTCCGGAGCGACGCGCCGAGCGCGGCCGACCTCGAAAACTGGGGCTTCAATCGCCCCGAACGCGAAATCACCCTGATCGCCTCCGGCCCCGGCACCGCCGCACCTGGCTCCCCCGCCGCACCCGCGCTGGTCCTCCAACTCGGCATGGCCTCGGAAAACGGCGGCACCGTGCAAGCCAAGCTCGCCAATCAGGATTTCGTCTACCGCGTGCCCACTTCAATCCTCGCGGAGACCCCGGTCGCCCCCCGCGTGTTTCGCGACCGCAAGCTGCGCGAGTTGCCAGCCGGCGCCCAGATCACCGGCCTCTCCCTGACCCGCGTCACGGATGGCTCGTCGGTGTGGGCGCTGACCCTCAGCGACGGACAGTCGTGGAGCGACGCTCTTTCCCGCGAGGACCCCAAGCGACGCACCGCGATCGAGGCTATCCTCGCACAACTGCGCCAGCTCTCCGCGCGGTCCATCGTCGCCACGGAATTCTCCCGTACGACTCAGCTCGACGGCGAGGAGCGTCCGTGGGCGTATCGCCTCGACGCCACGGTCGCCTTGGGAGCGGGTGCCGGGGTGCAAACGACCGCCTTCAGCCTGCTCTTCAACGAACGTACCGGCGGGGGATCCCAGCTGGCCGGAGCCGAGGACCTCAACGTGGTATTCCTCACCGAAACCGCCCTGATGGATGCGCTCTGGACGCTGGTCTACGGAGATCGCGATCCCGGTGCGCCCGTCGCCCCCGCCACCGGCGGCGCTTCCTCGCCTTCGCCTTGAGCGCTTGGGATCCGCTCCGGAGCGGATCCTCCTCACCCGACGCATGAGCCGTTGGATCTTCCTTCCGCTGCACCTGCTCCGCCTGCTGTTCGCCGGCGCGGGGACCGTCGTGGTCTGGATCCTCTGGCTATTCCTGATCGTCCTCGCGGTCTACCAGGCTTCGATCGCCATCCGACGCGAATTCGTGGTCCCGGATTGGGTGCGATCCAAGCTGGTTGCCTCGCTCGCGGAGTCTGGGCTCACCCTCTCCACCGGGACCGTCTCGTTTGATCCCACCGGGCGAGCCGTGATTCAGGATCTCGTCATTTCCGAACTCGGCTCCAACGAACCACTCGTCACCGTGCGGGCCGCCGCGATCGAGCTCGATCCGCTGCTGCTGCTGACCAGGCGGATCGAGATCCACGCGTTCGAGTTCAGCGGGGCCTCACTGCACCTCCCCGCACTCCGATCACCGTCCGGCCGCAATGAGGCCGTACTGGAGTCCATCGCCGGCCGACTGAGGCCTTCAGGGGATCGCGTCGCCCTCGACGGGGTCAGCGGCCGCTTCGGCCACGTGGAGTTCACGGTCGCCGGCTCCGTCCTTCGCCCCAATCCTGTCGGTTCAGAGAACGCCGCTCCGCCCGCGCTCGGCGCGGTTCGCGACCTGCGCACGGCCTGGCTTCGGACCGCTCAAAAGGCGCTGGAGGCACTCCCGCAGATCGACGGGATCCGGGCTCCACGGCTGGCGATCGACATCACCCAGACCCGCCGACGCACCTTCCTGATTCGCGCCGAAGCCTTGGCGGAGCAGGTCACCGACGAACCCGCGCGACGCATCCATGTGGAGCATCCCCGAGCGCTCGCCCAGCTCACGCTCGAGCTGGACGGGGAGTCCCCTTTCACGCTGGATCTGTCGACCTCGCGGGCGAGCCTGCCCGGCGGGATTTCCGCGGAGCGGCTCACCGCACAGGTTCACGGTCACTTCGTCCCGGGGTCGCTGCAGCCGCGCTGGGATCACGGCGCAATCAGCGCCGGTCGCCTGACCCGGGGACCCGTGGTGCTTCGCCACGCGACCGTCCACACCGCGGCTTCCGGACTGTCCTCCCACGCCTCCTTCGTTTGTGCGGGCGAGCCTTGGGAGATCGAAGTGGAGACCTGCGATCTCGCCGCGGGGCGGCTGCTCGGGCAGGCCTCGGGTCGGCTAAATGCGGAGCACCTCCGCCTGATCGAGACACTTTCCGGTCGCGACCTCGCGCCCCTGCTGCAGCTTGCCTCGAAGCCAAGCGTCGCGTTGCAGGTATCGCTCAACGACGGATGGAAGCTGCAAAGCGCATCCGGGCGTTTCGAGGCCGGCCCGGTCACGGCACGGGGCGTGCCGCTCGACGGCGCCAGCGCGGCGTTCCGTATCATCGGAACCCAGGCCCTCGCGGAAGACATCGTCCTCCGCCAAGGTCCCAGCCTCGCCCGCGGCACGTACACCATGGATCTGAGCACGCGGGACTTCCGCTTCCTGCTCAACGGCTCCCTGCAGCCGATGGGAATCGCGGGCTGGTTCAAGGATTGGTGGCCACGTTTCTGGGCGAACTTCGACTTTTCCGAACAGCTCCCCACGGCCGACGTGGATGTCCGGGGACGCTGGGGATATCCGAACGAGACCACGGTCTACGTCGGAGCGCGGAATGGTCGTACGTCGATCCGCGGCACGCTCTTTGACTCGATCAGTACGCGAGTCTTCGTGCGGCCGCACTTTTACGACGTCCGCCATTTCCATGCTACGCAGGGAAAGCGCGCGGCAAGTGGACACTTTCGGCGACTGATCGATCCCCAGTCGAAGGCGCTGTCCGAGCTGTCCTTCAGCGCAACCTCGGACCTCGACCTCACGGAAGGGGCGCGCGTGTTGGGCGAGGAGATCGAGGCCGTGGTCGCGCCCTTCCGGATGAGCCGACCGACCCGATTGGAGGTCACGGGCAAGATCACCGGGCCGGCCGCCGCGGAAGGACCGGGACGACACTTCGAGATCAGCGCCTCGTCGGCGGGAGATTTCCTCTTCTACGACTTTCCCCTCTCCGGGATAACGGCGGTGATCGCGGTCCGGAATGATGACATCGTCGCCGATCCAGTGACTGCCGGGTTCGCGGGTGGGCAGGCGACGGGCCGCATCCACCTCTCGGGCCGCGACGCCGATCAGCGTCTCGGGTTCGACATCCGGCTCCGGGACGCCGTGCTCGGTCAGGCCATCCGCAACCTGGAGGAATTCAGTGCCCGGCGGAATCGGCAACCCGCCCCTCAGGAAAATCGCTTCCAGCAACGCATCGCCGCCGGACAACTCGACTTGGCTCTCTCGGCCGACGGCCGTTTCGCTGATCTCTTTAGCTATCGGGGAGAAGGCAACGCGGAACTGACTGGAGCCGACTTGGGCGAAGTGAGGCTGCTCTGGGTGCTTTCCGAACTCCTGGACAAGACCCTGCTCAACTTCAGCACCCTCAAACTGGATACGGTCCGGGCGAACTTCGCTCTGGACGGTCGAAAGCTCGCCTTTTCGGATGTTCGCATCACCGGACCCCGGGCCGCGATCGAGGCCCAGGGAGACTATGCCCTCGATCGCAAGTCACTCGACATGAAGGCGAAGCTATTTCCCTTCGAGGAGTCGAAGACCCTCTTCGGTACGGCGGCGGGGCTGGTTTTCTCCCCATTTTCACAAGCGCTGGAGTTCCGACTGACCGGCCCCCTCGACAAACCCTCGTGGGCGTTTGTGTTTGGACCGACCAGCATGCTGAGGACCATCACCGGGAGTGGCCGAGGAGAGCCCGCACCGAGTCCCTGAGGCCAGGAGGGGTGCCGGGGATACTAGAGGGGTGCCTTGACCGCAGTGGCGGCCTCGCCGCTGGGCCGGGCTTGCGACCGAAAGCGGGATCATTCCCCCAAGGCTACCCCGGCCAGTCGCCTCGCCCGACGCCAGCGCCCGAAGGCGATTTGCTTCAACCTCGTCTAGCCTGATCCGAATAGAACGAGATGCTTTGGTGGCTTCATGCGGCACAGGTCGGTGACGAAAGCGCTCTCGGAAGGTCAGAAATGGCCCGTTCCGAAGGCTTTGGATCGGCCGTCGCTGCTGCCCTTCCCTTGGTTTGAGCATCGGCACCTTTTCTTATGGCGCTGCCGAAACTGCTCATGCCCTCGCCGCTCAGCCAGCGCCTGACGCTTCTGGTCGCGCTGAGTCATCTCGTTCTCGGTGGATTCGTGCTGTACTCAGGTCTGAGTGCCGGCAGCGCCGAAACGGTGGGGCAGGATGCACTGGCGCCACTCAAGCTCTATGCGGGTGCAGCGATCCTTCTCCTGGGAATCATCTTCCTGCTGATTGAGCTCGAGCAGCGCTGGGCGGCTTGGGTCGCGACGCTGCCGGCGCTGACCTCGCTCGCCCTCCTGTTGGAGGCCGCGCTCAAGCGCTCTCTCGGCGCGGGCCCCTTGCTGCAGACGCTCGCGGGCGGGAATGCAACCCCGGATGCCCACATGCCGACTCTCCTGTCGAGCGCATTGCTCGCGGCATCGGTCGCCATCCTGACCACCCTCCCCGCCCGCTTCTCGGAGAGGTTACGCTCACCGCTGATTGCCCTGATGGGGTCACCTTTCCAAGCCATCGGCTTCGCGATCCTCCTCGGCGCCGCGACGCAGATTCCACTGGTCTACGATCTGAAAACCCCGGTTGTCACGGCCGTGGTCACCGGTGCGACGCTCCTGGTGACGTCCTTGGGGCTCGGCATGCTCGCCTGGCGGGATTCCTACCGGGCCAATCCAGCCGCTCCGGTGTGGGTACCGCTGCCCGTCGTGGTCGTTGCCGTCACGTTCACCCTGATCATCGCGACGGGCTTCCGCAGTCGTGAGGCCGAGTTCTACCGCTCGTCGGCACAGAACCAGATCAATCTGGTCGCGAGCACGATCAACGCGGATCTGGAAAGGATCATCAACTCGTTCGGCCGGGCAGCGCGCCGCTGGAGCGAGTCGAACGAAACCATCGACACGACTCGGGTCCGGCAACTGGTGTCGCAGATGGAGGACATCCCGGGCCGCCACACGCTCGCGGTCCTCGACGCGTCGCGGAAGACACTTTTCGGCGCGACCAGCGAGAGTAACGGAAAACGGGTCGACATCCCCATCAACCACGATCTCGACCCCGTCCGTTCCGAGACCCTCGACGAGAGCAGCCGGAGTCTTGAGCCAGGGCTGACCGGAACGCTCCTCCTCGGGGAGCCCGGGCTTGGCTTCGCGGTCTACGCTCCCCTGGTGCGGGACGGGAAAGCCACGGGCTACGTCGCCGGTGACTTTTCCTACCGCGCTTTCTTCAACGCGATCGAGCGTCGCTTGAAGCTCTCCGGCACCCATCACTCCACGATTCTGGTCGGCAATGAGCGGGTCTTCGACGGTGACGGGGGCGCGATCGGACGCGCCGACGTCGTCGAGCGAGTCTTCAGCCTGCACGGCCGCCGCGTCCAGATCGCCGTCGCGCCGAACTTGGAGTACCAGCGCCTAAACCGTCGCCACCTGCCCGAACTCGCCCTCGGCGCCGGTCTCGGCATCTCACTCTTGCTGGGCCTCTCCGTCCATCTGGCTCGGACGTCCAGCTCAGGACTCCGCGCCGCCCAGACGTTCAACAAGCGCTTGGTGGCGGAAAACGAGGAACGACGCCGCATCGAAGCCATGCTCAAGGTCTCCGACGAGCGGCTCCGTCTCGCCATCGAATCCACCGAAATCGGCATCTTTGAGTGGCAGCAAGCAGGCGAACGCGTCTTCTTCAGCCCCGGCGTTTGGACCATCCTCGGCTACGACCCCGCTACGCAGCCGCTCTCTTTGGAGATCTGGGCCCAGCTCGTCCACCCGGAGGATCGAGAGCGTTACCAGCGTCTCTGGCGCGATCAGCTCATCGGCAAGATCTCCTACGTCGATCCCGAATACCGCGTCCGGGCCGCCGACGGTTCCTGGCGCTGGCTCTACGTCCGGTCCCGCGGCTTCGCGTCCCCCGGCGGCCCCCGCGCTCCCGTCCGCATCGTCGGCACGATCCAGGATGTCTCCGAGCGCAAGCGCGCCGATCAAGCCCTCCGCGAAAGCCAGTCCACCACCCGCAAGCTGTCTCTCGTCGCCTCCCGCACCGACAACCTCGTCATCATCGCCGGCGCCAACGGATCCATCGAGTGGGTCAATGAGTCGTTCGTCCGCGTAATGGAGTACTCCCTCGAGGAAATCACCGGCAAGGGGCCGGATGCGTTCCTCCGCGGGCCCGATGCCGACACGCGCCTCGTCCGCCGCGTCCGCACCGCCATCGAACGCGGCGAGAGTCTGTCCATCGAACTCGCCAACTACTCCAAGAGCGGTCGCAAGTACTACGTCCATCTGGAAATCCAGCCGATTCGCAACGAACGCGGAGAACTGGAGAACTTCATCGCCATCGAGACCGACATCACCGCCCGCGTCGAAACCGAGAACGCCCTTCGCCGCGCAAAGCTCGAGGCCGACGCCGCCTCCCGCACCAAGAGCGAGTTCCTCGCCTCCATGTCGCACGAGATCCGCACGCCGATGAACGGCGTCATCGGCATGACCAGCCTCCTGCTGGAGACGCCCCTGAAGCCGGAGCAGCGCGACTACCTCGCCACGATCCGCACCTCCGGCGAGGCTCTTCTCACCATCATCAACGACATCCTCGACTTCTCCAAGATCGAGTCGGGCAAGATGGACCTCGAACTGCAGCCGGTCGACCTGTCCACGTGCATCGAGGAAACACTCGACCTGTTCGCGGTCCCCGCGTCCGCCAAGAAACTCGAACTCACCTACTGCATCCACGAGGGCGTACCCAATTGGATCATCGGCGACGTCACGCGACTGCGCCAGATCCTGTCCAACCTGATCAACAACGCGGTCAAGTTCACCTCCTCCGGAAGCGTGGCCATCGAGGTGCGTCACGCCCCGAAGTCGGGCGGCGCCACCGAGGAGCCGCAGACGACCTTGGGACTTGAGTTTGCGGTGCGCGACACCGGCATCGGCATCCCGCCCGATCGCATCGAGCGGCTCTTCAAGCCGTTCAGTCAGGTCGACTCGTCCACGACTCGAAAGTACGGTGGCACCGGCCTCGGCCTGGCGATCTGCCAACGTCTCGCCACGCTCATGGGCGGCGGCATTCGCGTCGAGAGCGAGGTCGGGCGGGGCTCCACGTTCATCGCGTCTTTCCGCACCGCCGTCGCCCCCACCCCCGAGCAGTCCGCTGACGCCGGCCTCGGCTCCGCGTTCCGCGGTGAGACCATCCTTTGCGTCGAGGATCAGCCGGTCACCCAGCGAAGGCTGCAACGGTTCCTGCGCGAGCAGGGCGCCAAGCCGGTCGCCGCCGCTTCCGTCGAGGACGCCCTCAAGGCCGTCTTCCGCCCGGAACGCCCCGCCGCCGTCGTCCTCGACCTCGCAATGATCGACGAAGCCAAGGGGCCTTACCTGCGCGACCACCTGGTCGCCCTCCAGGTGCCGATCGTCCTCCTGCTGCCCCCCGGCCAATCTTCCGCCCTCTTCCTGGGGGACCAGACCTTGGTCGAGACTCTCGCCAAGCCG
>CAIOYO010000370.1 GCA_903862595.1 uncultured Opitutaceae bacterium | reverse complement strand
GTTCGACGACCTCGTCGGCTTCCCCTACCCGAGCGCGGACGGCACGGGCATCCGTTACCTCCCGACCCCGGCGACGATCTGGCAGGCGGAGTCGGTGCTGATCGACGAGTTGAACCGCTGCAAGCCCGAGCACCAGAACCGCTTCTTCTCGATCGTGCACGAGCGCCGCATTCAAGGTCTCGCGCTCGACAAGCTCCGCTACCGCTGGGCGGCGATGAACCCCGCCGGCGAGGAGAACGGCTACCTCGGCGCCGAACCCCTCGACCCGGCGCTCGCGGACCGCTTCGCGTTCCTGATCAAGGTGGCGGACTGGGCCGACCTCTCCCCGGAGGAGCAGCAGGCCGTGACCGATCCGCGCGGGGATGGCGCGATTTCGCGGGACGGCGGCAAGCTCCGGACCTTCCTCGAGAACGCGGGACGGAAGTACGACGCCCTCCTCCGCGAACCGCCGGCGCACGTCCTGCGGTATGCCGCGACCCTCGTGACCGCGCTGGGCAAGGCGGGCGTCCGCCTCTCGCCGCGCCGCTCGCGCCAACTCTCGCGCAACCTCCTCGCCGCGCTGGCGGTGTCGACCCTGCCCGCCGAGCGCCTCTTCCGCCTCTTCGCGCGTTGCAGCGCGCCGCAGCTCGCGACCGGCGAGCCGCTGAGCCGCGAAACCCTCGATGCCGCGCACGCGGTCGCGTGGAACGCCGTCGGCCTCGTCGGCGCCGAGAAGTGGCTACACCAGTTCGCGATCGAGACGGAGCTGGCGAAGAAACTCCGCCTGCTTTTGACCGAGGCGCCGGACCCCGACACGGCGACGGTGGCAATCGCGCAGCTGATCGCGTCGGAGCCCCCGCCGCGCATCATGGCGTTCGTGCTGGCGGTGCAACCCTTCCTGATCGAGCACGGGGCCGGGCGCGTGACGGCGACCGGCATCAGCGACCTTGCCCAGGTCTTCGAACTGTGTGCATCCCTCAGCGTGGAAATCCCGTGGCGTGACCCCGCGCGACCGCGCAAAGCAGACGGCACGAAGCACCTCGCCACCGTGCCCGGGTACGACGCCGCAGTGCAGGCGCTGCAGGGGAAGCCCAAGGCGCGTCTGGCGCTGACCCTGCAGTACTTGGACTGCCTCGTCGCGCTCGGGAAAGCAGTCCCGGAGGACTGGACAACCTTGCTCGGGCAGTTCGAAGCCTGCCTGGATGCCATCGCGGAGATAGAGCGCGCGCTCACCGCCGCGCCCCCGGAACCGCCGCCCCCGCCAGGCACCGCGGACGCCACCGTGCCAGCACCCTCGCCGGGCTACACGCTCGGTACCGCGGACGTCCAGGCACCATCGCATTCGCAGCGCTCCGCGCTGAGTGCTCCCAATGCCCAGGGGCCATCGCCAACGCCGGACCCCACACCACGCGCGGTCGGCGCCCCCGCGCCAGCCCCCTTGCCAGCGCCCGCACCGCGCGCCGCTCCCCGCCGAAAGCGCCGCGCCGCCGCGATGCCGCCGGCCAAGACGGAGGCCATGCCCCATGGGACCCCCGCCGAATAACTGCGTGCACGTGATCTCCCGATCGCTCTTCGTGACGCCGCTTCGCTTGTTTTACAGTGGCCTGAAGATCGAATTCGCCGTCGACCGCTTCCCCTCGCGGGTGGAGCGCGCCCGACACCTCCTCGCGGCGTCGGGACATGACTCGGCGGCGGAGTTTGCCCGCTCCCTGCGCCTCCCGGCAGGCGGCTGGCACTGCCGCACGATCGAGGGAGCGGGTGACGAGGATCAGGACATCCTCTACGGCTACGGGGACCACCTTCTCTGGCCCTTGGGTGAGGGGGTCACCGCCGAGACCCGGGCCCTCACGGCGGCGGTGATCCTCGGGATGTGCGCGCCCGGATTCTTCTCGCCGGATCGTCCGGTGATCTGGAGCGAAGCCCGCCTGGCGCGGGGCGTGGCGCTTGTCAAACCCTGGAGCTACTACGCCCCATGAACATCGATCGCATCGGCGTGGAAACCCTGATCAGCGAACTCATCGACGAGAACGCCCTCGCCTGCCGCGCCTTTCTCACGATCGCGCGCACGGAGTTCACGACGGACGTGCCGACGGCGTCGGTCTCACTGGGAGAGCACCCGGTGCTCCGCATCAACCTCGACTTTGTGCGGAAGCACTGCGCCACCGAGTCGCACGTGAAGGCGCTTCTCGTGCATGAATTCCTGCACGTGCTCCTCCGCCACACGCTGGAGATCCGCCGGATGAACCCGGCGCTCAACGTCGCGCTGGATGCGGTGATCAACGCGATGATCCACCGCAAGCTGGGCAACGCGTACAGCGGGTTCATGGCGACGTACTACGCGGACTCTCCGGGACCGGGGCAATTGCTACGGCCGCCCTGCCGTGAGATCGACTTCCATCCCCAATCGATCCACCGGTACACGCAGGGTCAGGCGCATCCCGAGCGCTTGCGGCGGCTCGAGTGGCTCGGATCCGAAGGCTGGGACCTGTGGTACAACCTGTACCAAGGCCGAGCCGTGTACGAGGACGTCCTCGAATTCCTCAAGGCGAAGCGGGTGGAGGAGTGGGAGAAGACGGAGGGCGAGCGCCTGCTTCTCGGCAATCACGACGACGGCCTGCTGGACACCGACGACCTGCCCCCCTCGCTGCTCGACCGCCTCCGGGCAACGGCGAAGGAGTTGGCGGCCAAGGGACTCCTCGCGGGCCAGGGCGTGGTGCCGCCGGGGCAGATCGACGTCCCCCTCAGCATCGAACCCGCCGTGGCGCAGTGGGAGGTGCAGACCCTCGCGTTGCTGCGCCGGTTGGTGACGC
This sequence comes from uncultured Opitutaceae bacterium, assembly GCA_903862595.1. Classification (GTDB taxonomy): domain Bacteria; phylum Verrucomicrobiota; class Verrucomicrobiia; order Opitutales; family Opitutaceae; genus UBA6669. The sequence goes on along the minus strand of CAIOYO010000370.1, from coordinate 887 downwards.
CGGATCCGGCGAGCCGCGTCACGGAACGCGCGCCGGTGCTTTCGCACCTGCCGATCCTGAACGGCGGCGACCGCCGCGGCGTGCTCCGCAGCCTGTGGAATCCCATCGTGGCCGAGAACGAGTGGACGAGCTGGCGATTGAAGCCCACGGGCTCGGTGTCGGTTTACCTGGACGTGAGCGGCTCGATGAACGCGGAGCTCCAGCGCCTCGCCCAACTCCTGTACCGCTTCGACCGTTACCTCCGGCGCCCCTTCCACGCCTTCGCGAACACGGTGGAACCGGCGCGGATCGAGCGAGGCAGGCTGATCACGAAGTCAACCGGCGGCACCACGCTGGCCTGCGTCTTCGATCACCTCCGCCGGACCCGTCCCACGAAGGCCCTGGTGATTACGGACGGCTTCGTGGAGAAGCTGCCCCGGGACCGAGCCACGGTCGACGGCGTGAGCGTGCACTTCCTGATCTCGGCGGGCGGCTCCGACCGGATCCTGCGCGACTACCCGCACCCGATCTCGCGGCTCCCCGCGCTCGACCTCGGCTTCGCTGACCGCGCCTACCTTGCTAAACGCCATTGAAATCCATCCGACCATGAAGACCCAGCGACAGGCCCAACAAAACGCCGTCTCCGCGCTCACGCTGATCCCCGAGGAACTCCTCCAACCCTTCGCCCGCGCGGCGCCGAAACTGCGGCCGAGCGGCGTACCGCCTCGTTCGAGCAATTCGGAGCGCGCCGCCGCGTCAGTCGACCAGCCATGTCAGGGGACGAGCATCGACGGCACGCGTTCACCCGAGGGAGCTCAGAACCCGTCACGCAACCTCGCCAACCCGTGAAGATCGACTCGTTGATCAGAAGACGCACAGTTTCAAACCACGCCGATTCAGCCGATCGC
>CAIOYO010000369.1 GCA_903862595.1 uncultured Opitutaceae bacterium | reverse complement strand
GGCTGCACCGGCTTCCGCCGCTTCCGCCGCATCACGCTGCCGCTCATGCGATCCGGATTGTTCGCCGGCGGCACGATCGTGTTCATTTGGGCCTTCACGGAACTGGGCACGCCGTTGGTCTTCGATTATCCCCGGGTGACCAGCGTCCAGATCTTCTACGGATTGAAGGACATTGGCGCCAACCCGTTCCCGTATGCGCTCGTGGCGATCATGCTCGTCGCGACCACCTCGCTGTATGCGCTCGGCAAGGGCCTCTTCGGACGGCAGAGCTACGCAATGATGGCGAAAGCGACGGCCGGGGGCGGACCGCGTCGACTTCCGCTGGGGCGCGGGCTGCTCTGCACCGCCGTGTTCGGCGGGGTGTTCTTCCTCGCCGTGCTCCCTCACCTCGGCGTGATCCTCGTCGCGTTTTCCGACGACTGGCACGCCACCATCGTCCCGAACTCCCTGACGCTGGACAACTTCAAGCTGGCGCTCGGGCATGACCTGACGGTCTCGGCGATCGCCAACAGTCTCCGTTTCGCCAGCATCTCGACGGTGGTCGACCTGATCCTCGGCGTGGCCATCGCCTACGTCGTCGTACGCTCGCGCATACCGGGGCGGCAGGTGCTGGACTTCCTCGCGATGCTGCCCCTGGCCGTTCCCGGGCTGGTCCTCGCATTCGGCTACCTTGCCATGTCGCAGGAAGGAAAGTTCTTCGGGTTCCTCAACCCCACGAAAGACCCGACCATCCTGCTCATCATCGCCTACTCGGTGCGACGGCTTCCCTACGTCGTTCGCTCGGCTGCCGCGGGATTCCAGCAGACGAGCGAGACGCTAGAAGAAGCGGCCCAGAATCTCGGCAGCCCACCGCTGAAGGCCATGATCCGGGTGACGCTCCCGCTCATCACGGCGAACCTCATTGCCGGCGGCCTACTCGCCTTCTCCTTCGCGATGCTCGAAGTGAGCGACTCGTTGATCCTCGCACAAAAGCAGGCGTTTTATCCCATCACCAAAGCCATCCTCGAGCTCTTCCAGTTGCTCGGCGACGGCAAGTTCATCGCGAGCGCGCTCGGCGTGTGGGCGATGCTTTTCCTCGGCGTCACGATCGTTGGCCTGAGTCTCCTGCTCGGCAAGCGGCTGGGGGCGATTTTCCGGGTCTAACCGAGACCGCGTCCGATGCTGCGCCTGCTGCTTGTCTCGCTGCTCTGGGCGCTGTCCTTCGGACTGATCAAGCAGGAACTGACCGGACTGGATCCGGTCGCGATCGCCACCCTCCGGCTCGGACTCGCCGCCATTCTGTTCGTCCCGTGGCTGCGCTGGCCGCCGGGCGGCGCACCGCTTGCCGCGACCTTCATGGGGATCGGCGCGGTGCAGTTCGGTCTCATGTACGCCGCCTACCTCGGCGCATTCCGGCACCTTGCGGCGCATGAGGTCGCCCTGTTCACGGTCCTGACCCCGCTCTACCTCGCTGTTTTCGAAGCCGCGGCGGATCGACGCTGGAGCGGTCGGCACGTCCTGGCGGCGACGCTGGCGGTGGCGGGAGCCGCGGTCGCGATCTGGAGCGACCGGCCGATCGCCGCCAAACTCACGGGGCTCCTGCTCATTCAGCTCTCCAACCTGTGTTTCGCCGCCGGTCAGGTGGCCTATCGTCGGGCACGACCCCGGCTGACCAGCGCCGCGCCGGATCGCTCCGCGTTCGCGTGGTTGATGCTCGGCGGCCTGATCGCCACGGCGCTTCTGTCCCTGTTCACGACGGACTGGTCGGCATTCAGTCCCACGCTGCGTCAGATGGGCGTGATCGGGTACCTCGGGGTGATCGCGACCGCCCTCGGTTTCTTTCTCTGGGCTCAGGGATCCGTTGAGGTCAACGCGGGCGTCCTGGCTGCCTTCAACAATGCGAAGGTCCCGCTGGGGGTAGCGTGCTCCCTGATTCTCTTCGGCGAACGAGCGGACCTCGGACAACTCGTCCTCGGATTCGCGCTCCTCGCCGCCGCCGTGGCGCTCGCAGCCGTGCGAACGCCCCGGCTAGAGAAGCCTTAGGCGAGGCCGAGACGCTGCAGCACCTCGAGGGGCGGCCCGTCGAACGACGCGAGCGGAACATTGCCCACGTAGCCAACATCGCGCGCGCCCTCCGGCGTGGTGAAAAACCCACCTGCGGTGAGGTCGCGGAAGCGGCGGAAGAAATGGGAGGGCTCGTGCAGCGGCGAATCATCCGGAGCGACGCGACAAATGTCGTCGCAGATGGCGGTCTGCTGCACCTCGGACAAGTCCGCGAAGTCCCGCTGGAACCGACGTTGACTCTCTCCATCGATCCACTCGAGACCCCGCAGAATCCGGGTGCGATCGGCGGCCTGAGCCGGGTACGGCGAGCTGATCCACTCGTCGATGAAGTCCTGCACCTTGAGATCGCCTGCGCTTGGGACGGACCCCTCCGCCGGAATGATCAGGTTGCACAGCGAGGTCGCGGTGCGCCGTTGGTGATCATTGAATGAAAGCGGCCACAGTTCCCCCGGCTGGTACGAACGCACCAGATCGGGATCGGTTCCATAACCGCGCGCGGCAGGACCGGCGGCGCCCTGCGCGAGGGCGGCCCGGTCGGTCACCATCAGGGCTGCGGTGCCCGTCATCATCCACTTCAGTGCGGCGCGACGATCGAGGCGCCCGGAGTCAGAGCCATTCATGTCAGAGATTCCCCTTTCGCATTTCTTCGAGCATGTAATCGGCCGCCCGCCAAGCGAGGGCCATGATGGTCAGCGTCGGATTCTTGTCCGCATTCGAACAGAACGGCGCGCCGTCGGTGAGGAAGAGATTGGGCACGTCCCAAGTCTGGCACCACTGGTTGGTCACGGACTTGCGGCGATCGCTGCCCATAATCGCACCACCGACCTCGTGGATGATGCTGCCCGGGGCCTCGATCGCGGTCGCGCCATTGGTCGAAGGTTTGCGCCCCACCCGGCCGCCCATCGCGGAGATCAAATCCGCAAACGTGCGCTCCATGTGCAACACCTGCTTCAACTCGTGATCGGACCACTTCCAGTGGAAGCGCAGGACCGGCACGCCCCACTTGTCCTTCACCGTTGGATCCAAGTCGCAGAACGAATCCTCATTGGGAATCATCTCGCCGCGTCCGGCAAAACCGACCGACGAACCGTAATACCGGCGGGCATCCTCCTTGAAGCGCTTTCCGTAGGTGCCGCCGGTGAGCCACTCCAAGCCACTGAACATCGGGGCCGCCGGAAGATGGCGGCCGGTCTGGAACTCGATGTGGTACCCCCGCGCGAAATCGAGCTTCCCGGCATGCTGCTCCTGGTAGAGCCACCACGGAATGTAGACGTGCCCACCACCGGCTCCGTCCTCGTTGTGCAGGGGCAAACCCTCCAGTGCCGGAACCTGGCCACCGAGGCGACCGCCAACGGTATCCATGATGTACTTACCCACCTTGCCACTCGAGTTGGCCACGCCATTCGGGTAGCGCACCGAGCGCGAGTTGAGCAGGACGCGCACCGACTCGCAGGCGCTCGCCGACAACACCACGACCCGGGCCTTGGCCTTCAGCTCACGACCCTTGCGGCGGTCAATGAAGGCCACTCCGGTGGCCTTGCCCGCATCATCCATCAGCACCTCACGCACCATCGCGTCCGACAGGATGTCGAGGTTGCCGGTGGCCATCGCCGGCGGAAGGTGGACGGTCGTGGACTGGTAGTTCGCCTTGGTGGAGCAACCGCGGACGCAGTTGGTCGCCCAGAAACACGCGGCGCGCTCGTCCATGGCCTTGGCGAGGATGCGCTGGGCGCGCGCATTGCGAGGATGCAACCGGGCGGGAATCGTCTGCGAATCCTGCCGCACGCTCAGCACGGCACGGTGAATCGGAATCACCGGCAACCCGAGCTTCTTGGCGTGCTTCTGGGTATAGAGCTCGCCGGCGCGGGCCTTCGGCGGCGGGAGGAGCACCCCTGGCGAGGAGTTCGGCGT
>CAIOYO010000368.1 GCA_903862595.1 uncultured Opitutaceae bacterium | reverse complement strand
GGGGGGGCGCGATCCTGCGATGGTGGTGACCCTGCCGCCCGGGGCCTACACCGCACAGATCAGCGGCGTGGGCGCGACGACGGGGGTGGCGCTCATCGAAGTGTACGAAGTGCGTTGAGTGCCGGACGCCCGTTGCCGTTGCCCGCGTGGGTTGGAGCGCGACCCCGGGGTGGCGCTGCGGTTCGCTCCGGGGTGGACGCCCGTCCCCTGGGCCGCTTAGCGTTGGGGCATGTCCCGGGCTGCGCGTGCTTCCATCTCCCGTCCGTCGCTGGGCGGACTCTTTGACCTGCAGGTCAACGGCTTTGCCGGGGTTGATTTCCAGAGTGCGGCGCTGACGCGGGCCGAGCTCCGTGCGGCGGTGCGGGCGTTGCGGCGGCACGGAATGGACCGCATCCTCCTCACGCTGATTACCGATGACGTCGACCGCCTGTGTCGCAAACTGGAAGTGATCGAGACGCACCGCCGGGAGGAGCCGGATCTCGCGCGCACGATCGTCGGGTACCACCTCGAAGGACCGTACCTGCTCGCGGAGTCGGGGTTTTGCGGGGCGCACGATCCCCGCTGGATGCATCCCCCGCGGATGGCGGAGTGGAAGCGCCTCTGGGCGGCGTCGGGGGAGAACGTGCGCCTTGTGACTCTGGCGCCGGAGTTGCGCGGTGCGCCGGAATTCATCGGTGAACTCGTGCGACGTGGCGTGCGCGTGGCGGTGGGACACTCGAACGTCGGAGATGCAGCGCTCGATGACGCGATCGCGGCCGGGCTCTCGCTTTGCACGCACCTCGGCAACGGCGTGCCGCAACTGCTGCACCGGCACGACAACGTGATGCAGCGACTCCTTGGGCGCGACGAACTGTACGCGACCTTCATCCCGGACGGGATTCACCTGCCGTGGACCGTGCTGCGGAACTTCGTGCGCGCGAAGCCCAAGGCGAAGGTGCTCTTCACCACGGACTGCATGTCGGCCGCCGGCGCGCCGCCGGGGCGTTACCGCCTTGCTGGCATGGAGCTCGAAGTCGGGAAGGACCGGGTAGTCCGGCAACCGGGCCAGACCCGGTCATTCGCGGGCTCGGCGCTGACGTTGGATGAGGCGGTGACCAATTTGGAGACGCACCTCGGATGGAGCCGGGCGGAGGCGCGCGCGGCGTGTGGATCGCGCGTGGCGCGCTTCCTCGGGTTCAAGGCCTGAGGGAACGGCGCGGATCGCGGCCGCGCGGCGTGAGGCGCGTGGCGTGATTCGCTGCGGTGCGGGTCGGGCCTACGCGAGGATCGGCTCGACGACCTTGGCGGGCACCACGCCGGTGAGCCGTTGATCGAGCCCCTGGAACTTGAAGGACAGCCGCTCCGGGTGGAGGCCCATCTGGTGAAGGATCGTGGCGTGCAGATCGCGGACGTGGACGGGATCGCGGACCACGTTGTAGGACATTTCGTCGGTTTCGCCGTGGACCATGCCCGGGCGGATGCCGCCGCCGGCCATCCAGATCGTGAAGCAGCGCGGGTGGTGGTCGCGTCCGTAGTCGGTCTCGGTGAGCGTGCCTTGGCAGTAGACGGTGCGCCCGAACTCGCCGCCCCAGATGACCAGCGTGTCGTCGAGCATGCCGCGTTGCTTCAAGTCCTGGATCAGCCCGTAGCACGCCTGATCGACATCGCGGCACTGGGAGGAGAGATCGCGGGGCAGGGAGCCGTGCTGGTCCCAGCCGCGGTGGAAGATCTGGACGAAGCGCACGCCCCGCTCGGCGAGGCGGCGGGCCATGAGGGCGGAGCTGGCGAACGTCCCCGGCTTGCGGGAGTCGGGGCCGTAGAGATCGAACGTCGCGGCGGATTCGCCGGACATGTTGGCGAGCTCCGGCACGCTGGCCTGCATGCGGAACGCCATCTCGTACTGCTGGGTGCGGGTCTGGATGTCGGGATCGCCCAGTTGCTCGTAGCTCCGGCGGTTGAGCTGCTCGAGACCATCGAGCATGCTGCGGCGCAGCTCGCGGGGGATTCCGGGCGCGTCGTTGAGGTAGAGCACGGGATCCTCGCCGTTGCGGAAGGCGACGCCCGCGTGTTGCCCCGGCAGGAAGCCGGCGCCCCAGAGCCGGGCGGAGATCGCCTGCACG
>CAIOYO010000367.1 GCA_903862595.1 uncultured Opitutaceae bacterium | reverse complement strand
TTTCGGTTGATGTCGTAGCGAGCAAGGTCCGCGGAGGGAGACGCGGAGGCGGACTGGGCCTGGGCGACCGACGCAGGCGTCAGGAGCAAGGCGAGCAGGGTAGGGACAAACAAGCCGACGTGACGACGGCGAGCCAATGACGAGTGCATGGTTCTTCGAGGTTGCTAGGGGTTGCCGACGTGACGGGGTGTCGGCGGGGTTAGACTCATGCAACGCTATCAGTCCGGGCTCAGGTTGGGTAGCGTTTCGGCGTTCAAAAAGTATACAAAAAAGATCAGGACGCAGTGCGTTTCCGAAGCACTGTAGATCGGTGGACGCGGTGCAAAGCAGCCCTCGGCACCGTGGAGTCCGGCACCGTGCGATGGCGTAAATTGCTCACGGTCGGGCGGCTGCAGCTTTTGGGTTTACGCCCGCGAGGGGGCGCGCTCGCATGGCGGGGTGAAACGTCGTCATCCTGAAGTGGTCGCGGCGGTGCGCTCGCGCGCCGAGGAAAGCGGACGCCTTGTGCTCAAGGGTATCGTCCTCAACCTCGCCCTGGCCGCGGTGAAGGGAGCGGGAGGGCTGTTCGGCCACTCCGCCGCATTGGTCGCGGATGCGATCGAATCGTTGCTCGACGTGGCGACATCGGCGCTGGTGTGGACGGGTTTCAAGTGGGCGGCGCAGCCGCCCGACGAGGATCATCCGTATGGTCATGGCAAGGCGGAGGCGTTGGCTGCATTTGCGGTGGCGTTGGTGATCTTGGGGGCCGCAACGTGGATCAGTTGGTTCGCGGTGGGCGGCATCCTGGTGCCTCACGAGGCCCCTGAGCCGTGGACCCTCGCCGTGCTGGCCCTGGTCATCGCGGGCAAGACCCTCTTCAGTCGCCGCCTGGCTCAGGCGGGCCGCCAGCAGGGCAGTTCCGCGCTCGGAGCCGAGGCGTCGCACCACCTCTCCGATGCGCTCACTTCCGCCGCCGCCTTCATCGGCATCACCCTCTCCGTGCTGCTTGGTCCCGGCTGGGAGACCGCCGACGATTGGGCCGCGTTGCTGGCCTCGGCGGTGATCGCCGCGAATGGCGTGAAGGTGTTCCGGCAGGCACTGCACGACGCAATGGACCGAGCAGCGCCCGGCGAACTTGCCGCGGAGGTGCAGCGGGTCGCGCTCGGCGTTGCCGGCGTCGTGAACCTCGACGAATGCCGCGTCCGCAAGAGCGGGCTCGCGTACCTGGTCGACCTGCATGTCCGGGTCGACCCCACGATCACGGTGCACGCCGGGCATGAGATCGCGCACGCGGTCAAGGATGCCTTGCTGGCCGCGCCCTTGCGAATCGGTGACGTCCTGGTGCACATCGAACCGGCGCAGTGACCGCCGGAAAAGTCGGAGTGCTGGCTCCGGCTCAGGGGGCGCCGCGTGCCCCCCGAATTCCGGTTTACTCCCGGCCGGAACGGGATAGACTTCACGGATGTCGCGTCGCGATGTTTCCAAGCCGCTGAGCACGAATCCGCACCTTTGCAAATGGGTGCAAAAAATGGCGGAGCTGACTCAGCCCGCCGCGATTCACTGGGTGGACGGGTCGCTGGAGGAGTACGAGGCGCTGTGCGCCCAGATGGTGGAGGCCGGCACCTTCATCAAGTTGAACGAGCAACTCTGGCCCGGTTGCTACTACGCGCGCTCGGACGCGAGCGATGTGGCGCGGGTGGAGGATCGGACGTACATCTGCTCGCTTTCGCGCGACAGCGCCGGGCCGACCAACAACTGGGTGGATCCGTTCGAGATGCGGCGCAAGTTGAAGACCCTGTTTGCCGGGTCGATGGCTGGCCGGACGATGTACGTGCTGCCGTTCAGCATGGGTCCGATTGGTTCGCCGATGGCGCAGATTGGCGTCCAGCTCACCGACTCGCCCTACGTCGTGGTGAACATGCGGATCATGGCGCGCATCGGACTGCCGGTCTACCGCGAGATCGAGCGAGACTCCAAGCGCGTGGTGCCGTGCCTGCACTCCGTCGGCGTCCCGCTCCGCCCCGGGCAGAAAGACGTGCCGTGGCCGTGCAACCCGGAGAAGTACATCGTGCACTTCCCGGAGAGTCGCGAGATCTGGTCCTACGGCTCGGGCTACGGCGGCAACGCCCTGCTGGGCAAGAAGTGCTTCGCCCTGCGCATCGCCTCCAACATGGCGCGCGACGAGGGCTGGATGGCTGAGCACATGCTCATCCTCGGGGTCGAGAACCCGCAGGGGGAGAAGACCTACATCGCGGCGGCGTTTCCCAGCGCGTGCGGCAAGACCAACTTCGCGATGCTGGTGCCCCCAGCCGCGTTCAAGGGGTGGAAGGTCTGGACCGTCGGCGATGATATCGCGTGGCTCCGTCCGGACGCGAACGGTCGGCTGCGCGCGATCAACCCCGAGGCCGGCTTCTTCGGCGTGGCCCCCGGGACGTCGGTCAAGACGAACCCCAATGCCATGGCGGCGCTGGCGAAGAACACTATTTTCACCAACGTCGCGCTCACGCCCGAGGGCGGGGTGTGGTGGGAGGGCATGACCGAAACGCCGCCGGCCGAGTGTCTGGACTGGCAGGGTCGGCCGTGGACGCCGGCCCTGGCGCGCGAGACCGGCGCGAAGGCGGCGCATCCCAACGCGCGCTTTACCGCCCCTGCCTCGCAGTGCCCGACGATTGACCCCGATTGGGAGAAACCGGAAGGTGTACCCATCAGCGCCATCGTGTTCGGCGGGCGCCGCGCCACGACGATGCCGCTCGTGTATCAGGCGTTCAATTGGAGCGCGGGCGTCTACATGGGCGCGACGATGGGGTCCGAGATGACCGCCGCCGCGGCCGGCACCGTGGGCAAGGTGCGCCGCGATCCGTTCGCGATGCTGCCGTTCTGCGGTTACCACATGGGCGACTATTTCCGTCACTGGATCAAGATGCAGCGGAGCCTCACCGAGACCCCGCGCATCTTCCATGTGAACTGGTTTCGCAAGGATGCCGACGGCCAGTTTCTCTGGCCGGGCTTCGGGGAGAATATGCGCGTTCTCAAGTGGATCGTCGACCGCGCCCGCGGCCGCGCCCTGGGGCGCGAGACGCCCATCGGCTGGCAGCCGCGCTACGAGGATCTGGAGTGGACGGGGCTCGACTTCCCGCGCGAGACGTTCGACGCCTTGCAGGGCTTCGATCGCTCGGCGTGGCGAAGCGAGATCATCGGGCACGAGGAACTGTTCATCGATCTCCATAGCCACTTGCCCAAGGAATTGGTCTACGAGCGCGAGCTCCTGATCTGTCGGATGTGATCGCGACGGCTCCCCTCCTTCTGCGGCACCGCACTTGCGAGGGGGCTCGGTCGGGGCGATAGTAGCAGCATGAAGGCGTTCAGGTCACTTTGGCGGGCCGGTTTTCTTTTCGCGGTCCTGCTCCCGCTGCCGCTGCTCGCGGAGATGCCGGCCCCGCTCCAGGCCGCGGTCGACAAGCTGATCGCCGACACCGATCACTGGGCCTACACGCAGGAGGTCCGTGAGTACTCGCGTCGCGGCGAGCCCGAGGGCGGACCCACGATCGAGCGCTACGATCCATCCAAGCCGGACGAGGATCAGTGGTCGCTGCGGCTCTACAGGGGCCGCATCCCCTCCGAGTCAGATGTGCGCTCGTGGAAACGGCGCAAGGAGCGGGAGATGCGGCGGCGCGAACGGCCCCTGGGCGAAGTCATGGATTTTGACCGCGCCGCCCTCCTCGAGGAGCGGGGGGAAGCGTACGTCTACCGAGTGCCGATCAAGCCCGGAGTCAGCCGACGGCTCCCGTCCGACAAGTTCGAGGTCGTCGTGCAGGTCGGCAAGGCCCGCTCCGAGATCGAGCGTGTCACGGTGCGCGCCCTCGGGGGATTCCGGCTTTCCGGCGTGGCCGGTTTGGCCGCCCGGGTGGATCGGGTCGAAATCGACGCCGTCTTCGCCGTCGTGGATCCCGCCTACGCCGCCCAGCCCTCCCGGATCAATGCCGAGGGCGCCGGGAAGGTCGCGTGGGTCTTCCGGGTGGGCGGACGAGCGGAGATCGCCTGGTCGGAGGTGACCCGGGTGAAACCGTACAAGGACCGCTTCGGTGTCGAGATCGGCGACGTCAAGGCGCTCGATTTCTAAGCCGCGCCTTCCGCCCTGATCGGGCGCGAGGTCCCAAAAAAGAATTAAGCCCGCCTTACCCAAGGCGGGCTTAACACTACCTCAAGACCAACAAACCAATTAAACCACGCAGAGGTAGACGGTGGGTAGGGGAGAAACGTTCAAAGAATTTCTTTCCCTTGGGTTTGGTGGAGTCGCCCGGGAAACACCCTACGCCGAGGCCGGCGGGGTGCGTCGGGCCACGCTCAGTGACAGGATGACCGAGGCGGCGAGGATGAAGCCGATGATGCCCAGCGACCACGTCACGGGGAACTTGCCGCCGAAGGCTTCGTTCAGCCACACCATCTTCAGGCCGACGAAAATGAGGATCAGGCCCAGACCGTACTTGAGCGCCCAGAAGCGGTGCATCACCCCGGCCAGCAGGAAGAACAGCGCGCGCAGCCCGAGAATCGCGAAGACGTTCGAGGTAAAGACGATCAAGGGCTCTTTCGTGATCGCGAAGATGGCCGGCACCGAATCCACCGCGAAGACAATGTCGCTCAACTCGATGAACACGAGGGTGACCAGCAAGGGCGTGGCGTACAGGACCCCGTCCTTGCGCAGGAAGAAGCGATCACCGTGGAGCTGTGGTGTCACCGGGATCAGACGGCGGAGCAGGCGGATGATCGGGTTGCGGTCCGGCTCAATCGGCTTCTCCGGCGCGAAAAGGATCTTCAGGCCGGTCAGGATCAGGAAACCGCCGAAGACCCAGATGACCCAGTGCAACTGCATCAATGCGGCACCAATCGAGATGAAAATGATGCGGAAAACCAGCGCCCCAAGGATGCCGTAGAAGAGCACCCGATGCTGGTACTTCGGCGGGATCGCGAAGTACGAGAACACGACCACGAAGACGAAGATGTTGTCGACCGAGAGGGACTTCTCGACGACGAAGCCGGTCAGGAACTCCAGCGCCGTCTGGTCGGCCAGCGCGGCAGCTTGCGCCGCGGTCATGCCTTCAGCGAGCAGGCGTGGATCCTGCGGCAGCTTCCACGCCGCATACTTCCACAGGCCGAAGCAGAAGGCCATCGCCAGGCCAATCCAAACGATGCTCCACGTGAGGGCCTCCTTGACGCCCACTTCATGCGCCTCCCGATGAAAGACCCCAAGGTCCAGCGCAAGAAACGCGAGAACCCCGAGCGTGAAAAGACCGTAGAACCACCAGTAGTCGGTGAACGGGAATAGGGAGTAGTCAGGCATGGATGTAGGATCTAACGCGCCTTGCGGCAAAGGTGCGTACTAAGCGCACCGATCGCCTTCACCGCAAATCGTCGCGGTTAGAAAATCCGCCCCAAATTCCTTCGACCTTCCCGATCCGTCGACCAGACCCGGGGTCCGGGCCGGTCGATCCGGGGTAATCCTAAGCCACGGGCAAATGCCAACTTGGCGCAGTGGAGGCGACATGCTCGCTTCCGGGGGGCCGTCCTCAGTCTCAATTACTGAGCCTGAGTCTCATTCGCCCTAAGGAGAATCGTTGGATACTGATATTGAGACTGATTCTTGTTTGACGATTTGAGGGGCTGTGTTCCATTCCCCGGTCATGGAGCGCGTGATCGCGTCGTTTCTCGCAGGCATCGGTGCCGGCCTCGTCGGCCTGCCGGGCGTGCTCGCAGCCGAGCGCGCGACCCCGAGCTACCTCCCAGCGCAGGATGGCACGGTCCGCCTCGAGCGCTTCGAGGT
>CAIOYO010000366.1 GCA_903862595.1 uncultured Opitutaceae bacterium | reverse complement strand
TGCCTTCGGCCTCGGCGCGCTGCGGATGCGCCACGGTGACGGCGCGGCGGCCCACGAGATTGCGATCGCGGCCGGAGCGGGGACCGCGATGTTCCACCTCACGACGCACGCGTTCTTCAAGGCGCTGCTCTTCCTCGGTTCCGGTGCGGTCATCCACGCCTGCCACCATGAGCAGGACATCCTGCGAATGGGTGGGCTCCGCCGGCTGCCGGTGACGTTTGCGACCTTCACCCTCGGCGTGCTGGCGATCATCGGCACGCCCGGCTTGGCCGGTTTCTTCTCCAAGGATGCCATCCTGTACCTCGCGCTGGCGAATTCCCCGGTGGTGTTCGGCGTGCTCGCCCTCACCGCGGTGCTGACGTCGTTCTACATGGTGCGGATGTGGAAGCTCGTCTTCTTCGGCGCGCCGCGCAGTGAGTCGGCCTCCCATGCGCATGAGGGTGGGGCGAGCATGACCGTGCCGCTGATCGTCCTCGCGGTGCTGGCGGTGGTCGCCGGTTACGGCGGCGTCTACGGCAAGCTGGCGGGCTCCTTCGCCGACCTGCTCCCGCACGCGCATGGCACCGACCACATCACGGTGCTGGTCACCAGCATCGCGGTCCTCGCGATCGGCGCCGGCGCGGCGTGGGCCTTCTACCCAGCCGCTGGCGAGGATGCGCTGGCGAAGCGGGTCCCCGGCGCCTACGCCGGACTCCAGCTGCTCAATGGCTCATTCGACGCCGCTTACTCCTTCTACGTGGCCAAGGTGCAGCAACGCTTCGCGATGCTGCTCAACTTCCTCGAGCAGATCGTGCTCGCCGGCCTGATCATCCGTGGCGCCGCCGGCCTCGTTGGCCTCGTCGGCATCGGCGTCCGCGCGCTGCACGTCGGCAGCCTCCATGTTTATGTGTACTGGTTCCTCCTCGGCGCAGCGCTTCTCTGGGCGTTCGTGGCCGGCGCATTCTAATTCGTTTTCCCCGAACCAGCGCTGACCATGCAATTCGACCCTCTCCTTCTCGCCATTGCGGTGCCGCTGGCGGTGGCAGCCGCGATCTTCGCCGGGCTGCCCAAGCGCTACTCCGTGCGCCTGGCCTACGTCGGCTTCGTCGCTCCGGCCGCCATCGCCCTGTGGCTCTGGAGCCGCTTCCCGGCCAATGCCGGCGAGGCCTACCAGTTCATGTCGAGCCGCGACCTCGGGCTGTCGCTGCTCGGGATCAAGCTCACCCTCGGGCTCAACGGCATTTCGCTCCCGCTGTTCGTCCTCGCCGGGGTGGTGGGGCTCGCCGCGGGCCTGTACGCGATCCAATCCGGCGCGGAGCGGCTCAAGATCTACCTCGCGCTCCTGCTCGTCATGCAGGGCGGTCTGATGGGGGTGTTCGCGAGCGTGGATGTCTTCTTCTTCTATTTCTTCCATGAACTCGCGCTCATCCCGAGCTTCATCATGGTCGGAATCTGGGGCGGTCGCGACCGCGGCTACGCGGCGATGAAGCTCACGATCTACCTCACGGTGGGCGCGATGCTGTCGCTCGCGGGGCTGATCCTGATCTACCACCAGAGCGGCGCGCAGACGTTTGACTTGATCACGCTGCGGGCCGAGGCGATGGCGCATCCGCTGTCGGTCACCGCGCAGAAATACGGTTTCGGCCTACTGCTCTTCGGCTTCGGCATTCTCGTTTCCCTCTGGCCGTTCCACACGTGGGCGCCCTTGGGTTACGGTGCAGCTCCGAGCTCCGCGGCGATGCTGCACGCGGGCGTGCTGAAGAAGTTCGGTCTCTACGGTCTCCTCCAGGTGGCTCTGCCGCTGGCCCCGGTCGGCGCGGCGCACTGGTCCGGGGTCCTCACCGTTCTGGCCTTGGGCAATATCCTGATCGTCGGCATCATCGCCCTTGCGCAGCGCGATCTGAAGCAGGTGATCGGTTACGGCTCGGTCATGCACATGGGCTACGCGTTCCTCGGCATCGCCGCGATGTCCGTCGTCGGGGTCGGGGGTGCCGTCCTCATGATGGTGGCGCACGGGCTGTCCGTCGCGCTGCTCTTCCTCCTTTCGACCTGCATCTACCACCGCACGCACACCTTCGATCTCACGGAGATGGGCGGGCTGGCGCGGCACGCGCCGGTGCTGGCGGCCTTCTTCGTCGCCGCCACGATGGCGTCGATCGGCCTGCCGGGTTTCGCCAACTTCTGGGGTGAGCTGGCGCTCTTCGTGGCGATCTGGAAGTTCTCGCCGTGGGTCGCGGCCGGCGCCGTCGCGGGCGTCGTCATCACCGCGATCTACGCGCTCCGCGCAGTCGCGAAGGTCTTCTTCGGTCCGCCGACCGACGCGTTCTCGCGGGTCGTCGCCCACGTCACGCCCGTCGACTTGCGCTGGTCCGAGCGGGTCCCGGCTCTGCTGCTCCTCGGGCTGCTGCTCTTCATCGGTTTCTGGCCGCGGTCCCTCTCCGCGCCGCTCAACTCCGCCCTCGGTTCCCTGGCCCCGGCGCTGGCCGTCAAGGCGGCCGCCGATCCGCGTCCCTAACCGCCGCCTGTCGCGATGAATCTCTCCCTTCTTCAGTCCGCCGCCGCCGACAATCGTTGGGCGGCCCTGTTCCCCGAGCTGCCGCTGGCGTTGCTGGCGCTGTTGCTCCTCGTGCTCGAGATCGTGCTCCCGAAGCGGCAGCATCGGTCCATCCCGGTCGTCGCCATTCTGGGCCAGCTCGCCTTGCTGGTGGCGCTGCTGGTGAATCTGCGCGGCGGGATGACCGAGCAGCTGACGTTCAACGGCTTGATCCGGCACTCGCCCATGGGGCAGTTCTTCCGGGTGCTCTTCCTTGTCACGTCGCTGCTCGTCAGCGTGCTGGGCGTGGTCAGTCTCGCACGGCAGCGGATGCCGCGGGTCGAATTCTTCCACATCGTGATGATCGTGGCGGCGGCGATGATGCTGCTCGTGCAAAGCCACCACTTCGTGATGTTCTTCGTCGCCCTGGAGACGGTCACGGTCGGGTTCTACATTCTCGTGAGCTACTTCCGGACGAACCCGCTCTCGCTCGAGGCCGGCCTGAAGTACCTCGTGATGGGCGCGCTCAGCTCGGCGATGCTGCTCTTCGGCATCGTGCTGCTCTACGGCGCGGTCGGCAACCCGGCGCTCGCGCCGTCCGGCCTCGCGGCCGGGGCAATGGACTTCGCCTCCGTGCGGCAATTCCTCGTGGCGCATCCCGACAACTTCCTCGCCCAAGTCGGCATCGTGCTCGTGCTTTCCGGCGTGGCCTTCAAGATCGGTGCAGTCCCGTTCCAGATCTGGGTGCCCGACGTCTATCAGGGGGCGCCGACGCCGGTGACGGCTTTCCTCGCGGTGGGCTCCAAGGCGGCTGGCTTCGGCGCGCTGGTGGTGCTCGCCGGCGTGTTCGCGCCGTGCAAGACGCTGGTCATCCCGGTCCTGTCCGTGATGGCGGGAGCGACGATCCTCTTCGGCAATCTCGCGGCCCTCACCCAGTACAATGTGAAGCGGCTGATCGCGCTCTCCGGCGTGTCGCATGCCGGCTATCTCCTCATCGGCGTGATCGCTGCGTACTACGATCCGGCGGCGCTGAGCGGGGTCTACTTCTACCTCATCGCCTACCTCGTGGCCTCGTTCGCCGTGTTCGGCGTCATGACGCATGTCAGCGGGGAAAACGAGGCGGATCAGGAGCTGGAGCACTACGCCGACTTGGCGCGGACGCATCCGTTCCTCGCGCTCGTGCTGGTGATCGGGCTCGGTTCGCTGGCCGGCATCCCGCCGCTGGCGGGCTTCATCGGTAAGCTGATGATCTTCCTCGCCGCGTTTTCGGCCGGGCTCTACTGGCTGCTCGGCATCGCCGTGCTGGGCGTCGTGATTTCGATCTACTACTACTTCGGCTGGATCAAGGCGGCGTGCTTCTCCGCCTGGCGCCTGCCGACCCCGGCGGGCGAGGCGACCCCCGGCCTGCCCCGGACCCCCGTGGCGTGGCCGGCGCGGATCACGCTCGGCACCCTCGCCGTGGCCTCCGTGCTCCTCGGCTTCTGGCAGGGCCCGCTGATCGGCTGGCTGCTCGCGCGTTGAGGCGGGTTAATCGGAGGACGCCGCCACCCCTCACCGCCGCGCCTCCGATCCCTTTACCCCAACGCTCCGCCCCGCCATGCGCATCACCGGCCTCGCCCTCGTTCCCCCGCCCACCGCTGCCGACCTGCCTCAGGTCACCCCGGAACTGTTGGCGTCGGTCCTCGCCCGGTATTCGCGCAGCAACGACGGACTCGAGGCCATCCTCGCGAAGGTCGATCTTCGCGATCCGGATGCCTCGATCGATCGCATCCTGAAGTTCGTCGACTACGGGCATGCGTCCATCGGCGGCCTCACCGGCGGCCTCGCCGTGGCCCTCGATGGCGTGTCGATGTGGCTCGCGTACAAGCTGTTTGAGATCGCGCAGATGGCGGACGGACAGGAGTCGTCGACGCGCTACATCACGATGGATGCCTCGCAGGTGCCGTCAGCCGAGGAACTCGGCGTACCGGAAGACCTCGCGGACCGCTGGCGGAGCGTGATCGCGCGCAGCTTCGCCGCCTATCACGCCGAGTACGCGCGGCTGGATGCGCTGGCGACCGCCGAGCCGGAGCGCGTGCGGCTCCCCGCCGACGCCAAGCCCGCCGTCGTCACGCGCCTGCGCAAGAACTACGCCCTCGACCGGGCGCGGTACTTCATTCCGCTCGCGACCCGGACCAACGTCGGTCTCGTCCAGACCTCGCGCATGTGGGCGCAGACGGTGAAGCATCTCGACTCGCTGCCACAGCCGGAGGCCCGCGCCGCCGCGACGTTGATCCGCGACGAACTTCTGAAGCAGTCCCCCCGCCTGATGCGCCACAGCCGGGCGGAGGCTTCGTTCGAAGAGCAGGCGCGTCAGGAACTCGACCTTTCATGCCGGATGGGTCTGGCACGCCTCTCGACGGAGGGCCTCGCGGATGAGGTCTGGGTGCGAGTCGACCGGGCCGCGCCGCCGTTCCTCGCCGAGGAGCAGGGCGTGCCCGAGGCGCTGCGTCACCGCCGCAACCGCTACGGTTATCAGGGTCTGGCGACGCGGCGGATGCGGGTGACCTTTGCGTGGAACAACCTCGCGCTCGCGGAACTACGCGACCTCAACCGTCACCGCACCGGCCATCGCTTCACGCCGCTCATCCAGGCCGGTTTCTACCTCCCGCCGGAGATCGCCCGCAGCGCGCATGCGGAGCTGTTGGCGGAGCAGGCGGCCTTGACGGCCGAGCTGCTGCGGCGTGGCTCGCCCGCCTACGCGTATTCGCTGCTGCTTGGGGCGCAGACTCCTTTCGAGCACAGCACCCACGCGGACAAGTTTATCTACGAGGCGGAATTGCGGACCGGCATGGGCGCACACTTCCGCTACGCGGAGCACCTCAGTGCCGCACTCCGGGAATTCCTCGCGCAGGTGCCGGAGGCCCGCGACTGGGTCGTCGAGGGCACCGCCGAGCCCGAGTAGTCTGCGTCCCCTGACCAGCGCTGCCTCGCCAAGCGGTCGAGGCGCTCTGGCACGCTTCGCGCGTCGCATGCCGCCCGATGTCCGACGCACGTGCTTCGCACGCCGCTCGCGATGCGGGCCGCATCGGCGATCGGTGAGGAAAGGCGCGGCGCGTGACGCTGCACCCGCGCGGAAGCACCAGCGACCTCAGGAGTCGTCGCGCTTGGCCCGCTCGGCCACGGGCGGCGCCTTGGCCCGCGGAGTGGGCGTGACTTTGGGCTCACGCAGTCGAACGACAGCGGAGGTGCGGCAGTTGACCGCGAGTCCCTGATGGAAGACGGGCGTGAACTCGGCCCGGGCGATCGCGACCAGCGCGGCCATGCGCAGGGCGTCAGGACCCTCGGGCGGGATCGACGGGTTGATGACCTGGCCCTCGCGGGTGACGATGAAGTCGATCTTGTAGTCCGCGGACTTGCCGGAGCCGATCAGGTCCTTGGGATAGATCGGAACCACCGGCTTGTTCGGAGTGGGTCGCACGCGGAGGGCCGAGGACTCGATGATGGGTTGATCGAATTCCTTGAATACCTCGCGCCCGACACTCGCGTTGACCTGGTCCTCGATCGGCACCGTGAAGACAAACGGCACGTCGATCGACGACGCGGACGGCACGCCGTCACGCGTCGCGGGGGCGAACGTCCACTGCTGCACCGCGGCCAGTGCGGCCTCGCCGAAGGCGGGATCGTCGGCCGATCTTACCTCCGCATCGGCCACGACACCGGATTTGGAGACGGTGACCTGGACCACCGCCTGCCCCGGGCGGAGCGACTTCCGGAGCGCCGCCGGGTACTCGGCGGAGGGTGAGTTCAACGGGCGGGGCTGCGTGACCTGGGCGAAGGCGGAGGCACTGACCAGCGTGAGCACGGCCAACGCGGCCAAGGCTCGGCTCCGGATCAGGCGGAGCGGAGGAAGGGGTGAAAGGCGAAGGAGCATGGTGGGACGCAAGGATCACCGCACCCGGAAGGGAAGGAGGGCGGGCGCTTTGCGAAACATCGACTCAGGGACCGATCGGATTGAGGCCGCGTGGGCAGGAAAGTGCTTTTCGGGTAGCGTCCCACCCGGGGGAGGGACTACTTTGACCGAGCATGTCGTGGCTGCATCGACTGGAACGCTGGCTAGGTCCTGTTGCTCTCCCGCACCTCACCCTATATTTGGTTGTGGCGCAGGCGTTTGTGTATTTGACGGCCCTCCTGGGTCTGCTGGATCCCTCTCGAGTGATGCTGGTCCCGGCGGCGGTGATGGCGGGGGAGTGGTGGCGCCTGTTGACCTTCGTGGCGGATCCGCCGGCGGCGCACTGGCTGTTCCTGGCCTTCGCGCTCTACTTCTTGTACCTGAGTGGTTCGGCGCTGGAGGAGCAATGGGGCACGGTGCGCTACAACCTGTTTCTCCTCGTGGGTTACTTCTTGGTGGTGGGGACGGCGTTCGTGACCCCGTATGCCCCGGCGAGCAATCTCTTCATCGGCGGATCGATCTTCCTGGCCTTCGCGCAGCTCAATCCGACGTTCACGATGTACGTGTTCCTCGTGCTGCCGATTCAGATCCGCTGGCTCGCGCTGATCGCATGGCTGGGGTACGGCTGGAGTTTCGCGACGGGTGATCTCGCGACGCGGCTGTCGATCGCGGCAG
Source organism: uncultured Opitutaceae bacterium (assembly GCA_903862595.1). Classification (GTDB taxonomy): domain Bacteria; phylum Verrucomicrobiota; class Verrucomicrobiia; order Opitutales; family Opitutaceae; genus UBA6669. Next base: position 9,846 of record CAIOYO010000366.1, on the reverse strand, counting down.
CGCTCGCGAACTACTTCCTTTTCATGGGTCACGACCTGTGGCTCTCCCTGCGGCAGGGCGTGCGCCGCGCGCGCGCGGGCGCCGAACGGCGCGAGGGACCGCAGGTCCGGCATCGGTGCTACGTCTGCGGCAAGACGGATGTCAGCCACCCGCAGCTCGATTTCCGCTACTGCTCCAAGTGCGCCGGCGACCAGTGCTACTGCCCGGAGCACATCCGTAACCACGAACACGTGCTGACCGATGGCGACGCGAAAAAGTCCTAAGCCTCGATCTGCCCGGCCCACGGGGTCCGCGTCGGCGTCCCCGACCTCCGCTCCGCGGCCGCGCGCAAAGGCCAAGGCGAGGCCCACGGCGCTCCCGCACGACGCGCCGGCGGCACGACCGGCGGCGATGGCGCACGCATTCCCACGAGCGAAGGCTCCCGCTGCCCCGGCGTCCACCGGCCTCGCGCCAACGACGCAACTGGCGACTTTGCGCGCGTGGCTCGCATTCGCCGAGCGGGCCTACGCGGATGCGGGTCTGGCTCTCGGGCAGGTGGCGGCGACGGCGCACGATGAGGCGCTCTTCCTCCTGCTGCGGTTGCTCGACTGGCCGCTCGACAGCGATGAATCGGTGCTCGATCGCCGGCTGGACCCGGCGCAGCGCATTCGGCTGAGGCAGGGTCTGGAGCGACGCGTGCGCGACCGTGTGCCCGCGGCCTACATCGTCGGCGAGGCATGGCTCGGCGGGCTGCGTTTCCAGATCGATGAGCGCGTCATCATCCCGCGCAGCTACTTCGTCGAACACCTGCAATCGGGCCAACTCGATCTCCTCATCGGCGCGGCCTCCGCCGTGCGGCGCGTGGTCGACGTCTGCACCGGCTCTGGTTGTCTCGCCATCCTTCTGGCGAAGCATTTCCCGCGGGCGCAGGTGGACGCCATCGACCTCTCGCCCGACGCACTCGCCGTTGCCGCCGTCAACGTGCGCGCGCACGGACTCACCCGGCGGGTACGCCTGCATCAAAGCGACGTCTTCGCCTCCGTCCCGGCTCCCGCCGGTGGCTACGACCTGATCCTCAGCAATCCGCCCTACGAGCCGAGCGCGGTCTGCGATCGGCTCCCCGAGGAGTTCCGGCGCGAACCCCGGCTCGCGCTCGACGGGGGTCGTGACGGGCTCGACATCATTCGCCGTCTCCTGCGTGAGGCCACGCCCCGGCTCGCTCCACGCGGCATCGTCGCAATCGAGGTCGGCGGGCTGCAGGCCGCAATGGAGCAGGAGTTCGGCCACCTGGACCTGCTGTGGCTGCCGTCAGAGGACGGCAGCGACTGCGTGTGCGTGGTGCGGGCGGACCGCCTTCGCGCGGCCGCGACCGCGCCGCGCACGAGTCTCGCGCGAGGCCGCCGCCGGAAGGCATAGCGGCCGCGGCGGTCCCCGGCCGACGTGGCGCGAGGGTGCTCCCGCCGCCGGGCCTCGCGCCGGGCAACCTCAGACGTAGGTGTCGACGAGGGAGCCGGTCTGCAAGCGGGCGAGCAGGGCCTTCGGCGTCAGCGGGCGCGCGAGTGAGACGCGCACCGTCTTGGCCTCGTCGGGGTAGAGCTCGAGGAAGTTGTCCGAAGCTTCGTGGCGCAGACCGGGGAGGTCGAAGTGGACCCGGTGCTGGAAGACGGAGGACTGGAACGTCACGTCGAATTCGCGGCCGCTGCGGTCGATCGCCTTGGCGCGGGTCCGGATCCGGCCGCGCGGCAGAGCGAGGAAACGTGGCGGGGCAAGGAAGACCGTCTCCTCGCTGACCGTCTGCCCGGCGACGTCGAGGGCGATGCGGAGGTAGAGATGGTCGCGGCCGTGGGTGGCCATGGCGGCGGCGACGTTGACGGTCGCGTGGCGGACGCTCTCGCCGGGACGCAGCGCGACGTTGCGGCGGCCGCCCTCGAGCCGGCGTCCGTCGAGGTGGAAGAGGTCCCAGCGCAGGACGCCGCGGCTGGCCGAGGGGGCGTCGTACACGGTGTAAAGGTGTACGTCGCTCACGGTCGTGCCGCGGTAATTGCCGATCTTGGTGGTTTCGTCGCCCGGCACATGGGCGGAGACGAGGGCGGGGGCGTTGAAGCGGCGGGCGAGGTGATGCAGCGCCTTCCAGCGGCCGGTGAACTCGATCGAACTCCACGAGGCGACGGGCCAGCAGTCGTTGAGCTGCCAGTAGATCGCACCCATGCACCGCGGCATCAGGCGGCGGTAGTGCTCGACGCCGGTCTGCATGCAGTAGGCCTGATTGAGCTGGGAAAGGATGATCAGGGAGTCCTGGTCCTTTGGCAGCCGATAGCGGCGGGAGACGTAATCGAGGATGATCTGGTTTCCGGCGCGGTTCTTCTGGTGGTTCTCCATCGTCGGGCCGAAGACGTTGCCGTCCTCCGGCGGGCAGAACGTCGCGTTGGTCTCCGGCGACGCGTAGCTCTGCATGCCGAATTCGGAAACGAAGCGGAAGGCCCACTTCTCGTAATCCTTGACCGGATGCCGCGCATGCCAGACGTCCCAGAAGTGCGTGTCGCCGCAGCGCTCGCCGAGTGCGTGGCCGTTCTCGAAGGTGCCGCGCCATTCGCTGGACGGCCAGTAAGGAGTGATCCCGTCGTGGTCGCGGACGGCATCGGCGAGCAGTACGTGGAACAGCTTCTCGTAGCCGCGGCGCAGCGACTCCTTGGCCCGCAGCGCCGCGCCGTTGATCTGCGGCAGCTCGTTGTTGCCGCACCACAGCGCGAGGCAGGCGCGGTGGCGGACACGGCCGATCTGGTACTCGGCCTCGGCGGCGACATTCGCGAGGAAGGCGTCGTCACTCGGATAGAGCGTGCAGCCGAACATGAAGTCGTGCCACACCAGCAGGCCCCGCTCATCGCACTCGTCGTAGAAATCCTCGCTCTCGTAGATGCCACCACCCCAGAGGCGGACGCAGTTCATGTTCGCCGCGACGGCCGCCCGCAGGTCGCGGGCATAGTCGGCGCGGGTCAAACCGGCGACGAAGCTGTGCGCGGGGATCCAGTTGGCGCCCTTCAGGAAGATGGGGCGACCGTTGACCACGAAGCGGAAGGACTCACCCCAGGCATCGGGCGAGCGGTCCAGCACGATCGTGCGCAGGCCAATGCGCCGCTGCCAGCGCCCGATCTCCGCACCGTCGCGGTCGTGCGCCACCACCGTCACTTCATAAAGCGGCTGAGCACCCTGACCGGCCGGCCACCATAGCTGCGGCTCGCGCACCGGAAGTGACAGCGGCCCCACGGGGGCATTCGTCTGCACGGCGACCGGGCGTCCGTCCAGCGAGACGGTGACCGAGCACGACACGCCAGCGGCCGTCCGTCCGGCCGGGCGCGTCAGCTGCGGCTCGACCGTCAGGGTCACGCCCTCGGTTCCGTGCTGCTGCGTGATCCGCACGGCGGCGAGCCGATTGCGGCTCCAGCCCTCCAGGCGCAGGTCGCGCCAGATGCCCGCGGTGACGAAGCGGGGACCCCAGTCCCAGCCGAACTGGCACTGCTGTTTGCGGATGCGCACGCAGTTGCCCACCGGATCGTTGAACTCGGCCGGCGGCGTGAACCCGCCCCGCTCGCGGATGTAGCGGAGCGCACTGTCGAAACGGACAACGAGGCGATTGCGGCCCGGGCGCAGCCATGGCTTCACGTTCCACCGGAAGCCGATGAACATGTTATCGGTGCGGGCGACGCGGTGACCGTTCAGGGTGACGGTCGCGACGGTGTCGAGGCCGTCGGCGACGAGTTCGATCACTTCCTCGTCCCGCAGGTCTGCCGGGGCGGTGAACCACGTCTCGTACTCCCAGTCCCGCTCCTCGATCCACTGGAGGTCGAGCTCGTTGGTCCCGTAGAAAGGATCCGGAATGCGTCCGGCACGGCGCAGGTCCGTGTGCACACAGCCCGGTACCAGGGCCGGCAGCCAGGTCTTGGCTGCGGCATCACGGAAGCGCCAGGAGGGGCCGGAAAGGGGGAGGGTCTTCATCGGGAATCAGGAGGGAGCGGGAAACGAGGAGGGACGGGTCGGGGCCGGATGGGAGGAAGAGGACTGCAGGTCTCGCGCCACCGATTCATCCGCCGGAGCGACGGATGGCGGGGCGCGAACCGAGAGCCTAGCAGGCGATCCCGATTCCGACGTTGCCTAAAATGACATATCTTTTGTCAAATCCGATCCCATGGCAAAAGCGCCGCCGCCGTTCCGGGTTCAGATCGTGACCGATTCGCGACTGGCCTACTTTCGGGAAGCGGTCATCGGGGCGCGGCGGTTTGGCTTCGAGACCGGTCGACTGGAGTTCGTCGACCGCTGGCTGGAGCCGGAGTTGCGCGGGGATCTCGGCCGTCTGGTGCGGCGGGATCGCGTCGCGGGGATCGTCGCCCCGCTGCACACGATCGCGGAGGAGCGGCGGTATGCGCGGTTGGGAATTCCGGTGGTGAACATTTCCAATGCTCTGCCGGCCTCGACCATTCCGGTCGTCACCCAGGATGACGTGGCGGTGGGGCGGCTCGCCGCGCAGCACCTGCGACTCTGCGGGGCGCGGTCGTTCGGCTTCTGGGGTGACCTCAGGCAGGCGTACGTGCGGGAGCGGCATGCCGGTTTCCGCGACGAACTGGCCCGGCACGGCCAGGAGGGCGCGCTCTGGGTCGGATCGGGATCGGATCGCCGCATGGGCGCGTGGCTGGGCCGGCTGCGCCGCCCGGCCGGTGTGTTCGCCGTGCTCGACGAGCAGGCGCTCGGATTGATGCGCGCGGCGCGGCAGGCGGGTTGGGGCGTGCCGGACGAGGTCGCGGTCCTCGGGGCGGGGGACGACGACTTCTGGGTCGAGTTCGAGAGCGTTCCTTTGTCGAGCATCCGCCTGCCCGCACGGCGGATCGGTTACGAGGCGGCGGCGCTGCTCGCCGACCAGCTGGAGACCGGGCGGAGGGTGCGGGGCCCGTTCCGGCTGCCCGTGGAGGGCGTCTCGGCCCGGCGGTCGACCGATGTGGTGTTCGCGGGCGATCCCGCCGTCGCGCGCGCCGTGCGCTTCATTCGGGAACACGCCCTGACCAACCCTTACGTGGAGGATGTGGCCCGGGCGGCCGGACTGTCCCGGACGGCGCTGCAGGCGCGGTTCCGGGCGTTGGTGGGGCGCACGATCCTGAACGAGATTCAGCGGACCCAGCTCGTCCGCGCGCAGGACTTGCTCACCGCATCGGATCTGCCCATCGCGGTGATCGCGGAGCGCTGCGCCTTCCCGAATTCGCAGCGGTTTTCCGTCGTATTCCGCCATCGCCTCGGGGTCACGCCGAGTACGTACCGACGGCAGCACCAAGGCCGGGATTGAACCGGGCGGACCGGGAGGACGCGGGTGGGGTGCGAAGGAGGCGCCGCGCTGCCGCCCATGGCTGGATCCCGGCTCATCCGTGCGCTTTACGAGTGCCGTCGCGCGGCCTAAGGTCCTCCCATGCTGCGTTACCTTGGTCTTGGGTATCGGCGCTTCGGCCTGCAGCCGACCACTTCGCCGCCGCGGATGAACTGGGAGTTCTACGCGGTGGTGAACGGACGTTGCGCCCCGGTGCCTCCCGGCGGTCCCAAGGGCGCCTTGCGGGCCAACACGCTCTGGGTGTCGGCCCCGGGGAGCGCGCATGGTTGGACCGGCGCGGGCAAGTGCCGCGCCTACATCACCGCGTTTCACTTCGGCCTCGTCCCGCCGCAGCTGGAGGCCGCAGTCCGGCGCACCGGGCAGCTGGCGGTCACGATCGAGGCCCCCGAGCGCCGTCGCCTGGTCGAACTCGCCAAGCAGGCGCGTGCCGAGTTCGACGCTCCCACCCATCTCTGCAGCCTGCTCTACCAGGGCATCCTCTGCGAACTCTCGCTGCTCGTCCTGCGCAAGCTTCCCGAGGCCGTGAAGCCGTTGCCCGCCAGCCGCGCGCGGCGGACCGCCGACGCCGCCGTGGCTTGGTTCGTGGCGCGTCTCGACGAAAGTCCATCCCTGTCCTCCATCGCCAAGGCCACCCACGTATCCGTTAGCACGCTGCGTCGCGCGTTCCTTAGCACCCGCGGCGAGACCCCGCACCGCGCGTTCGCCCGCTTGCGCCTCGAAACCGCCATGCGCCTGATGATCGAAACCCCGCAGAAGCTCGAGGAGATCGCTGCGAAGTGCGGCTACGCCGGGGCGAGCGACTTCGGCCGCGCCTTCAAGGCCGCGACTCAGGTGAGTCCGGCCGTCTGGCGGCGCACGATCCTCGAGGGTCCGGGTTACATCCGACGCTGACGCTTGAACGAATCTGCATAGTTTTTGAGCGCGCGTTCGCTGGGCGTTTCTGCCGTGAGTTGGTACGCTTTCGCCCGTCGTCGCGGTCCTCCTCCGCCACGCATTCACCCCTGACCCCGTTTCTCCCGATGCTTCGCCGTGACTTTGTCTTCCTCGCCGCCGCGGGGTCCCTGTCCGCTTCTGCCCTTGCCCGGCGCCTCGGCGCTGCCCAGCCGTCCGGCACGCCGGCGCGTCCGACCGAGTACGAGATCCTCCGGCGCATCCCGGCAGAGCGGCTGCGCGCTCTGATCGGGGACCGGCCCGACGCCAATGGGCTCAGCGGCAGCAATCGCCTCGCGGGGCGCTGGCTCGAGGCGGGACCGCAGCGCGGCTGCTGCCGCGGCGTGATCGCCGGTGTCGTGCTCGACGATCTCGAGCTGGCCGAGGACGCGTGGCGCGGGATCGAGGTCGCGTTCGCCCATCAGCGCGACGACGGGGGCTTCGTCGCCAATCTCCGGCCCAACGGCAAGAGCGCCCGCCCGTTCGGCGCCGCGGTCGAGACCGCCTTCTTCTTCCTCCAGGAAATGGGCCGCGCCGTGCTCGTCATCCGCCAGTCCCCGCACGAGCCGCATTTCCGCGAGCGGCTGGCCGCGCTCGAACCGAAGATCCGCCGCGCCGGGCGGTTCATCCTCTCCGGCTACGACACGATCATCGACAACAGCAGCAAGGCCGTGAACCGAATCTTCATCGCCGCCAAGGCGTTCGGCCTCTGCGGACTGGTGCTGCGCGACGAGGAAATGCTCGCCGCCGCCCGTCGCTTGGTCGCGCACGGCCTGACGCTGCGCGACGCCCAGGGTATCTTCATCGAGAACGGGGGTCGTGACTCCAGCTACAACGCGGTCTCAATCCTCTTCGGCCAGGTCCTCGCCCTGCATCTGCCGATTCCGGAGTTTGAGGCGGCGCTGCCCGTTGCGATGGCGTGGCAGATCAGCCGGATCCGTCCGGACGGGTCCATTGAGGTCGAGGGGAATTCCCGCACCGGCGTCGGCAAGGAGAAGTCCTATTTCGGTGACGCCAAGAACGTGAACCACGGCGAAATCATCCAGGCCCTCACGCTCTACGGGCTGGTCCACGGGGACCGCGCCGCGCTGGCCGCCGCCGACCGGGTGTTCGCCTTCTGGAAGGGCGCTCCCGCGCCCAAGGCCGCGAGCTGAGCGGTCACGGGGCGTTTCTCCCCGGCCGCGCGGGTTTCTTCCTGCGACGCAGCTCCGCGTCACGGCTTGCGTTCCTCCGGGGCCGGCGGCTTCGTGGTGACCGCGATGATACCCGTAGTCGACGCGGTCCGACGCTGGTTGCTCCCGGCGTTGCTGGCGCTCCTGCTCTGCGCGCCGTGGCTGCCGGGGCTCTGGCGCGGGGCGGAGCGGCACGCGTTGGAGATTGTCGTGGAGTCTTCCCTGCCGGGTGTCGCGGAACTCCGCTCCGACGTCGGCCACGGTTTTTCCGAGCAACGCTCAAGCCGCGGGGTCGTCCAAGGGACGTCGGGTTCCGAGACGCTGCGGCTGGCGATCCCCGATGGTGCGGTGCGGGCGCTGCGGTTGCGCTTGCTCGACCGCCCGGGCGGAGTGCGCCTCGTGGAGGCGCGGCTCATCCGACCGGATGGCGCCGTGCTGCTCCCGGTGCCGCCCGGCGCGTGGCAACCGGTGAGCAGCGTGGCGAGCCTGCGCGTCGACCGGAACGCCGTGCAGATCGAACCCACGGACTCGGCGACGGAGGTGGCGCTGGGCGCCGCGTTCCGGACCCCGCTGACTCTCAGCACCGGGTGGCTGGCGAGGGTGGGGCGGGTGCTTCTGCTCGTGCTTCCCGTCTGGTTGTTGTTGCTGGCGCTGGTCGCCTGGCTGGAACGCGCTGACCTGCGCACGAAGGTCTGCGGATCGGTCGCCGCGTGGTCGGCGCGCCATCCCCGACTCGCGCTGGCCGGCGTCGCCCTGATCGCGACGCTTGCGAGCGCGTATCCGGTCGTCTTCCTCGGGGGAAGTTTCGTGTCCGCCGGTTCCGGTGCGAAGCTGCTCTACGACCGCTTTCCCACGGTGCCGCAATCGACGGCGGCGTTGGGGGCGGAGGTGCGGGGGGCGGACTCCGGGGCGCTGCTGTGGCAGCACCTCCCTGGAGCCGAGGTGCAGCGGGCGGCCTTGGCCGAGGGCGAACTGCCCTTCTGGAATCGCTACAACGCGGCGGGCGTCGATCTGCTGGCCCAGGGCCAGTCGATGTTCGGCGACCCGCTGCACCTGCTCGTGCTCGCGGCCGGGGGAGAGCCGTGGGCGTGGGACCTGCGCTTTCTCGCGGCGCGCTTTCTGTTCATCTGGGGCATGGGCTTGCTGGCGTGGCGCGCCTCGCGATCGCTCGGGGCGGCGGCGTGGGTGGGCGCGGCGAGTGGCTTCGTCGGCTTCTACGTGTACCGCGTGATCCACCCGGCCACGTTCACGGTCGGTTACGCGCCGTGGGTGCTGCTGGGCTGGTGGTGGGCGGTGGATGCGGTGGAGCGTCGGGGCCGCGATCGGGTCGCCGCCGCCGCCGTGCTCGTCACCGCCAGCCTCTGTCTCGTGCTCAGCGGCACGGTGAAGGAAGCGGTCGTCCTGAGCATCGTCCTGCACGCCGCCGGGTTGGCCGTGTCCGTGGCGGAGTGTCCGCCGGGCCGGCGACGGGCGCTGACTTGGCCGCTGCTCGCCGTCCTCTCCGCCGCGTTGCTGGCCGCGCCGTGGTGGCTGCCGTTCCTTGATGCGCTGCGGCGGTCGGCGACGGCGTACGACGTGCCGACGGTCTTCCAGATCCAGCCCGGGTTGCTGCTGGGATTCTTCGATGAAATTTTCTACCGACCGCTCCAACCCGGCGCGCAGGTGACGAATCCCTCCGCCAACGCGGTGGTGCTCGTGGGCCTGCTCGGTCTCGTGGCGACGTGGCGTGCGCTGCGGCCGGGGCGCGGCGCGGTCGTGCTGGCGTGGTCGTTGGTGCCCGTGGCGGCGTTCACTTTCGGGTGGGTGCCGCCGGGCTGGATCGCCCGGGTGCCGTTCCTTGGGGGCGTCTCGCACTGGGACAACTGTGGGTCGCTCGCGCTGCTCGTCCTCACCGGCCCGCTCGCGGCGTGCGGTTGGGCGGGCCTCGGCGCACGTCTCCGGGGCGCTTCCGCGTCGGCGGATCTGCGCGGGGTCGCGCTTGGGTGGGCGGCGTTGTTGGCCGTCTGGCTGGGCACGCTGCAAGCCGTACCGAAAGTCCTGCCTGGCGTGCCGTCCGGGGCGCGCCCCTTGCTCGCTGACCCCGCCGTTCCTGCGTGGGTGTGGGTGAGCGCGGTGCTCCTGCCGGCGGCGGCGCTCGGTGGGCTGGCACTGTGGCGAGCCGCCGTGCGAGGCCGGGTGGCGACGACCACGGCGGTCCTCGGCCTAGGCGCGTGCGCCGCGGTGCTGCTGTGGCGGCACGGCGTGCATGCCCCGGGTGTCGCGCTGCCGGAGTACGTCGTCACCGCCGCACCGCGCGAACCGCTCGCGCAGCCCTCGGCGGCGCTGGTGGCGCTGCGGCGCGACGCCGCCGGCGAGCCGAGTCGCGTCGTCGGCGTGCAGGGCGTGCTCACCCCCGGC
>CAIOYO010000365.1 GCA_903862595.1 uncultured Opitutaceae bacterium | reverse complement strand
CCGGTGATCGCGCTCGGCAAGGACCTCGGTTTCCTGCCGGGGTCGCTCGAGGAGAAGATGAAGCCGTGGTTGCAGCCCTACCACGATGCGCTGGAGGTGCTGATTCCGTCCAAGCCGCAGAAGGATCCGCAGTTCGCCGCGAAAAAGGTTTCGAACAAGAAGGCACGCAAGCGCGATTCCATGATGGCGATGATGTCCACGCCGCAGCCGATGCACGCGTCGCAGGCGGTGCCTCCGGGCGGGCCCGCGATCAAGCCTTACGAGCGGTTGCTGCGTTCCGGGCTCGTCGAGATCGAGGCGCTGGCGTTCATCCGCGGCCGCTCCATTGCCCGGCGTTTCTTCATCCTCGATGAGGCGCAGCAGCTCACACCGCACGAGGTGAAGACGGTGATCACGCGCATCAGCGAGGGGTCAAAGATCGTGCTGATCGGCGACCCGGCGCAGATCGATAACCCTTACGTGGATGCGCGGAGCAATGGTCTTGTCTACGCCCACAATCGCATGAAGGGTCAGTCGCTGCACGCGCACGTGAAGCTGACGAAGGGCGAGCGTTCGAGGCTCGCAGAGCTCGCCGCCGATCTGCTCTAGCTAGGCCTGCTGGTCCTGCTCGGCTTCACGCGCGAGCAGCCAGAGTAGGTCGCCGAGGCGGTTGGTGTACTGCAGGATCACCGGGCGCACCGATTTTCCTGCGGCCGGGAGGGCACAGAGGCGTCGTTCGGCGCGCCGGGCCGTGGTGCGGGCGAGGTCGAGCGCCGCCGCAGCCGGATTTGCGCCGGGAGTGGCCCAGCCGTCAAAGCGAAGATTCCGGGCCTCCAATGCCGCGAGCGCCTGATCGACGCGCGCGAGTTCGTCGGCACCGAGGCGTCGGAACTGAGACGCGGCATGCCGGGCGGCATCCGCTTCCGCGCAGGCGAGCTCTCCCATGAGCGCCACGAGTTCATGCTGGATCTTTTCCAGCGCCGCACGTCGCGCCACATCCGGACTCGCGGCCTTCGCGAGACCGATCGCGACATTCAGTTCGTCGAACGCGCCGACCGCCTCGATCTGGGGATGATCCTTCGGCACGCGCTGCCCGTAGAGCAGGCTCGTCGTGCCGTCGTCGCCGTGCCGCGTCGCGATCGAGCTCACGTCAGGCGATGCGTCGCGCCGCCATCTGCGCCCGCAGGCACAACTCGGCCGCCTTGAAGGTGTGAGCCTGCGTCATCGCCTTCTCCGTGCGGTTCAGGCAGTCGAGCACCAGCTCACCGAAGTAGCGGAATCCGACTTTCCCGGCGACGTTGAGGTGGTGCTCGCCGGTGTCGTCGACGAGGTAGACTTGGTCACCTTGTCGGTCGCGACCGACGTCCACGTACTTGCGGAGTTCAAGGTAGCCCTTCGTGCCGAGGATGATCGTGCGCCCGTCACCCCAGGTGCTGAGGCCGGCCGGGGTGAACCAGTCGACGCGGATGTAGTTCGAGGTGCCGTTGTCGCCCACGAGCGAGGCCTCGCCGAAATCCTCCAGCTCCGGGGTGTCGGGGTTGTGGTAATTCGCCACCGCCGCCTGTGTGACCGTGGCATCGGTCGCGCCGGAGAAGGTCAGGTACTGCTCGAATTGATGGCTGCCGATGTCGCAGAGGATGCCGCCGTACTTCGCCTTCTCGTAGAACCAGGCGGGCCGGCTGCCCTTCGGACCGATGCGGTGTGGGCCCAGCCCGAGCACTTGGATGACCTTGCCGATCGCGCCGGACTTCACGAGGTCAGTCGCGTACATCGCACTTTCGACGTGGAGGCGCTCGCTGTAGTAGACCGCGTACTTCCGCCCGGTACGGGCGACGACGGCCTTCGCCTGGTCGAGCTGGTCGAGCGAGGTGAACGGGGTCTTATCGGTGAAGTAGTCCTTGCCCGCCTCCATCACCCGGCAGCCGAGCGGACCACGGTCGCAGGGGACGGCGGCCGCCGTGACCAGTCGGACGCCCGTGTCATCGAGAATCTCCTGCAGCGAGCGCGCGGCCACGGCCTGCGGGTAGCGTTTGCGGAAGGCCTCGACCTTGGCGGGATCGGGGTCGTAGACCCACTTCAGCGTCGCGCCGGCCTCCAGCAGGCCGTTCGTCTGGCCGTAGATGTGGCCGTGATCAAGATGGGCGGCGGCGAAGACAAATTCGCCGGCCTGCACCACCGGGCTGGGTTTGCCCTGGGGTGCATAGTTCATGCCGTCCGCTTTCTGGCTCATGGGTAGGGGAGAGATTGAGAGGCGAGGATGATCACGCCACCTCGGCACCGGTCTCGCGCGTGCGCTGTCCGAGGTCGCGGACCGCGGTCTCGATTCCGGCGCGCACTTTCTTGTCCATCCGGTCGATGAAGAGCGTGCCGTTCAGGTGATCGACTTCATGCTGCACGCAGCGGGCGAAGAGCCCCGAGCACTTCAACTCGTGGGCGGTGCCATGCACGTCCTGAAAACGAACCAAGATCTCGGTGGGCCGCACCACGTCGCCGCGGATCTCCGGAAATGAGAGGCAACCTTCGTTGTACGGTTCGCGCGGGGAGGGGAGGAGCGCGACCTCGGGGTTGATCAGGGCCATCGGCATGATCAGCTCCAGCGGGGTCGCCGAGCCGTCGAGCGACCAGGTGAAGTCGCGGTCGGTGGGCCGAAGGTCCATCACGCATACCTGCAGGTCGAGGCCGACCTGCTGCGCCGCCAGCCCGATGCCCTCGGCGGCGTGCATGGTGTCCACCATCTCGTTCACGAGGCCGGCCAGCGCCGCGTCGAAGGCGGTCACTTTGCGCCCTTTTTTGCGCAAAATCGGGCTGTTGTAGTGAACAATTCGGAGTGGCATCGGTCGATGGAGGAGTCACCTTGCTTCAGGTTGCGCCGCTCGCAAACCAATTGTTGCCCTTGATGGATCGCTCCCGCCACGGCCCAAATCCGACCTACCGCGCGCTGGCCCTGCTGCTGGCGGGAGGGGCGTTGCTGGTCTTGGCCCTGCTGCTGCCGGTGAACGTGGGCGCGATCCCGCGGGCGCTGCTGGCCACCGCCGGCGGCGGTACTCCGTCGCTCGCCGATCGGGCGGCGGACTTGCTGGAGCGCGAAAAGCTGGGCCCAGCCCGGCTCATGCTGTCGGCGGCACGAACCGTCGGCGATCCGCGCGCCGCCGCGCTGGCCGAGGCCACGGCCGCCGCGGCTGCTCGGACCCCGAGCCACGTGCCGTGGGGTGGGTGGGATCCGATGCTCGAGCCGCTCCTGCCAGTCGTGAGCGTGGCGGATCAGACGCGCAGCGCGCCGATGCTGACCGCGCTGCTGCCGGAGCGGGCGCGGACGAGCGTCCGCCACTACCTCGTCAATTCCCGTTCTCTGGGGGTGCAGGCGTTGCTGCGCACGGCAGAGGTCACGCTGACGGCGTCGTTCACGCCCGCGCGAGACGCCGGTGGCCAGCCGTTGGATGCCGTCATCCTCATGACGGCGCTGCTCTACCAAGGGGAGCATCTCTCACCCGCGCTGCAGCGGCAGTTGCGCGCGCTGGCCGAGCGGGCCGTGGCCCGCAACGACCTCGGCGATCTCGAGGCCGCCTACCTCGATCTGGTGTCGCTGGGTTCGCGGCTGGATTGGATCGCCCTGACGGAACTGCTGCGGCGGACCAGCGGCCTCGACACGCTGCGCGAGTATGCCCACCTCGCGCGGGTCGCGCCGGATGACTTCAGCCTCATCTACAGCGCGGCGATGCTGTCGGGGTCGGCGGACCGGGTGGCGGCCTACCTGCTGACCTACGGTCGCTCGGGGCTCGAGGACGTGGGTCTCGCGCTGCGGGCCGGGCAAGGGGCGCTCGATGTGCTGGTAGAGCGCCAGGTGCCGGTGAACCGTGCGCGCGATTCGTCGTTCGGCTGGGGCGCGGAGCTGGCTTTGCTGTACCCGCAGGCCGCGCTGGCCATCCGTTGGCTCGGCTTGGTCCTTGGCGCCTTCTGCCTGTTGCGCGGGGCCGTGATCCTGCTCTTCCGCGGCGAGGATCGGGTCACGATCCAGCCCCTGACCACCGCCCTGCTCGCGCTGGTGTGTGGCGCGGTCCTGGTCCTCGGGACCGAGCCGTTCCTCCTCGCGGCGGTGCCGCCGTCCGAGTTCGCCTTCCGTATCGCCATGCCGGTGCTGGCCTCCCTTTCCGACCCCGCTTCCCTCACCACGACTCATCCCACCTTTGCCATGGATACCTCAACGCTCCTCTCAATCGGCCTGTTCGCCCTGCTGCAACTGGGCTGGTTCTTTCTCTGCCTGCGGAAGATTGCGGAGATCTCGCGCTCCGGTCTGCCACCGCTGGTGCAGCTGCGGCTGATGGAGAATGAAGAGAATCTCTTCGATGGTGGGCTCTACCTCGGCATCGCCGGTACGGCCACCGCCCTCGTGCTCCAAGTGCTCGGAGTGATCCAGCCGAACCTGCTGGCGGCCTACTCCTCGAATCTCTTCGGCATCGTTTGCGTGGCGCTGATCAAGATCCGCCACGTGCGTCCGTTCAAGCGGCAGCTCATCCTCGCCGGTCAAGCGACCGAGCCCGCGTCCACGTCCTGAGTCCTCTCGTTTCACTCCGGTCTGGGTAGTCACGCCATGAATCGCACGCTCCTCCTCATCCTGTGTGACTTTCTCCTGCTCAACCTGCTGGCGCTGACGCGCTGGGAGCAGGCGGAGCCGCCTCCGCCCGCCCAAGCGGGCGCACCGGCCGTCAGCACGTCCGCCGGTGCGGCATCGCGCGAGGACGACCTGCTCGCGGCCATGAAGGTTTCGCTCGCCGACGAGCGCGCCTCGCGCGAGCGTCTCGCCCGCGATCTCACGTCCGCGGAGGAGCAGGTCCGCGCTCGGGAAGCCAATCTGAGTCAGGCCGACGCTGAGCGCACGCGGCTGGGGGCCGACTTGGAGTCCACCCGCCGCACGGCCGAGGAGGTCGCTCGGCGCGCCGCCGCCGCCGCGGAGGAGGCTGCCGCGTCCAAGGATCGTCTCGCTGCCGTCCAGCGCGAGTTGGACGAAAAGCGGCGCGAGGCCGAGGAGCAGCAGCGCCGCGTCGCCGGGCTCGAGCGGGAGCAGGCGCAGGCCCGCGAGCGCATCGAGGGTCTCTCGGTCGCGGTCCGGGTGGCCGAGCAGGAGAAGCTGCTCCTGCGTGAAACGTCGGAGTCGCTGCGCAGCCAGGTCGCCGCCGAGCGTGAGGAGCGGTTGAAGGTGCAGCAGGCCACGACGGAACTCGCCCAGGGCGTGGGTCAACTCGCGGAGAAGTCCACTGAGCTCAGCCGCGAGATTCGCGAGAACCGGCCGGTCAATGCCAACACGCTTTTCAATGAGTTCCTCGCCAACCGGGTACAGACTCGCTTCACCGCCGCGCGCGCGACGTTCCTCGGACCCGTCACCCGCAACGTCGACTCGCGCACGCTGCTGGTCAGCGATGGGCAGGCGACGTATGCGGTGCTGCATGTCGACGACACGCCGCTCGCTCTGCGGGAGTCGGCGGTGGACTGGGAGCGATTGACCGCCGAATTCGGCCGGGAGGAGCGTCGGCTGGGCGCCGCGCAGCTGGGGTTCCTTGCGCTGGATCCGCGGATCGTGGTCCTGCCCGTGACGCCGGAACAGGTGCAGGCGCTCGGCGCGAAGGTCTATCGCACCGCCACGGATCCGTTCCGCTTTCCTGAGGCGGTGCTGATCGCCAACGGCGGCGCCGGCTACGGCGAGGTGCCATTCAAGCTGGACCCCGCCAGCGCTCGCCACGTGCGGATGGATAATCGTCTCTTGCGCCGCGTGCTGGGCGAGTTCTCGCCGTCGCGCGGCGACCTGGTGCTGGGCAAGAGCGGCGAGCTCCTCGGGATCATGGTGAACTCCGACTACTGCGTCGTCCTCGATTCGTTCGCGCTGTCCCAAGTGATCTCCCTCGGGGCGATCGCGCCGGATCAGCCGACGGGTCCGAAACTCGAGGACCTGAACCGTCGCTGGCGTTCGCTGCCGGAGCGACTGCGCTAGGAGCGGAATCACTCATCGGGCGAGGTTCTCGGCCCCCCGGGGCGGGTCCCGAGACAGAAGGGGGCGGATCGAGTGGGGGCGCGCCGAGGCGGCGCGGCGCTGGCTTGGCAACCGGCGGGAGTCTGCTTAGCTCGGGTCATGACTCTACCTCGCGTCGTGATCCTCCGTGTTCTGAGTTCGGTCTCGCTCGGTCTCGCCTGCGTTGCCGGATCGTCCAGCGACCTTGTGGCAGCTCCGGCCCCCGGATCCTCGCCCGCAGGTGAAGCGTCGGCGG
>CAIOYO010000364.1 GCA_903862595.1 uncultured Opitutaceae bacterium | reverse complement strand
CTCTACATGCTGGGACCGCGCGGACTCTTCATCGAGTTTCGCGGCGGGGCCGTCCTGATTCTCGCGTTCATGCTTGTCTACACCGGCAAGTGGCACCGCCGGTCTGGCTGCATGACCGGCGCGGAGTGGGGCATTTACCGCTTCGGCGACAATCCAGTGGCCCAGTCCATGCGCGCGCTCGGCGCGGTGATGACGGTCATCACCATCACGATGATCTTCGCTTACCTCGTGCGTGGGGCGACCCTCTTCCTTGGGATGTTCTTCCCGTTCCCTCCCCTGTACACGACTCTCGTGGTGGTCGGGATCACGACCATCTACATGATCTCGTCGGGCTTCTACGGCGTCGTCCTGACCGACGTCATCCAGGGCTTGATCATCGTCGCGGCGTGCGTCGTCGTCGCCCTTATGGCGTGGGCGCAAGTGCCGGACGCGGCAACGCTCTCAGCCATCGCCAAGCAGGTCACGGGCAACCCGGACTGGACGAGCTCGATGCCGGCCATGCACGTGCCCATGCCCCCGGGCTACGAAGCGTACTCACCGGTCATCCTCATGGCCGCCTTCTACCTGCTGCGACACTCGATCGGCGGCATGGGCACCGGCGGCGAAGCACGCTACTTCGCTGCGCGGAGCGACCGCGACTGCGGCCTGCAGTCCTTCCAGCAGGCGATTCTGACCATGTTCCGTTGGCCGCTGATGGTCGGCTTCGCGGTCTTGGGAATTCTGTTTGTCAGCGCGAACTTTCCCGATACCAGCGTGATCAAGCACGCGGCCGACGCGGTGCATGCGGCGTACCCCGCGACGGCGGCGAACAACTGGCACGATCTGACCAGCGACATCATCAATAACCCGTCGAGCTATCCGGCCACGCTCATTCAAAGCCTTGAGGCGGCTTTAGGCTCGGAGTGGCGCCTGCGCCTGCCGCTGGTGGGCTTCAACGGCTCCATCAATCCCGAGCAGATTCTTCCCGCGGTCTTGCTGAACATGATGCCCACCGGCATCAAGGGTCTACTCGTGGTCGCCATGCTGGCGGCGATGATGTCGACGCAGACCGGCATGGTGAACGGCGCCTGCGCCTACTTCGTGAAGGACATCTACCAAGCCTTCGTCCGTCCGAAGGCGGGCAACCGTGAACTCATCTTCGCTTCCTACGGCATCGCGATCGCCATCACCGTCGTTGGCTTCTACCTCGGCGTGGCTGCATCCAGCATCAATGATCTCTGGAGCTGGATCATCATGAGCCTCATGGCCGGTCAACTCGCGCCGGGGCTTCTCCGCCTGTACTGGTGGCGCTGCAACGCCTGGGGCTGCGTGGGCGGATCCGTGCTCGGTGCCGCGGGAGCCATCTCGCAGCGCATCCTCATGCCCGAGATGGGCGAAGTGAACCAGTTCCTCTTCACGGCCGGCCTCTCGTTCGTTGGCACCATCTCCACCTCGCTGCTGACCGCGCCGACGCCGATGCCCGTGTTGCGCCACTTCTACAAAACCACCCGTCCCTTTGGCTTCTGGGGTCCGCTCCGCTCAGAGGTCACGGGAGAAGCCCGGGTCGCAATGGATCGCGAAAACCGCAACGACATCATCGCCCTGCCCTTCACCCTGCTGTGGCAGGTCACGATGTTCCTGCTGCCGATGCAACTGGTGACGCGCACCTACACCGCGTTTTGGATCACCCTCCCGCTGTTCCTGATCGGAGCCGCCGGCATGTATGTCTTCTGGTGGCGCCCCATGGCCAGCCGCGGCCCCGGCACCGACAAGGCCAATGCCACTGCTGCAGCCTGAGCCTTCGGTCTCCACCTCCTCTTCCCCTGCCCGCCATGACCCGATGCGTCCTCTTCCTCGCGGTCGCCGGACTCCTGCTCGCCTGCGGGCAAGCCACTGTAGCCACCACTCCTTCGGTCACCGCGCCAACCTCCGTCGAGACGTGGCACCGCGTTGAATTCCAGATCGCCGGCGTTCCCAGCGTCGCCAACCCCTTCGATCCCGAGCAGATTCGTCTCGACGCAACGCTGGTCGCGCCGTCGGGGCGCACGTTGACGATCCCGGCATTCTGGACGGAGGATTACCGCTATAACCTGATCGCTGGGGAGGAATATCACGAAAAGCTCAGTACGCAGGGTTGGCGCCTTCGTTTCACTCCCGAGGAAGTCGGCGAGTACCGCCTCTCCGTTTCACTCGCCCTCGGGACCAACAGCCCGCAGCCGTTTGTCCAGTCGCGCTTCTCCGTAACCGCCTCCGGCTCCTCGCCGTCACCGCGAGGCTGGGTACGCGTGGCACCGGACCAGCGGAGCCTCCAGCTTTCCGACGGACGTCCGCTACGCCTGATCGGTGAAAACGTCTGCTGGCCCGTGCGACAGGGGACCTACGACTACGAGATGTGGTTCGATGCGATGCGCGCGTCCGGGCAGAACTTTGCCCGACTCTGGATGTGCCCGTGGTGGGCGGCCCTCGAACAGACGCCTGGCACACTGAACCGGTACAACCTGGATGCCGCTGGGCGCATGGATCGCATCTTCGAACTCGCCCGCGAGCGCGGGATCTTCCTCCTGCTCGCCATCGACTTCCATGGCATGTTCCAGGTCAACAACCCCAACTGGGGAGG
>CAIOYO010000363.1 GCA_903862595.1 uncultured Opitutaceae bacterium | reverse complement strand
CGCACGGATTTGCGGTGGTCCTAACCGCCGCGAGCGCTACTCGAGCTTGAATTCTTCCTCGTGGGCAACCAGTCGGGCGTTCTTCGCCGTCGCTAGGTCTGCCACGGGGAGGAAGGCCGCGTAGCGCGTCAGCCATTCGTCAATCTTCTCGATGTAAGTCGCGGCGTCGTAGGGCGCACCCACGGGATCGAACCTTTCCACCGGTCGAGCCCGATGCCAGTCACTGCCCTGGCCGCGCTCCTTCGGCGCGAGGTAGTACGATACCTTGTCCCCAAGTCCAGGCCGCCGTTCCATCTGGAGCGCCGCCTCCGCGCTCGCCCGACGGGGCTTGCCCCCTCCGGCCACAAAGCGTTCGTAGGCCTCAGCGCTCTGACTGAGACTCTCCGTCCGCGCGAGCTCGGCCACCGGCAGTTCGTGCCTCGCGATCCGGCCCCGCAGATCCGCGAGCGTCGCCAGCGGAGACTCCGCCCGCAGCCCGAGGAGATGGGCGATCAACTGCTCCGTCAGAGTCCGGAGGAACGGCTCCATCCCCCGCGATCGCAGTGCGCTGCCCCGGAGAATCACCCGACTATCCTCACGCAGGGCGTAGTTCTTCGCCTTGTAGCAGAACATCGCGGGATACCGACCGTCGAACTCCAACTCGATGCCGGCGGGCAGCAGGGGCGCAATGCGCTCGAGCAGTGCTTCGGGACGATCGAAATAGGACTCCGACGAGAGGTAGATACCATCGGTGTCCGCCTCAAGCAGCACGCATCCCTCGGCGGCAAAGCCTTCGATCAGGAGATGAAGCAGGTCCCTTCCTTGTCGCGTGACCTCCGCCGCCAATCCGCCATCGGCGAACCGGGCTCCGGAAAAGCCGAGATACCCGTAGAAGGAATTGATAAGAATCTTGAAGCTCGCCTGGCGCGCGCCCGCTTCCCGGCGCGCTTCCTCCGTGTCAGCCGTGCGCGCGAGTTGCTTGTAGCGAAGTCGGTAATCGCGCAACGCGCGGAGCGTGCCGAGAAATACACCCAACTCGTCCGCCGCCGGGTTGCGGCCCATCTGCAGCAACAGGCTGGGATAGAGGGACGCGACGTCAAAATGGAGAACGTGACGAAACACTCCCTCGCGAAAGCTTCGGGTGTACCCTCCTTCAAATGACGCGATCTCCGGCGGGCGCGGGCACGCCTGCCGCGCATGGTAGTATTGCTCCAGGAAGAGAAGATCGATTCGCGACGTGGTTCCGCGCAACGTCGCATCCTGCAGCAGCACGGGAAAGGTCCGCGTCTGCTCGAAGTAGGTCG
This sequence comes from uncultured Opitutaceae bacterium, assembly GCA_903862595.1. Classification (GTDB taxonomy): domain Bacteria; phylum Verrucomicrobiota; class Verrucomicrobiia; order Opitutales; family Opitutaceae; genus UBA6669. The sequence goes on along the minus strand of CAIOYO010000363.1, from coordinate 8,741 downwards.
GCAGCAGCAGGTCAGCCAGTCCCTGCGTTTCCCTGAGGTCATCGGAAAGGTACCTCAAAAAGCGCCCTCGGTCCTCCGCGAAAGCGCGCGAGAGCTGGGCGCCGTCGATGTAGGTCCGGGCTCCCGACGACGACGCATCAGCCGGCGTGATACCCAACGCCACCGACACGTCCTTGAGTCCGTACGAGGTGAGTTCCCGGGCCGTGAGGTCGTAGGCCTGCACGAGGAGATACGTATCGATCACGGCCCGGCCGGGCAGGTCGCAGCGGGGAAAGTCGAGCCAGCGCTCACCGACCTTGAAGCGGCTGTTCCGCCATGCGGCCTTGGTCCCGAATCGACCCCACTCGCAGGGCACGCGCAGCCGCCGCGCCCGCTGCCGGAGGTAATCCAGATCGAAACGAAAGAGGTTGTGGCCTTCCAGGGTGTCGGGGTCCTCTTCGGCGAGCGCGTCAGTGAACGCGAGCAGGAGGGCTCGCTCCGCTTCATCGGTGGGCTCCGCGAGCTGCAGGAGTCGATCGCGGGTGCCGAATCTCAGGCCGATCGCGAGGATCCGGTCGGCAGGACGCGCAGGATCGCTGAACGTGCCGTCGGTGCTCGCGGTCTCGATGTCGAGTTGGCAGCGGCGGAGCTGGTTGAAGGGCAACGCGGCGAAGAGGCGCTTCCGCTGCTGGAGCAAGTATTGCGTCTCCCATGGCTGAACCTGGTCGGTCTCGACCCCACGATCGCGCACGCTGCGCCCCCAGTTGTCCAGTTCACCCGGATCCGGCGCTTCCGCCAGCCCGGCGTAGAAGCCTGCCCCGGCCAGCGCGGTCCACGAGCCTCCCGCAGGCCCCTCCCCGTCAGGCTGCCCGCCAGTCCACAGAAACGGACGCAGGCGGTCTTTTTCGACGCGGCGCGCTCCGCCCTCGCCCGCCACCTGCAGAAAAACCTCCCCGTCGGGCGCAACCCAGAGACCGCAGATCGAGTCGGCCACGACGGGGAAAGGGGTGCTCGGCGGCGGGCCGCCTCACCCTGGGTTAGAACGGGCGAATGTAGACCATCACCACCGAGATGGCGCTCAGGACGAGCGCGACCCACACGAGGGCGCCGGCCTTCTCGCGTCGCCGATAGCCGAGACCGGCAAGGGCGGACAAGGCGAGCCACGCCACGATCTTGACGATGGCCCATCCGCCGGAGAAGGCGTAGATGCCCTGCCACATGCGAAGTCCCGTCACGAGGATCAGCAGACTGGAAATGCCCGTCCAGATCATGACCGACTTGCGCGAGGCCGCCGGCGCCGCGAAGGCGTAAAATGTGAAGCCGATCAGCACCAAGGCTGACAGGACGTGCAGGACATGCAGGGCGTTGTACTCGTGGGGATTCATGAGGAAGAAGAGGTTGGAGCTCGGTCCGGCGGCGAGCGAGTCAGAACGCAGCCCGGAACGGCGTCACCAGACGCAGACGGCTGTCGAAGTCAACCGACGCCCGGGAGACCATTTCCGGCTTGGTCCCCGGGGGGCGATCGTGAGACCGTGAGGACGTTCGTGCCTTCCTCCTCCTCAATACCCCAGCCGCCGTTGCGTCGCCTTTCAGTGGTCGTGCCGGTCTACAACGAGATCGCTACGGCTCGTATCGCGCTCGACGCGCTCCTCGCGAAAGAGATTCCGGGGTGGGAGTTGGAGATCATCATCGTGGAGAGCAATTCGACCGATGGCTCCCGTGCCGTTGTCCAGACTTACGCGGACCATCCTCGCGTGACGCTCCTTCTGCAGGACCGACCGCGGGGCAAGGGATTCGCCGTGCGTGAGGGATTCGCCCGGGCTTCCGGCGAGATCCTGCTGATTCAGGATGCCGACCTGGAGTACAGTCTCGATGACTATGAGCGGCTCATCCGGCCGATCGCTGAAGGCCAGCACCGCTTCGTGCTCGGTTCGCGCCACGCGGCTGGCAGCGGATTCGCGCTGCGGCAGTTCGCGGATCAGCCAGTACATGCCTTCATCCTGAACTGCGCGCACTGGACCTTCGCCACGCTCATCAACGTATCCTGCGGCGTCTGGCTGCGGGATCCGTTCACGATGTACAAGGTCTTCCACCGCGACTGCATTGCCGGACTCCGATTTGAGAGCAATCGCTTCGACTTCGATTGGGAACTCCTGATCAAGCTCATCCGTCGCGGCCATCGGCCGATCGAGATCCCCGTCCAGTACCGGTCGCGCTCCTTCAAGGAGGGCAAGAAGATCGCGGTCTTCCGCGATCCGCTGACCTGGCTGTGGGCGCTGGCCAAGTTCCGCTTCCAGCGGCTCTGAGCGCGCGACTGCCCCCATGCTCCGCCTCATTCTGCCGCCGAATCTTGCCGCAGCCGCCGGTCGCAACGCGATCGCCGTGCAGGTGCGGGTGGACCTCGAGCGACCTCCGGGCGCAGAATGGCTCCCCGCCCTCGCGGCCCTGCAGCGCCTCGGCGCGACCCCGCAGCGCTCGCTCGTGCTCCAACTCACTCGCGAGCAACTGCGGGAACTGGTTACGCTCCTCCGCGGCATGCCCGCGTTCGCCTGGGCCAACGAGCCGGATCGGCCACTGCTCTGGGTCGGGGACATCCTCCGAGGCGTGAGCGAGCATCTCCCGGAGGCCCCTTCAGCCACACCGCCCGGCGCGTCCACCCCACCGACGGCGGCCCAGCGGACGACCAGCGGTGGAGCCACGCCGATGGGATCCGCCCGCCGCGGTCCCTCCGCCGAGCGATCCCTCTCCGCCGCCGCCACCCCAATGGTCGTCGATGGCTCGGAGCAATTCCTCGCGATCACACTCCCCTCGCGGGAACATGCATCCTACGCCGCCGTTCACGATCTGCTCCGCACCCACGGCTTCGCGCTCGAACCTTCCAACCGTCGCTGGTGGCTGCGCGATCGCCACAAGGTGCTCAACTTCATCGCCGAGCACGGCCAGCAACTGCGCGAGGACTTCCGCGCTGAACTCACCGACAACTTCACTCGCAACACCTCCCGTCTCACCCACGCCGGCGTCCTCACCGAGGCCCGCGCCGCGGCCGACGGATTCGAAGTGACGCTGGGCTTGGATGTTCCCGCCGCCGACGCAGCCGCCGTGCAGGCGGCGCTCGCCTCCAACCGCCACTACATCGAGTCGGGGTCACGCGTCCTCATTCTTGCCCCCCAAGTCGTCGCGCGAGTCCGCGCCGCCCAGCAGACTCTCGCCGGCGAGCGCGGCGGCGGCGGCACGGTGGCGCGCCGGACACACCGGATCTCCTCCGCGCGGTTGCCCGAGGTAGAATCGGTCCTCGGTGAAATCGCACCGCACTTCGCCCCGCCCGAGGCGTGGCGGGAACGCAGCGCCGCTCTACGCGACCTTTCCATCCTCGCACCGGTCCGCGTGCCCGAGCCGCTGCACAGCGCCCTCAGACCGTACCAGCGGTTGGGCGTCGCCTGGCTACACCATCTCCACCGCCACGGACTCGGCGGAATCCTCGCCGATGAGATGGGCCTCGGCAAGACGTTGCAGGCGCTCGGCCTTGCCTGCGCAACACTCGCTGAAGGTGGAGGGACCGTGCTCGTCGTCTGCCCCGCTTCCCTGCTCGAGAACTGGCGACGCGAGGCCGCTCGGTTCGCTCCGCACCTCCGCGTGAGCGTGCATCACGGCCAAGCACGCCACGACGGCTGCGCGGGTTTCCAGGGTGTCGACCTGGTCATCACGTCGTACGGCACCCTCGTGCGGGACCAGGAGCGATTCACCGCCGTCGAGTTCACCTGCATCATCGGCGACGAGGCGCAGCACCTGAAGAGCCGGCGCTCCCAGAACGCCCAGGCCATGCGCTCCCTCCGGGCCCGCGGCCGATTCCTGCTCACCGGCACGCCGGTCGAAAACTCGCTCGAAGACCTTCGCTCGCTGTTCGAGGTCCTGATGCCCGGCCTGCTCAGTCGCCCACCGACGGGCGCTCGGGGCGAGGAGAAGCAGTGGTATGACGAACGGCTGCGGGCCCGGGTGGCGCCGTACATCCTGCGTCGCACGAAAGCGGCGGTCGCGCCCGAGCTGCCAGCCCGCATCGAGCAGGTGCTGTGGTGTGAACTCACCCGCGCCCAAGCCGAGGCCTATCGCCGGATTCAGGAGGAGGGCGAACGCTCCCTCATGGATCTGCAGGCCGGCGGCGCCGGCGAGGCGGCACTGCGCCTCGCGGCCCTGACCCAGCTCCTACGTCTGCGCCAGGTATGCTGCGACCTCCGCCTTCTCCCCGAATCAAACCATGACGCGGCACCGGACGCTGCCGACTCCGCGAAACTTGAGGCCTTTCGCGAGTTGCTGGCCGAGGCGATGGATGACGGCCACCGCGTCTTGGTGTTCTCCCAGTTCACCTCACTCCTCTCGTTACTCCGCGCTGACTTGGAGGCCCAAGGAGTTCCCTACTGCTCGCTCGATGGTAGCATGTCGCCCGCTGAGCGCCAAGCGGCCGTGGATCGATTCCAGAACGACCCGTCCAAGATCCCCGTCTTCCTCCTTTCGCTCAAGGCGGGCGGCACGGGTCTGAATCTCACAGGCGCGGACACGGTCGTGCATTTCGACCCGTGGTGGAACCCGGCTGCGGAGGCGCAAGCGACCGATCGAGCGCACCGCATCGGGCAGACGCGGGTAGTGACAAGCTACAAGCTGATCTGTGCGGGAACGGTCGAGGAGAAGGTGCTCGGACTTCAGGAGCGCAAGCGCGCGCTCCTTGCGGACGTCTTCGAGGCGAGCGATGCGGCGGCCTCACGACTCTCGATCGACGACCTGCGCGATCTGCTCCGGTAGCAGGGGCGAAGACTCCGGTCCCGGCGGGACCGATTCGGGCGACGCCCTCGTTATCCTTTGGTCCGGACTCCCTGCGCACCGAAAAGCTGCTGCAGGACCGTTTCCAGGTCTTCACCGGGGACCGACTCTCCGCGGCGGCGAACCACCAGCGAGCGGGAACGGGCATCAGCGATCGCTCGGTCATCGAGCTCGAACAGCCTCACCTCGCCCGACCTCCAGCCCGCCACGTCGGTCGTTTCCAACGCGCGCCAGCGGAAAGGAAGTCCGGTGGCGTTGATCCAGATGTCCCAGCCCGCGACGAAGGACCCGTCCCGCCGCTCGACGAGGCTCGGGTAGCGCTCAGTGAAATCCGGGATGCGCACCGAGGCGATGCGCACCCGTAGCACCGGCTTCATTTTGTCGAAGTACTCCGCCAGAGAATCGACGTCCTCATCGCGGAGCGCATTGAAAAGATCCAGCGGGTCGATCCCCATCAGATTGAGACCATTCCAGAGGCCGTGCTGATTCTTGGAGCCGAATCCTCGGCTGCCGTACCAAGCCTGAAACTGCTGCGTGATCATCAACCCGATTTCCAAATGCAGGTGAGCTCGCTCTCTGGGGATGGTGTACCCCCCGGCCGAGCGTCCCATGATGCCTAGGACTTGGCCGCGCTTGACGGAGCCGCCCACCCGGAGCCCCGGATCGATCGACGCCAGATGCGCATAAAGTGAGTACACGGCGGGCTTCGCCCCCGGATGCTCCAGCACCACATAACGTCCATAGCCGCTTGATCCCGCACTCTTCGCGACGTGCCGCACCACGCCGTCCATCACGGCGAAAATCGGGTCCGTGGCCTCACCCTTGGCGTCCCGGCGGATCGGCTTGAGGTCAAGCCCCTCATGGAACTGTCGTCCTCCGCTACGGGTCCCACCAAAGAGGCCGGACGTCAGCTCGCCGGAAGCGGTGGGTTGGACATAGGTGTCCAACGCGCGCTCCTGCGCCCACGCGGGATTCGGCGTCGGCCACGCCAGGGGAAGGTCGTCCGCACGGGCGACCGTAACACAAAACACGCATGCCAGAAACGTCCGGAGCATCATGCGCGCACGTCCTCCACGCCGCTCCGACTCGCCACCGCTCGCTCGCGCAGCCGCGCCACCTCGCCCGCCTCAGCCAAACCGAGGAGCTCGCTGCCGACCGCGTCCGCGAGCAGTCGCCCACGGTCCGTCAGGCCCACTCCACCTTCGGTCTGCCGCAGGAGCCCCTCGGCCTCCAGACGCTTCAGCCTCCGTGTCACGTCGTGCCAAAGATCGTTGGCCGCATCCTCCGCCCGCAGCGCCGGCTCAAATCGCGCGCGCAAGCGGTCCAGCGACACCCCCGCATTCATTCGCAGGCCGAAAATCAGTGCATCCTCCAGCAGGCGCGCGGCAGTCAGCGACTCCCGCTCCTCCTCCGCCCGCCGCCCCGCCTCGACGTCGTCGGACCAGCGCGCGAGATCCGCCGGGTTTCGCCCGCGCCATCCGTCTTGCTGTGACGCCGCCGCCGGCCCCAGACCCACCCATTCTCCCATCAGCCACGTGTTCAAATTGTGCACGCAGATGTGACCGGGTCGGGCAAAGTTCGAAACTTCGTACTGGGCGTACCCCGCGTCAGCCAGATGGGACCAAGTGCGTTCGTAAAGCTTCGCCTCGCGCTCCGGATCGAGCTTCACCTTGCCCTGCGCTAGCCGCACCCAGAGCGCCGTGTCCTCCTCAAAGGTAAGGCAGTAGGTCGAGACGTGATCCGGAGCGAGGGCGATGACTTCGTCGAGATCCGCCAGCCAGTCTTCCTCCGTCTGACCCGGGAGGGCGAACATCAAGTCAAGGTTCACGCTGGCGAATCCCGCCGCCCGCGCCCGCTCGTAGGCTTGCAGGGCCTGTTCGCGGGTGTGCAAACGACCCAGCGCATCCAGCAGCGAGGGCCGTAGGCTTTGCACGCCGATCGACACCCGGGTGACCCCGAGGTCGCGCAGGACGCGCAGTCGAGCAGGAGTCACCGAAGCGGGGGCGAGCTCCACACTCCACTCCGCACCGGAGGCTAGGGGCAATCGACGGACCGCGGTTCCCAATCGCTCGAGTTGGCCGGGTGAGAGCAAGCCTGGAGTACCTCCACCCCAAAACACCGTCCCCACCGGACGGCCCGACCAGTCCACGAGACCCGTCTCGCGCTCCACCGCTGCCAGGTAACGCGCGATCTTCTCGGCGTCGGGCTGCACTTGGTAGAACGCGCAGAAGTCGCAGGTGCTGGCACAGAACGGCACGTGCACGTAGAGGCCCGTAAGCGTCTGCGGCTCACCCGCGCGGAGGCCTAACTCATGCGTTGCCAATGCAGGTTCTTTGTGTTCGTTTCCCAATCGGTTTTCCTTCTCCCACGCCAATGCACAACAGCCGCATCTCCCACGCGAGACGATTCTTCCTCCTGCTCGGCGCCGCCTTCGGGCTGCTCTTCCTGACCGGCTGCGATGAGGTCAAGATCAACGATCTGACGCCGTCGTCCCTGGCCGAGAACCCCTCGCAGATCTACACGGTCTCAGTGCGGGTCACGCCGAAGACGTCCGCCATCGTCCCCGGCACTCTGGTCACACGCCTGATCATCGATGGAAAGAATTTTGAAATGGAGCCAAGCTCCTTGGGTCAGGATATCTACGAGTACGACTTCCCGCTGCCCCCGGGTCGCTCGCAGATCGCGTACTACTTCCTGGTCACCTACCAGATCGAAAACAACGGGGTCGTGGCCGCACGCGAGGCCTACACGGGCGTCCGCTCGCTCGGTGTGGTGGGCCGCTACGTTCTGTCGCTTGAGGTCAATCGCGCGCCCGTCGGTGCCAAGGTGAGCGTACTGGGTCGAGGCTTCACGACGAATGACATCGTCTATTTTGACGACACCCCAGCCCGCACGGTCTACGAGTCGCCGAACTCGCTCGGCTTCTTCGTTCCGCCCGTCGCCCCCAACAAGACGTATCGCGTATCACTCGGCGGCGCCGCTGGCTCCCCCGTGGGGACGTTCCGCGTCGACGGCGGGTCCGTCAGCGTCTCGCCGGCGTCACTGACGCTGCGCCCCCGCGAGACCCAATCGCTGACGTTCACGATTCCCAATGTTGCTCCCGCCGGCGGCCTGCTCCTCGATGTCACCACCGACGTTCCGGAAAGCGTGATCATGTCGGAGGTGCTGGTCCCCGCCGGCCAGACCACCGTCACGGTCAATATCCAGGGCGGCCGCCCCGGCACCGGAAGCCTCTTCCTGAAGGGCTACGGTTCCGGCGAGGTGACGGTCCCCGTGACCGTCAAGTAGTCGCAGCGCTGGCGCGAGGTCATCGCGCCAGCTGGAGTCTCACCGGTCGGTGGTCACTGGCCACCGCCGCGTCCGGCCAGTCCGGGATGTCCGCCCCCACCGCCGTGGCGTTTTGCCAGAGCGGCAAAGATACCAAGACGTAGTCGACGCGCGTGTAGGTATCTTCGCGGTCGAAGCGGTAAGTCCACCGCTCTCCCCGGGAGTCCGTCGCATCCACGGCAAAGAAGAGTCGCCGTGCCCCCTGCTCGCGGAAACGGGCGAGCACCGGGCTGCTCTTGGTGTCGTTGAAGTCGCCCACTACCATCACGCGTGCGGCATCGAGATCGCCGACCCGCTCAAGGATGCGTCGCCGGATCGCCTCCGCCTCCCCGATCCGCCGACGCGCTGCCTCGGGGTCGTCGGCGTCCTGAGTCAGTCGACTCTTGAGGTGCACGCCGAACACCGTGAGCGCGCCGTCTGATTCGTCCCAGCGCAGCTCAAGCAACCCGCGGCGCACCGGTTCCGTTCTCCCGGCCTGGGTGCTGACGAGATCGGTGTGCGCTCGGACGTCCGCGGGACGTCTCCGCGAAAGCCACGCGAGGCGACGATCCGGATCGGCCGCCGCAGCGACGCCGCCGTAGCGGTATACGACTCCCTCCGCGCTCAGATCGCGCCGCAACTCG
>CAIOYO010000362.1 GCA_903862595.1 uncultured Opitutaceae bacterium | reverse complement strand
GGATGCGCCGACACGGCGATCAACCGGCAGCCACGCGAAGCCTCTCCCTGCTGCCACTGGCGGATTTCATCGAGCAGCGCGAAGCCATCCATCTCGGGCATCTCCAAGTCGATCAGCGCCGCGGTAAAACGCTCCGACTTCAAGAGCGCCAACGCTTCGCGTGCGCTGGCGACCGTTACCAGCCGCCGGCAGCGGCCCTCGAGCAGTGCCCGCATGACCTCCAGATTCGCCGGCGTGTCGTCCACAACCAGCAATTCGCAGTTCGCGAGAGCGACACCAGCCACCGCCTCGACCGCGGGCAGGCGGGCGGGCTCTGGGGTGGTCAACGCGTTGCGAATGAGCAGCAGTGGCTTCGCCTCCTCAAACGACTCGGTCACCTCACGCAAGGGCGCAGGGATCGCCGGCAGCGGGGCCGGCACAGCCTTCACCTTCAGCGCAAAATCCAGTTCAAGCCCGCGGACCTCTCCGCCATGGATGTCGATCCGACCTCCCAGCAACTCGATCAGCCGGCGACCCAAGGTCAGTCCCAGACCAGCCGATCGATCCACCGGGCTCCCAGGCTCAGCGGGGAACGCGGGGCGCAGGAGCGCTGCCCGCTGACTGTCGGAAACCCCCGGCCCCGAGTCCACGACCCGAAAACGCAGCTCAACCGGATCCGAGCCCGTCGCATCAACGCACAGCCAGACGTTGCCGGCATCGGTTGCTTGGATCGCATCGCGGAGCAGCACGCGCAACGCACGCTCCAGACGGGCGCCATCCGTCTCGACCCATAGGTCGCGCACCAGCGTCGATTCCAGCGACAATCCCAGCCCCCGCGCCAGCGCCTCACCGCTCGCGTCCGCGACGACTCGCTCGCACAGCGCCCGCAGCTCCAGCGGCCCCCGCCGAATTTCGAGGCGCCCCGCCTCCAAGCGTGACAGTTCCTGCAGGTCTTCGACAACCGCGAGTAGCATGCGTCCGCCATCGCGGATCAGATCCAACTGCAACGCGAGGCCCGGGTCGCGGATCTGGCCGCGTAGCCACTCCGCCTCCGCCATGATCGCCTCGAGTGGCGTGCGGAACTCCCGACCGGCGAGGGCAAGAAAGGCCGTCTTGGAGTCGCTCGCCTCCACCGCCTCGCGGCGCACCCGCTCCAGTTCACCGGTGCGTTCGGAAACGCGCTGCTCGAGCGACTGATTGTTCCGCAGGAGAGCGGCGTACGTCTCGTTCAGGCGATCCGCAAGGCGGTTGAACGTGGCATAGATCTCCCGAATCTCCCCGGCCACGCGCTCGGTCGGAACCGGCATGCGCTCGGCCAAACCAGCCCGGGCCTGCTTGCCGGCCGCCTCCGCGAACTGCTCCAACGGCTGCGAGAGTCGAACCACGGCCAGCCGGGCGACGAGTGCCGCAGTGAGGATCACCCCCGCCATGATTCCCGCCATCATGGCATAGATGCCGACGCTGCTGCCTGCCGCCGCCAGTGCCGGGCGTTGGGCGATCACCAGCAGTCGATAGTCATCATCCCGGGCGACGTACGCTCGCAGGCGACGTCCGCTACCCGCCACGGTCCCATCGTGCAGCAGCGGCTCCTCCGGTCGGTTCAGCAGGATTCTACCAAGGTGACTCTCCGGAAGATTTCCCATCGGCGTGAGGCCGGTGTCCGGCGATGCATAGAGCACCTGCCCCGCAGCGTTTGCCAGAACCCACTGAACGTCGCCCGGGTCGCTCATTCGCGAGACGACGCTCACCAGCGGGGCGACCCGCAAAGCACCGACCACCGTCCCGCTGCGCGTGCCATCCGCCCGCACCAGCGGAGCACTGATGAGCAGCAGAATGTCATCGCTCAAGCCGCGTTCCCAGACCGGTCCCGAGACACCGAGGCGGCGCAGCCCACTGGCCGCGCGCAAGGCTTCAAGCATGGGGACGTTTGCATCCTGCAGGCGGCGCCGTGCGGACGCCGCATGCGCGCTCAGGACCCGACCGTCATTATCCAGCACCAGCATCGCCGCGAAACCGGGAAAGCCCACCTGCATCGCTCCGAGCACCGACTCCGGATCCGCCGAGGGGCGAGAGAGGACGCCGGCCGCAGTCGCGACCGCCGCCTCGTGCAACCGCAGCACCTGGCCAGCTTCCCGAGCCACCTGCCGCGCCCGTTCAAACAGCACGGTCCGATCCTCTCGTTCCACCGTCGTCCGCAACAGCACCGCCAAACCGGTGGCAAGGAGCGCCACCGGCACCGCGGCGAGGACGAAAACATAGTTGAACACGACGTCGCGGAGGCGGGCCGGCGGGGCCGACTGATCGCTGAGCAAACCGCCCACCGCCGTGTAGCGGACCAAAAACTCCGCCACCACGACCGCTAGGATTTGGGTGGTGCCGCGCACCAACGCGTCCAACACCGCAAGGTCTACGGGCACGCGCGCCAAGCTGACGCTCATCCAAAGCGAGACCGGCCATCCGAAAAACAACCAGTAGATCAGCGCCACCGCCGGCGAGGGCAGACGGGAACGCTGGAGACTCCACGCCAAGACTCCCGCCTCCACCATGCCGAGCACCAGGGCGAAGGGCTGCCCCAAGGTCCACAGGGTCGGCGCCAGAGCCAAGCCCGCCGCGGTGACCGCCCACGGCACCGGCAGCAGCAGCACGAACGGAAGGTAGAGGAACGGCCCCAGCAGCACCTGGGCATCACCGATCACCTCGAGCGGAAAGCAGTTCAGCGCCGCCGCGCCCACGAGCGCTCCCAAGAGGGGCCCGGGACGCGGCAACGAGGGTGTCCAGCGACTGTTCATCCGGGTCAGCTCACCGCTCCAGCCAGCGGCAATTCCACGAAGAAGGTCGCTCCCTCATTCGGGCGCCCCTCCGCCCAGATCCTTCCTCGGTGCGCCTGCACCAACCGCGCTACCAGCGAGAGCCCAAGACCCAGCCCCTCCCGGGACTCCGCCGAGGACAGGCGCGAAAAGGCGCGAAACAGACGATCACTCTCCTCCGGACCGAAGCCCACGCCGTTGTCCCGCACGAACAGCACCGCCGTCGCAGGCGTCGACGATGGCAGTGCGCCGATCTCAATCACCGGATCGGGTCGGTGCGACGAGTACTTGATCGCGTTGCCGACGAGATTGTAGAAGACGCGCTCCAGCACGAATCCGCTGACCTGAAGCGTCGGCAACGGTCCGAGCACGAAACGCGGCACGGGTTCGCGCTGGAGGCCCAAAAGGCGATCGACCAGTCGTGCCATCACCGGACCGGCCTCAACGATCTGATCCCCTGAGATTCCAGCGTGCTCCTCGTGCGCCAACTGCAGAATGTTCGTGATCAGCTCACTCAGGTTGACCGCGCCGTGGTAGGCCCGTCCGATCCATCGCAATACGTCCGGCGGAAGGCGCTGGTCGTCCGTCAGCACCGACAGGCAACCCACCACCACCGACAGCGGGGAGCGCAGGTCATGCGACACAAAGTTCGCATACGACAGCAGCAGGGAGTTCGCCTCCTCCAATTGCCGCGTCCGCTCTTGCACTTGCCGATCGAGGTCCCGATTCAGCGCTTCCAATGCGGATCGAGCCGCCACCACGTCCGTCACATCCGAGAGCACCACCATATGCAACCGCTCCCCTTGATCCGGCACGACCGTGGCCCGGGCGACAAAGGTTCTCTCCCCCGTGCTACCGCCACTCGCGCCGTCCGCGCGTCCTACCGTGCGGAGCGTGTACGGCACCGGGTCCTCGCGCGCGCCCGACTCGGCCACCAAGTCCCGAACCGTCGCGGCATCATCGGGCAGGAACAGGTCGGCAATCTCCCGCAGGGAGTCGGCTCCGCCGGGTGATTGGCCGAAGAGCTCCGTCGCTCGCCGATTCATACTCACGATCCGTCCCAGGCCGTCGACTAACAAGATCGGGTCCGGCGCGATCGCGAACAAACGTTGGAAGCGCTCCCGCTGCTCCGCGATGACACGAAACCGGTTCAACGCCACCACCGTGCGCACGCGGGCCCGCAGCTCATCTCGATTGCATGGTTTCGTGATGAAGTCGTCCGCACCGCCCCGCAGCCCCTCCAGTCGGGAATCAGGATCGTCTAGCGCCGTCAGCAGCAGAATGGGCACCCGCCCGATCGCGGGATCACTGCGGATGCGACGGCAGGCCTCAAACCCATTCATCCGCGGCATCATCACGTCCAAAACCACGACGTCCGGTTCGATCTCCCGCGCCTTCTGCACCGCCTGCTCTCCGTCCTCCGCCAGGAACAGCGTGTACCCCTCCGGACGCAGCATCGACTCCAGCGTGACCAGATTGTAGGGATCGTCGTCGACGAGCAGAACTTTGGCACTCATGGGGAAAATCCTGCAGCGGGCCGATGCTCCTCGATCCGAGGAAGAATCACGGAGAACGCACTACCGCGGCCGACCTCGCTCTCCACTTCGACGCGGCCTCCGTGCATGCGCACGATGCGATCGACGAGCGAAAGTCCCAACCCGGTTCCGCCGAACTTTCGGGTCAATGAGGAGTCAAGCTGCAGGAAGGGCCGGAACAGCAAACCAACTTTCTCCGGAGGAATGCCGATTCCAGAATCGCGCACCGTGACGCGAGCCATGCCGCCCGGGCACTCGTCCACTTCAACCGCGACCGTGCCCCCCTCCGGCGTGAACTTGATCGCGTTGCTGAGCAGGTTGCCCAGCGCCTGCCTCAGGAGCCGCTCGTCCGCCGCCACGCGAAGCGTACGGTCGACACGCCGCGACGAAAGCGTGATTCCCCGCGCCCGGGCCACTCGCTGGTGAGCCTCCGCACTCACCGACCCCACCGCGCCCAGATCGATCGGGGCCGAGATGAGCCGGATTTGTCCCGCCTCAATGCGCGCAAGGTCGAGCACGTCGTTGATCTGCGAGAGCAGCTGCCGCCCGCTGCGATGGATGATCTCTAGGTACTTTCGCAGCCGCTCCGAATCGCCATCCGCACCGTCCTCCAGCAACGACTCGGAAAGACCGATGACCGCGTTCAAGGGGGTCCGGAGCTCGTGGCTCATCGTCGAGAGAAACTCGCTCTTCGCGCGATCTGCGGTCTCCGCCTCTCGTTTGGCAGCGATGAGGGCGATCTGGTCACGCTTGACCTCATCCAGGTCGATCATCGTCCCGACAACCTCGAACGTTCCGTCATCCGGCCCGCGGACGCGACGCGCATTCAGCAGGCACCAGCGCGCACCCCCGGAGGCCAGACGCAGCCGCGCTTCCCACCGCATGCCATCCAGCTCGCCCGAAACCAGCCTCGCCAACAGAGCCGCCGTATCATCGCCGGCATCCGAATCCATGAACTCCGCCGCCGTCCGACCCAGGCTCTCCTCAACGCCCCATCCACTCATTTCCCTCCACGCCGGATTGAGGTACGTCCACTGCCCCACTGCATTGGTGCGGAAGATCACCTCTCGCACGCCGTTCAAAAGCGAAAGCTCCTCTTGGAGCTGGCGGTCACGGTGAAGCCGGTGGGCGAGTCGCTCGTAGGCCGCTCCCAGCACCCGCGCCGCCACGCGAAGACCCTCGACCACCGGCTCCGGCCAGACCTGCTCGCTCACACAGTCGTCAAAGCCCAACAATCCCCACAACGCGCCATGCGCCTCAATCGGCACTGCCACCAGCGATCGAATGCGCTGCTGCGCCAGCAGGGCCCGCTCGGATTCAGGAAAGTCCCGGATCGGACCAGCAATCGTCCGCCCAGCCGCCAGTTCCCGATCCCACCGCGAGAACCCAGCGTCCGACAGGTCCATATGCTGCAACTCCGGATTGCGAATCTGCGGCGAAACTCCCCGCGCACACCACTCATGCCGCTGCGACCAACGACGCGCCGTCCCGGACACCCGGTAAGACTCGAAAACATACACGCGCGACACCCCCGCCGCGTCTCCCAGCAAGCCCAACGCGCCCGAAAAGGACTCATCTGTAGCACGAAAATCCAGCAGACCCTCCGCCATCCGCGCCGTCGCCGCCAACAGGCGCTCCCGCCGCAATTGAACCGCCGGATCCGTCACCGCAGAAAGTACATCGCCGCTCGCGCGCATGGTCACCCCCCCGCTCCTTCCCGGCAATGCCCTCGCCCGGCACACCCACCTGCAATCGCCAAGCAATGGCTGATACGACAGAAGGGCGTGGGTAATCGGAACATCATCGCTGAATTCCATTCATCGTCTCGCCCGGTCCCCGGTTTAGCCCCGCGCTACTGTCCCTAGACAATCGTGCCCCCGAACTTCGCCTTCCGATCCATCCTCGCGGCCGAGAAAGGCGGCGCCGAGAACGCCTTCGCGCCGGTTATCGTACTGCCCTAGATTCACCCCCGCTCCCTCTCCGAAAACAGCCAGAACGTCCGGCCGCTCGATGACTTTCTCCACTGACGGCGACACGGACACCGTCCGGATCACCCGGGGTAGGACTCCGCCACTGAGTGCAACCCGAAGAACCTCGTGACCAAGAGCGCCGAATTCCGCTTGAGTCATATTCCTGTGCAGGTATGCGTCGACCATGCGCCTCGCTGAGATTTATGAGGGATTCGCGGACGGCACTCGCCGGCGGATTCTCCATCTGCTCACCCACGGGCCGCTCTGCGTCTGTCACTTCCAAACCGTACTCGGCGAGCCGCAGGTGAAGGTCTCCAAGCACCTTGCCTATCTCCGGGCGCGCAAGCTGGTTGTCGCGACCCGACGCGGGAAGTGGATGGTCTACGCGCTCCCGATCCGACCGGGGCGGGCCCTGTCCGCGAACCTCGCCTGCCTGACCGTTTGCGCCCGCGAGGACGCGGGGTTACGCCGCGACGCGGCCCGCCTCCGCCGCGTTGCCCCGGCGGTCGCCGATGCGCTGACCTGCGCGTGCTGATCCCTCCTTTTT
>CAIOYO010000361.1 GCA_903862595.1 uncultured Opitutaceae bacterium | reverse complement strand
GCTCACCCTCCGTTGGGCTCCGGGCCTCGCGCCAGCTGCGGTGGCGCCGGTCTGGGTGGAAGACTTTGCGTGGACGGACCCGCGTCTGGCGGCCTTGCCCCCGCAGCCCGGGGAGACGGACGAGCTCACGCGTGTGGAGCGCATGCTCGCGCGAGGTCGCGGTGAACTGCGGCGACTGGCGCAGGAGCCAGCCGTGGTCGGATGGAGCTGGATGCGTCCCACGGAGAGCGCGGCCCCGGCACTTTGGGCGGATCCCAGCCTCGTGGATGGTCACGGCGAGGAGGTGGTCGTGCACACGGAGGCCCTCGCCTGGGTGAATCGCCGCGCCCCCGACTGGCGGCGCTCGACGCCGCCTGCACTCCGGGCTTGCGCCGCCGGGGCTGGCACCGCGTCATCGCCTGCTTCCGATGCACCATCCCGATCTTGATGCCTACCTCAAGCCGCGCATCCGTACGGTGCGCGACTGGCCGCTTCCCGGGGTCAATTTCCGGGACATCACCACCCTGTTCCACGACCCCGAGGCGTTCCGGGTGATGGTGGAGGCCTTCTCGCTCGACTGCACGCAGCAGGGCGTGGACGTGATCGCGGCGATCGATGCGCGCGGGTTCATCATTGGCGGCGCGCTCGCCTACCAGCTGCACAAGCCTTTCGTGCTCGTCCGTAAGAAGGGCAAGCTCCCGTACCGCACGGTTTCAGCCGACTACAGCCTTGAGTACGGCAGCGCCACGATCGAGGTGCATGCCGATGCCTGCCGCCCGGGCGATCGCATCCTGATCGTCGACGACCTGATCGCGACGGGCGGCACCTGCCTGGCGGCGGCGCAATTGTTCCGGACCCTGCGCGGCGAAGTGGTCGGCGTTTCGGCGGTGATCGACCTTCCTGAGCTGGGTGGTTCGCGTCGGCTCCGCGAGGCCGGTCTGCGCGTGCACGCGCTCTGCTCGTTTGGTGAGCAGGAGTAGTCGCGGCGGACGACGCCGGCGTGCGCTTCAACTTTCTTTCCGATGAAGTCCCTGACGATCTGGACCAATGGCGTGTTCACGCCGCCGGCCACCCGGCTCCTGCATGAAGGTTTGCGCGACCACCGGCTGGTGGTGGCGCAGACGGCGACGACCTCGGTGCTGATTCCGGGGCAGCGGGATGAGGGATTGTTCTCCGCCGACATCGCGTTCGGCCAACCCGACGTGAAGGACTGCCTCGCGCATGCCGGCCTGCGCTGGGTGGAAGTCTCGAGCGCGGGCTACACGCGCTACGACACCCCGGATTTCCTGGAGGCCTTCCGGGCGCGTGGCTCCGCCTTCTCGAACATGTCCGGCGTGTTCGCCGACCCCTGCGCGCAGCATGCGCTGGCGATGATGCTCGCGCTGAACCGCCAGCTCCTGCCGTCGCACGTCGACCAGCTCACCGATCAGTCGTGGCACTACACGGAGCGTCGCTATGCCTCGGCGATCCTCACCGGCCAGACCGTGCTGCTGCTCGGCTTCGGGGCGATCGGGCGTCGCCTCGCCGACCTCCTCGCGCCCTTCGGCGTGAAGGTCTACGCCGTCCGCCGGCAGACCCGCAGCGAGCGCGGGGTGACGATCATCCCGGAGGAGCAACTCACCGCCGTCCTTCCCGAGGCGGATCACGTCGTGAACGTGCTGCCGGAGAACGCCTCGACGATCAATTACGTGAACGCCCGCCGCCTCGCCTCCTTCAAGCCGGGGGCCAAGTTCTACAACGTCGGTCGCGGCACGACGGTGGACCAGACGGCGCTCCTCGACGCCCTGCAGTCCGGGCGGCTGGGCGGGGCGTACCTCGACGTCATGGACCCCGAGC
Source organism: uncultured Opitutaceae bacterium (assembly GCA_903862595.1). Lineage (GTDB taxonomy): Bacteria > Verrucomicrobiota > Verrucomicrobiia > Opitutales > Opitutaceae > UBA6669. The sequence goes on along the minus strand of CAIOYO010000361.1, from coordinate 1,008 downwards.
CGCTGCCACCGAGTCATCCGTTGTGGACCGCGCCCCGGTGCCACATCACGCCGCACATTGCGGGTGGGCGGCTGGATCAGGACGAGGCGATCGTGCGGCACTTCCTCGCGAATCTCGCGGCCTTCCAGCGCGGCGAACCGATGACCGACCGGGTGGTCTGAGCCTCGCGGCGGGAGGTGGAGCGATGACCCGCTGGTCAGACTCCGCCGGTCGGCGAGGCGTCGAGCCCGCGCGCCGCCGCAGGTGGGCCGGGTGACCGGATCGCACGCGTCTGGCGCGCCGCGCCCACGTCCGTGAAGGACGCCGTTCAGGCCGGTGGCCGCGGACTGCGCCCGGGTTCGCCGCGGCCGTTCAGTCGCTCGCTCCCTCTTTCGTCCGTGCGGTATCCGTCGATAAGCTACGGACGGCGAGCCGGGAGCGCGTGCCCTCGGCGGCCTCGAGTGCGGCCGTGGTGGGCCGGACTTGATTGCGCAGGAATTCCTCGATTGCGGGGCGCGCCGGCCCCCAGAGTGGGGCGAGCCGCGCGGGCAGCACGCCCTCGGTCTCGATGGGTTCGGGGAGTCCTGCCTGGGTTGCGAGGGCTGCGCTCAACGCTGCGACCGCGGCGCGCAGCGCCCCGGCGGCCTCGGCGGAAAAGTCGCCCGCGTCGGCGCTGAGCAGGCGCGCCAGACGCAGCTGCCGGGCGGCGGTCTCGAGGTGCGCCGCCAGCCGCGCCTGCGCGGCGGCCGAAAGGCTCGGTACCTCGCCGGGTGCCGGGAAAAGGGTGCGGCTCACCCGGGCGGTGCGTTGCACGAGCCCCTGTTCCTCCAGCCGCGTCAACAGTGCGGCGGCGTCCCGGTCGATCACCTCCAGCCGGAGCGCGCGCTCCGCCGGATGGCTGGCGGCTTCGCGCAGCTGCTCCAGCCGTTCCCGCGCCGCCGCAGCCTGGTCCGCGACGACCATCCACAGCGTGGGGGCGCCCGCCGAGACCAGACGCTCCTCGCAGGAGACGAGCTCGACCTCGCGCAG
>CAIOYO010000360.1 GCA_903862595.1 uncultured Opitutaceae bacterium | reverse complement strand
GGCTACTTCCTCCTCTACCAGTTCGAGGCGGTCCGGGCAGATCCCTCGATTCTTCTCCGCGTCTGGGAGGGAGGAATGTCCTTCCACGGCGGCCTGCTCGGCGTGCTCGCCGCACTCGGCGTCTATGCCTGGCGCCACAAGCAGTCCTTCGTCCACCTCGGTGACCTCGTGGCCTCGGTCGCACCGCTCGGGCTTTTCCTTGGACGGATCGCGAACTTCATCAACGGCGAACTCTGGGGCAAGGAGTCGAATGTGCCGTGGGCGGTCATCTTCCCGCAAAGCGATACCACCGGCCTACCGGTGCACCTGATCGCGCCCCGTCACCCCTCGCAGCTCTACGAGGCGGTCCTGGAGGGTCTGGTGTTGCTGGTGCTGCTGCAGTGGCGCTTCTGGCGCACCGACCTGCTGACGCGGCAACCCGGACGGCTCGCCGGCGAGTACCTCTGCGGCTACGCCTTCGCGCGGGTGATCTGCGAGGTCTTTCGCGAACCCGACGCCTCGCTGGTCCTCGGCCTGAGCCGCGGGACCCTCTACTCGCTCGCGATGTTCGCGGGCGGACTCTGGCTCGTCTTCCGCCGTCCCACCCGCGGGGCCTGAGCTCCGGCGGGTGGGACGGCGGAGGACGTCCGCTCCACGTGGATTACGTGGCCACGCCGGTATCGGCCGGCGCGCTGCGCTCGCGCTGCTTGAATTCCAACTTGTCGCCGTTGCGGACCACCGAGACGGCATCGCCATCCTTGATGTCGCCACGGAGCACGGCTTCCGCGAGGGGATCCTCGAGGTAGTGCTCAACCGCACGACGCAGGGGACGCGCACCGTACTTCTCGTCGTAGCCCTTTTCGATGAGCAGGGTCTTCGCCTCCGCGCTGAACTCGAGGGTGATCTTCCGTTCGGTCAGGCGCGATGCGAACTTCTTCAGCTCGATCTCGACGATCTGCTCGAGGTCAGCCTTGTCCAGCGGGCGGAAGAAGATGATATCGGAGATGCGGTTGAGGAATTCCGGCTTGAAGATCCGCTTGGCCTCCTCGAGCACCTTCTCACGCATCCGCTCGTGGTCCGAGAAGCTGCCGGAAGCTGCCGCGAAGCCCATCGACGTCTGCCGCTGCAGGAGCGAGGCTCCCACATTCGACGTCATGATGATGATCGTATTGCGGAAATCGACGACACGACCGAGCGAATCGGTCAGGCGGCCGTCCTCGAGGATCTGAAGGAGCAGCTGGAGGACATCCGGATGCGCCTTCTCGATTTCGTCGAAGAGAATGACTGAGTACGGACGACGGCGGACCGACTCCGTGAGCTGGCCGCCTTCCTCGTAGCCGACGTAGCCCGGGGGCGAACCGATCATCCGCGAGACGGCGAACTTCTCCATGTACTCGCTCATGTCGATCTGGATGAGCGCGTCTTGGTTGCCGAACATCTGGGCGGCGAGCTGCTTGGCGGTCTCGGTCTTGCCGACGCCCGTGGGGCCGACGAACATGAACGAGCCGATCGGGCGGCGCGGGTCCTTGAGGTCGGCGCGCGAGCGGCGCAGGGCACGCGCGATGGCGACGGCGGCGGCCTCTTGGCCGACCACGGCCTTGCGAATCTCAGCCTCGAGGCCGAGAAGCTTCTCGCTCTCCTTCTTTTCCATGCGCGAGAGCGGAATGCCGGTCCAGTCGGCCACGACCTGCATCATCAGGTCTTCGTCGATGGCCACGCGCTTTTCCTCGCGCGCCTTCTTCCACTCCTCGGTGATTTGCTCCTGCCGCAGCCGCAGCTGCTTCTCCTGATCGCGGAACTTCGCCGCCTCCTCGAAATGCTGGGCGGCAATGGCCTGCTCCTTCTGCGCACAGACCTGCTCGATCTGCGCCGTGAGGTCCTCGACATCCGGCGGACGACTGAGGGATGCGATGCGGGCGCGGGCGCCAGCCTCATCCATGACATCGATCGCCTTGTCGGGCAGGAAACGACCGGTGATGTAGCGGTCGGAAAGCTTCGTCGCGGCCTCCAGCGACTTGTCGGAGAACGTCGCCTTGTGGTGCTCCTCGTACTTGCCGCGGATACCCTTGAGGATCGTGATCGTGTCCTCCACGGACGGCGGCTCGACCTTGACGGACTGGAAGCGGCGATCGAGTGCGGAGTCCTTCTCGATGTACTTGCGGTACTCGTTGAGGGTCGTCGCGCCGATGCACTGCAGCTCGCCGCGGGAGAGTGCGGGCTTGAAGATGTTCGAAGCGTCCATGGCGCCCTCGGCGGCGCCGGCGCCGACGATGGTGTGCATCTCGTCGATGAAGAGGATGACATTCTTGGCGCGGCGGATCTCGTCCATCACGGCCTTGATGCGCTCCTCGAACTGGCCGCGGTACTTGGTACCGGCGACCATCAGCGCGAGATCGAGGGTGATCACGCGCTTGTCGGCGAGGATTTCGGGGACGATCCCGCTGGAGATCTCTTGGGCGAGGCCCTCGACGATGGCGGTCTTGCCCACGCCGGCCTCGCCGATCAGCACCGGATTGTTCTTGGTGCGGCGGCAGAGAATCTGGACCACGCGTCGGATCTCGTTCTTGCGACCGACGACCGGGTCGAGCTCGCCCTTGCGCGCCAACTCGGTGAGATCGCGGCCGAAGGCCTTCAGGGCCGGCGTCTTCACGTCCTTCTTGCTGTCTTCGGAAGTGCCCCCGCGCGGCGACGGAGCGGCGGCCTCTTCACCACCACCCGCTCCCCCGCCCTCGGTCCCGCCAGAGAACTGGGGGTCGAGCTCACGAAGGATTTCGTTCCGGGTGCGCTCGATGTCGACATCGAGCGACTTGAGGACCCGGGCGGCCACGCCCTCGCCCTCGCGCAGCAGTCCGAGCAGGATGTGCTCGGTGCCCACGTAGGAGTGGCTGAGCGCCTTGGCCTCCTTGCCCGCGAGGGCGAGGACCTTCTTGACGCGCGGCGTGTAGGGAATGCTGCCCTGGGTCTTCGTCTCGGTGCCAGTGCCGACCTGCTTCTCGACGGCGTTGCGCACGGTCTCGAGATCGAGGCCCATCTTCTGAAGGACGGACACGGCCACGCCCTGTCCGAGCTTGATCAAGCCGAGCAGGATGTGCTCGGTGCCCACGTAGTTGTGATGGAAGCGGTCGGCTTCCTTGCGGGCGAGCGCGAGCACCTGCTGGGCGCGCGGCGTGAAGTTGTTCATCGGTTCGGACATGGAAGGAAAGGAGCGGAGGGTTTCAGTCCGGCTTGGCACCGGACGGTGGAGGAGTGGCGGGGGCGGGAAAACGGGCGAACTCGTCGCGCAGTCGGGTGGCGCGCATCCCGTCGCGCTCCCCGGCCTCGAGATCGTGTTGGACCGCGTGTTGGACGTGACCGGGTTGGGCCTCGATGAAGAGACGATCGATGACCGGACGGCTGTCCTCGGGGAAAATCTGCAGGTCAATCCCCAATCGCAGCAGGGAAAGCAGGTTCATCGCCTCGGCGGAACTGAGCACGTGGCTGTGCTGGAGGATGCCGTAGGCGCGGCCGATCTTGTCGAACAGCTTGCGCGGATCGGCCTCGAGCAGCTTCTGCCGCGCGTTCAACTCATGCTCGATGATCGACTGGAGCACGCTCTGGAGACGCTTGATGATCTCCTCCTCGGGTTCGCCAAGCGTGGTCTGATTGGAAATCTGGAAGATGCTGCCGGACGCGTCGGAGCCCTCGCCGAAAAGCCCGCGGACGACCATGCCGAGTTGATTCACGGCGCGGACGATCTTCTCCATCTGCCCCGAGATCACAAGGGCCGGCAGATGCATCATCGCGGACGCGCGCATGCCCGTGCCGAGATTGGTCGGACACGCGGTGAGGTAGCCCCAGCGCGGAGAGAAGGCGTAGTCGAGCTTCTCCTCCAACGCGGAATCGAAGTCATTGATGGCATTCCAGGCTTTCTTCAGCTGAAACCCGGCGCGGAGCACTTGGATCCGCAGATGATCCTCCTCGTTGATCATCACGGACACCGTCTGATCGCGATTGATCACCAGCCCGGAACCGGACTTGGAGCCGCTCAGCTCGCGGGAGATGAGGTGACGCTCGACCAGGATGAGCTTCTGGAGCTCGTTCAGGTCGGTAACGCCGACGTTCACGCTGCGCTTCATCGGATTCAGCGCACCCACCGCCTCGCGGCACGTGGCGAGAATCTCGGAACGCTGATCCGCGTCGGCCCAGCCCGGAAACGAGCGACCCGAAAGATTGCGGGCCAGCCGGATCCGCGTCATCAGCACCACCGCACACTTGCTGCTGGAGGCCGAACTGGTGAGCTCCGACGGCGTCTCGATGAGAGATTGGATCGTCATGGCCGGAGTGACTCCCCCTCCGCCTTGGGGGCGAAGGCCTGCTTCACCTGCACGATTTCGTCGCGATAGCGCGCGGCGTCTTCATACCGCTCGGACTTGATTGCATTGTCGAGTTCACCCTCGAGGGCTGACAGCCGGTCGTGGAGGCTCTTGCGACTCACCGCACGCGCCGGCACCTTGCCCGTGTGCGTGGTCCCCTTGTGCATCGTGCCGAGCATCGGCTCCACGATGGCCGCGAACGTCTCGTAACAATGGGGGCAGCCGAAGCGGCCGTGTTTCTTGAACTCCGCCTGCGTAAAACCGCATTGCTCGCAACGCGTCGCCGACGTCGCCGTCGGCTCGTTCGTGAGGGAGGCCTTCATGAGCAGATCCGCCAGCGAGAACCCGTTCGGGTCCGTCACGCCCTTCGCCTGCGCGCAGGCCTCGCACAGGTCCACCTTGTGCACCTTGTTATTGACGATTTGCGTCAGGTGCACCGTGGCTGGCTTGCTGCAGAGGTCACACTTCAAAGGACTGCCCATGGAGAGAGAGTATCACAGGCGGACGAATTTTCGACCGCAGGGAGACGAAATTGTGGGAGGGATGAAAGCATCCGGCATACGCCCTTGCAGGCATCGTGCCAGCGGCGACGGTCAACGCAAGCGTAGGTAAACCCCAAGCCAAGGCCCACCGTAACCGCGCGGCACTGCGCCGCCGTGGCACAGCACTGCGCCACGATGCCCTCACCTCGCCGTACGCGTCGGGTGCTTCGTCAGATGCGGGTTCCTTCCGTCAGCACTCGCCGACGGAAGCATTCGAGGACGCGGGCGAAGACCGGTCCCGGGGCACCGGTGCCGATCGTCCGGCCATCCAGCTTGACCACAGGGATCACCTCGGCGCCCGTCCCCGTGAGGAAAACTTCGTCCGCGTTCCACACGTCATAGCGCGTGAGTGAGTGTTCCTCGATCGCTACGCCAAGTTCCTTGGCGATGCTGAAAATTTCGTCGCGGGTGATTCCCTTCAAGGCACCCTGCTGGGCAGAGGGCGTGAGAATCTTGCCCTTGTGCACGATGAAGATGTTGTCGCCGGTGCATTCCGCGACAAAGCCCTGATCATTGAGCATGATGGCCTCGAGGGCGCCCGCCTGGCGGGCCTCGATCTTGGCCATGATATTGTTGAGGTAGTTCAGCGACTTGATCGCCGGGCTGAGCGCCGCCGGATTCATCCGGCGCGTCGCCACCGTCACAATCTCCAATCCCTCCGAGTAGTACTTCGCGGGATAGAGCGCGATCTTGTCCGCAATGATGAAGATCGACGGGAGTTTGCACAGCCAAGGGGACAGACCCAGGTCACCGACGCCTCGCGTCACCACGAGCCGGATGTAACCATCCCGCAGCCCGTTCGCACGACAGGTCTCGCAGACCGCGTCGCTGATCTGCTGACGCGTCCATGGCAGCGTCAGCAAAATCGCCTTGGCGGAGTACTCCAGCCGCTCCAGGTGCTCGTCCAACCGAAACACGTTGCCGCCGTAGAGCCGGATTCCCTCGAAGATCCCATCCCCGTAAAGCAGACCGTGATCGAAGACCGAGATCTTCGCATCCGCTGAATCAACGAGTGCCCCATCGAGGTAAATCTTCATCGCCTCACACCGTAGAAACCTGCCCGAAGGTTTGTCCAGCCCCACACACATTTCGGGCGGCTCTTTCCACTTTACCTCTTTGCTCGCTCATTATGCATTCAATATGCAATGCAAACGCTTATTTATAAATCCCGCACCGCCTTCACGCTGATCGAACTGCTGACCGTCATCGCCATCATCGGCGTGCTGGCGGCCATCCTCATCCCCACCGTCGGCCGAGTGCGGGAAGTAGCCCAAAGGGCTGCCGACGCAAGCAATCTGCGGGAAATCGGCAAGGCCGCGTTTCTCTATGCGGCTGAGCATCAGGATCGCCTGCCCGATCCACTGATGGCCAACGCTTCCTCCGGCCCCAATCCTCCTTCCCGCTACTTTTCGTATCTGACCCAACTGGCTAACGCAGGGGGACTTGACGAGGCGAGCCTGTACTTTTCACGGCTCGACCCCCTCTACGATGGCGCCCCTCTCAGCCGGGTGCTCGATCCTGCCGACACCAGTCGCGGGACACTCAACGCCGACCTGCTCGCCCGCATTCCCAGCGTGAACCTCGTGGGAGGGTTGCGACTCTCCGATCCGGGGACAACGCCACTCGCCTTCACGCGCGGCCTCACCGCCAGCGGAGCATGGAATACGACCGCCACCGACAACAATCAGGGGGCCTACGCCGAGGGTGGAGGCCACGTCCTGTTTCTCGGTGGGCATGTCCAGTACTACCGCCGCATCGGAAACCACCTTACGACTTCGCGCGGCCAACCCACGTCCGACCTGCGGCAAAGCATCCGGGCGGGCGGTAATCGTCGCATCTATGGGCTCGACTCCGGCAACGGCCTGGCCAGCCCGGACGGTCTCGCGCCGTCCGGCCCGTAGCGAGCAACTGTCGCCAGAGAGGCATTCCCTTCACCGGCAAGGTGTGCTAAGCTCTCGCCTTTTACCGCGCCCCGCACCTCGGTCCCGACGATGAGTCCTGCCTCCACTCCCGCGAACAAGCCCCTGACGTACATCGTCGGCCACCGCAACCCCGACGCCGATGCCATTTGCTCGGCGATCGCCTACGCGGCGTTCAAGGAAGCCCGGGGGCAAACCGGCTTCGTCGCCGCGCGCTGCGGAAACTCCAACGCCCGCATCGACGCGATCCTTAGCCGCTTCAACCAACCGCTGCCGCTTTACCTCAGCGACGTCACGCCACGCGTCCGAGACGTCATGGTCCAGGACGTCATCTCGGTCCAGGAGTCAGCGACCTGCGCCGAAGCGCTGGAGCTGATCGAGTCGCGCGACATCCGCGTGCTCCCGGTCGTCGCGGGCGATCGCCGGCTCGTCGGCACGGTGTCGGTCTTCCAACTCGGCGGTTTCTTCATCCCGCGCCTCCGCGAGGTCCGCGAGATGCGCAAGGTCTTCACCAGCCTCGCCCACATCGCGCGCGCCCTGCGCGCTCGCGTGGTGCACGTCGAGCGACCCGACTCAACCGAAGAGCTGTTCGTCCGCGTCGGCGCCATGGATGTGCGGTCGTTCTGGCGCATCTCGCAGGAGGAGGGCATTCCCCCTGAGCGTTCGATGATCATCGTCGGCGATCGTTTGGACATCCAACAGCGGTCATTGGAGATCGGAGTTCGCGCCATCATCGTCACGGGCAACCTGCCGATCGACGAGGCACTCGTGAACCAGGCGAAGGCTCGCGGCGTCTCGATCATCGTCAGCCCTTATGACTCCGCCACCACCGCCTGGGTCATCCGCACGGCTTCAACGATCGAGCGCCTGATCGACCGGAAGTACGCCTCGGTCAGTGCGGATCTGCGATTGTCCGAGCTCCGGCGCAAGTCCGCCACCGCCAACGTGGCGGCCTTCATGGTCCTCAACGACGAGGGGCAACTGCAGGGAATCCTGACGCGCACCGACATCCTTCGGCCGGTCAAGACACGGCTCGTGCTGGTCGATCACAACGAGCTCTCACAGGCCGTCCCCGGCGCAGCGGAGGTGAACATCTCCGAGATCATCGACCACCACCGCGTCGGCGCGCTGAACACGCAGCAGCCGATCCTCTTCCTGAACGAGCCCGTCGGTTCCACCTGCACCATTGTCGCAGACCTGTTCCGCCGGGAGGGCCTCACGCCGTCACCCTCGATGGCCGGCGTGATGATGGGCGGCATCATCTCCGACACGCTGCTGCTGCAGTCCCCGACTTCGACCGAGAAGGACTCGGCCTTGCTCGGTTGGCTCGCCAAGATCGCCCAGGTCGACGCCCGCACCCTAGCGGATGCGATCTTCAGCTCGGGATCGGTCATCCTCGCACAGCCTCCGTCGGCCGTCATTCGCGCCGACTTCAAGATTTACGACGAAGACGCGGTCCGATTCTCCGTGTCACAGGTGGAGGAACTGGGCTTCGGTAACTTCTGGAAGCACTCGCGACAGATCACCGACGAACTCGGGAAGCTCCAACTCGACGAGCGGCTCCTGTTCGCCGCACTGCTGGTGACCGACATCCACACGCAGAATTCGCTGCTCATCGTAAAGGGCGATCGCGACTTCATCGCGCGCATCACCTACCCGCACGTTGAGAAGGATGAGATCTTCGACCTGCCGGGCGTGGTAAGCCGCAAGAAGCAACTCATCCCCTACCTCACCGGACTCCTCAAGGAGTTCGCCGAAAGTGGCGAGGGCAGCTCCACCGAAGAGACTTCCCGCTGACTAGTGGGAGGCCGCCGCGAGGTGGTGCACAAGGATATCGCCCGTCGCCTCGTTGGTCGCCAGCGGCACGTTGTAGACGTCGCAGACCTTGAGCAGGGCTGCGATGTCCGGCTCGTGCGGGTGCGCAGTCAGGGGATCACGGAGGAACACAACAGCCCGAACCTCCCCCGTCGCCACCCTGGCGCCAATCTGAAGGTCGCCGCCCATCGGACCGGAGAGCATCGCCTCGACCGCCAGGCCGGTCTGGGCCTGAATCAGGGTTCCCGTCGTTCGCGTCGCGATCAGACGCTGCGTCGCCAGGAACGCGGCGTGGCGGCGGACGAACGCCACCATCTGATCCTTGCGGGCATCGTGGGCAATGAGGGCAACGCTGGCGGGCGCGGAGGTCATGGCGTAGCGGAAAGCGAGTCGAGCAAACGGTCAATCCGGCGCTGCACGCGCTCGCGACCGAGCACGCGGAAGATGCCGTAGAAGGTCGGTCCCGCGCTCACCCCGGAGACGGCCAGCCGGCCCGGGTGAATGTAGTCGGCGGTCTGCATGCCCTGCTGCACTGCGAGCGTCTGCACTGCCGCTTCCAGCGCGGCGTCAGTGGAAAAGTCGGCCTGCTCCAGCGCCGTCCGCAACTCCCGCAAACGCGCACGGGGATCACCCTTCGCGAGGACTTTGTCACGGGCCTTGGGATCGATCGCAAAGTCTTCCCGAAAGAAGAAGCCGATCGCCGCGGGCAACTCCTCGAGGGAGCGTACCTTGACCTGGCACAAGGTGAGGACCTCACGAACGTACTCCGCGTCCACCGGATCGGTCCCAAAGAAGCCGCGCTGCTCCAGAAATCCGCGCGCAAGCGGGACGTAGCGCGCCGCCGGCATATCGTGGAGATACGCCATGTTCATGTGCGCCAGCTTGCGCTCGTCGAATCGCGCATTGCTCTGGTTGATGCCAGGCAGGTCGAACAGGCGGATGATCTCCTCCAGCGGCATCTTCTCGGCGTCGTTCTTGGGCGACCACCCGAGCAGGCAGAGGAAGTTGACCAGCGCATCCGGCTGGAATCCGCGGCGCTGATACTCGTCAATGAGCGCTCCTTGGTCGCGCTTCGACATCTTGCCCGGGCCATTCTGCTTCAGGATCAGGGGAATGTGGGCATACACCGGCAAGGGAGCCCCGAAGGCCCGGAAGAGCTCGGTGTGCTTGCTGGTATTCGAAAGGTGATCCTCGCCGCGGATCACGTGCGTCACCTGCATCGCAAGGTCATCCACCACGTTCACGAAGTGAAACACGGGATTGCCGTCGGACCGCACGATCACAAAGTCTTTTTCCTCCGTGCGCTCGACGCGGCCGCGGATGGCGTCTTCGATCACCTGCGGCTCGCCTGAGATCCGGAAGAAGGTCGCACCGTCCTTCTCATAGGTGCGTCCCGCCGCCCGGAGGCGCTCGAGGTACTCCCGGTAAATCGCCGCCCGCTCGCTCTGCCGGTAGGGGCCGAAGTTTCCACCCACCCCCGGACCTTCATCCCAGTCCATCCCGAGCCAGCGCAGGCTGTCGTAGATCACCCGGAGGAACTCCTCGCTGTTCCGCTCCTTGTCCGTGTCTTCGATGCGCAGAATGAACACCCCGCCGGTGTGCCGGGCATACAGCCAGTTGAACAGAGCGGTGCGCGCGCTGCCGATGTGGAAGAAACCCGTGGGACTGGGGGCGAAACGAACGCGGACCTGAGACATGATGAAGGGGGAGACGAACGCGGTAGACCGTCGGGAAAAGGGTCAGCTAGGAGCAAGCCGCCGCCACTGTCAAAGCCACACCCATGGCCGGTGCCGCGGCGCGTTCGCCAGCTCAGAGCAGGCGCGACGGCAGGACCATCCCATGACGCTCCGCGAAGGCCTGCAGATCCGCCGCGAGCGGGATCTCCCTCTGCCACGTCAGCCCCGCCGGCCGGAGATCGATTTCCGCGCAGTGCAAGGCCTGACGCTCCAGCAACAGCACCGCAGCCAAGCGCGGAGTCCATCCGTGCTCGATGAAATCAAGAAACAGCCGCGGGTCCGGACCGTAGATCTTGTCGCCCACCAGCGGATAGCCCGCCCACTGCAGGTGGGCGCGGATCTGATGCTTCCGCCCCGTCTCCGTACGGACCCGCGCCAGCGTGAAGCCACCCGCCGCGGCCACGGGAACGACCTGTGTCCGCGCCTCCTGTCCCTCGCCGATCGGGACCACGCAGCTCTTCACGAGCACGGGACTAGCGAGATCGGGACCCAGCGGCCGGTCGATCGCGAGCGGCTCGCGGAGCTCTCCGACGAGCAACGCGAGGTAGGTCTTACCATACTTCCGGTCCTGCGCCGCCATCTGCAGGCGGCGCGCCGTGTCCGAGTCCTTCGCGTAGATCACCAAGCCGCTCGTCTCGCGATCGAGCCGGAACACGAGGTGCGCCGCACCGCCTCCAAGGTACTCGCGCACCGCGCCCGACAGGCTCGACCACGGACCGTCCTTGGACGGGTGGCAGACGAAGTCACCCGGCTTGTTGATCGCAAGAATGCGTTCGTCCTCGGCTACGATCCAGCCGCGCAGCTCCGTCAAGGAGATGCGCCGCACGACGCCCTGCTGCAGCCGGCGCTCCCACGGCCCGATCGGCCGGTCGTAACCGCTGGGATTGTCCACCGCCGTCATCAGCGGCGCGCCTCCGCACTCACACGTGGAACCGCCGTCGCCAGACGGCTTGCTCGCGAAAAATTCATCGGGTTGGCGCGCATTAAGCTTAGTGAATCGAGGGCAAATCGTGCCGTAGTAGATTGCAAAGTCGAGACACCCGCCGCATCGTTTTGTCCGTGGTGATGACAACCCTCCCCACACCGGAATTCGTCCCGGTCCGCGGTTACGGACCGAGCCCGATGACTTCCCGCGCAGTGACCCCCGAGGGGGCGGCGCAAAGGGCGGAGGCGTTTCCCTTTTCGGCAGCAACCCGAAACGAAAACCAAAAAACATGAAGAGTATCCCGCACACCCCTGAACTGATCGTTTCCGGCATTCATCTCGAACTCACGCCTTCCCTGAAGACGTTTGTCCGGGAGAAAACGGAGCGTCTTTTCCGGCACGAGGAGCGGATCATCCGGATCCGCGTAGAGTTGGAGTGTGATCCGAAGCAGTCCGTCAGTAACCGCTTCACCGCCAAGGGCCATATCATGATCAACGGTCCAGACATGAACGCTTCCGTCGCCGCGGACGAATGCCACAAGGCCGTCGCCATGTTGGTCGATAAGCTCGATCGGATGCTCAGTCGCCGCGCCACCTACTTCAAGGTGCGCCGACACCGCGACGCTTCCCGCGTCGCCGATTCCGCCTTCACCTAAGCTCCACGCGCCGTTGCGTTCAGCCGCGTCTGCTCCCACGCCCGCCGGTCCACCGGCGGGCGTTTGCTTGGGGCGACTGAGCCAAGTCACGCCACGCTGCCGCCGGCCGCACCGAGAGACGAACTCCGCCGTCCCGCGATGACCGAAGGCGCCGGGCTAGCCGCAAGGACCGCCGGAGACCGGCCGAGCCGCAACGGGCGCGAAGCCACCGAGGACGCTCGTCCGCTTCACCGGCCTCCACCCGCCGTCGGCTGCCGTCCGTCCGTTTCGGCGGCGACCTCGGGCGGCTCACCCAGAAGCGCCAGGCACTGAATCGCCGCCAAGCCCCACTGCGCCGCCGCGTTAGTCGAAAAGCCGGCCGCCTCTTCCACGGGCCGGAGCACCGCCGGACCTTCGATCCGGCGCTGCACGAGGGGCTCATGCGAACGCCAGCCGTTCTCACCCCGGCGAAACTCCTGCCACGCCCGTCTCGCCAGATCCGCATCCGCCAGACTCTTCGCGGCAAAGGCCGTGAGCCGGGCATGCCCTTGCTCCAGATTCCGACCCTTCAGCGCCCGCCCCAGTCGGGCGGACTGCTCGGAAGGATCCGCGTTGTAGAGCCGACAATACTCCAGCCACGCGTTGCGGAACTCAGGCACGTCGAGCAACTCGACTAGTTCCGCGCAGACCTCCACGAGACCAAAGGCAGCGGAGAGGTGACTCGCCGAGGGATCCTTGCTGGGCGAGGCCCGGAACGCGCCGGTCTCAAAGTGAATCAGCGCTCCGAGGCTAAAAAATCCCCACGGTTGCGCTCCGATTCCGCGCATCCCGGCCAACAGGCGATCCCGAGATACCGCGCTTCCCGTCCGCTCCCACTCCGTCAACCACGCCGCCGCCGCCGCGCCCCAATCAAGCCCGAAACTGGCGTACGCCTCCGTCGCCAAGGGGTCGGCCGGAGTAACCAACGACGCGGCCACCTTGCGGCTCGGCTGCACCGTCGCCAGCGTCCGAATCGCCTCGACCTGTTCGCGGAGGAGGTCGCCCGTGCGCTCATCACCGGTCAGATAGTAATAGTAGCGACGGTTCGCGGCGGTACTGATCCGCAGCTGCTTCGCACTACAGCCCCAATGGAGGACGTTATGGCGCGAACCCAACGGGGCAAAGGGCCCTAGGTGATGCACGTCCACTTCCCCGGTGTGCCGGGTCATCGCTTCGGCAAACCGGAATACGTCCGGACGACCACTGCGCAGGAAGTAAAGCCATAGCCAAATATCCGTCGAGAGCTCGGAGTTGTCCCAGGCAAAGCCCCCGATGTCGTACTTCCACTCATGACGATC
>CAIOYO010000359.1 GCA_903862595.1 uncultured Opitutaceae bacterium | reverse complement strand
CGCGCGTGTTTTCGCCCGTTTTGGCCACCCCGTCCGGAGCTGCCGCCATGCTCCGAAGCCACCCCGCTGCGCGCTTCACCGCCCGCCTTGTCGCAGCGCTGCTGATCGCCCTGCCGGTCGCGTCCGCCGCCGCAGCCACGCCCACCGCGAAGCTGGAGTTCAACCGCGACGTTCGCCCCATCCTTTCCGAAAACTGCTTCCACTGCCACGGTCAGGACGCCAACCACCGCGAGGGCCGGCTGCGGCTCGACGACGCCACGAACGCCAAGCTGGATCGCGGAGGCTACGCCGTGATCATCCCGGGGCAGCCCGATGAAAGCGAGCTCATCGCCCGTCTGATCTCGATGGACGAAGAGGACCGCATGCCGCCGACGAAGTCGAACAAGCACCTGACCGCCGAGCAGATTGACACGCTCCGTCGCTGGATCGCCGAGGGCGCCGAATACCAAAGCCACTGGGCGTTCTCACCGCCGCAGCGCGCACCCCTCCCCGAGGTCCGCACCACCGCGTGGCCTCGCGCACCCATCGACCGCTTCGTCCTCGCCCGTCTGGAACGCGAGGGAATCACCCCCCGCCCCGAGGCCACCCCCGAGGCTTGGCTGCGCCGCGTGAGCTTCGATCTCGTCGGCCTCCCGCCCTCGCCCGCCGACCGCGCCGCCTTCCTCGCCGACGTCGCCCGCCGCGGCGAGGCCGCCTACGGCTCCGCCGTGGATCGCCTGCTCGCCTCGCCGCACTTCGGCGAGCGCCTCGCCCTCGACTGGCTCGACGCCGCGCGCTACGCCGATTCCCACGGATTCAACAATGACTCCACCCGCACAATGTGGCGCTGGCGCGATTGGGTCATCGAAGCCTTCAACCAGAACCTGCCCTACAGCACCTTCCTCACCGAGCAACTCGCCGGTGATCTCCTTCCCTCACCCACCCTCGAACAGCGCATCGCCACGGGTTTCGGGCGCAATCATGTGATCAATTCCGAAGGCGGCATCATCGACGAGGAATACCGCGTCGAGTACGTCGCCGACCGCGTGCGTACCCTCAGCACGGCCTGGCTGGGGCTGACGCTCGAGTGCGCGCGCTGCCACGACCATAAGTTCGATCCGATCTCGCAGCGCGACTACTTCAGTCTCTTCGCCTTCCTCAACAACGTGCCGGAATTCGGCGAGGATGGCCGCGTCGCCAACGCCGTGCCGATGATCCCGGCGCCGACGACCGCACAGCAGCAGGCGCTCGCTGAGCAGGAAAGGCGTCTCGCCGACCTCGAGGCCGCCGTGACGCGTGCCCGCGCGTCGCTGCCTCATCGCTCACCCGCGACGGATCGCGCACTCCGTTCACTCCTCGCCCAAGCCGAGGCGACCGTCGGACACGTCGGCCCCGACCTGCTCCCGGCCCGCCGCGAGGGCCCCGCTCCCGGCATCACGGGTCCGGCCTGGCGCCCCGATCCAACCGCCGCGCTCGACGCCGTACCCACTGTCCCACCGGAGGCGTTGAACTTCGCCGGCAAGCAGGGCCTGAGCCTCTCCTTCTGGTTGCGACCCGATGCCGACAACCCCGGCGACGTGCCACTCCTGTCCGGGATCGACTACGGCGGGTCGATGGCCGACACGGCCTACGGCCGCGGGGGAGAGGTGCGGCTGATCGACGGCGAAATCGAACTGCGCCTGAGCGAGCGATATCCCACGTACGCCTTGGTGGTGCGAACTCAGGGAGCCAGCCTCAAGCCCAACACGTGGCGCCAAGTCGCGCTCACCTACGCCGGCGGCCGGCGTGCCGCCGGGGTGCAGATCTTCGTGGACGGCCACGAGCTCGCCACTCGCGTCTTACACGACGGATTGCCGTCCGAACACGGTCGCAAGCCCTACCGCCTTGGCGCCGACAACGCGCCCGGTGGCGCGCGCTGGCGCGGCGCGCTCGATTCGCTGCGCAGCGTACCGCGCGCGATGAACGCGGCGGAAGTGCGCCAGCGCTTCTTCGTGGAGGCGCTCCCGGCGGCCCTCACGAACCCTCCCGCCAACGCCCCGGTCGACGCCTGGCTCTCCGAGGGCCTCCTGCTTGCGAACGCCCCCACTCACGAGGTCGTGGCCGCTCGCGATGAGGTCTGGGGCGAGCATCTCGCCCTGCACCGCGCCGTCCCGACCACGATGGTGATGGCCGAACTGCCCCAGCCGCGCCCGGCCTTCGTGCTCAACCGCGGCGCGTACGACGCCCCCGGCGAGCCGGTCACTCCCGGCGTCCCGGAGACCCTCCTCGCTCCCTGGCCCGCCGGCGCCCCGCGGAACCGCCTCGGCCTCGCGCAGTGGCTCGTGCAGCCCAATCACCCACTCACTTCCCGCGTGGTCGTGAACCGCTTCTGGGCCCAGCTCTTCGGCACCGGCATCGTGAAGACCCTCGAGGACTTCGGCTACCAGAGCGAATGGCCCAGTCACCCCGAGCTCCTCGACTGGCTCGCCCGCG
The DNA here is from genome assembly GCA_903862595.1 of uncultured Opitutaceae bacterium. Classification (GTDB taxonomy): domain Bacteria; phylum Verrucomicrobiota; class Verrucomicrobiia; order Opitutales; family Opitutaceae; genus UBA6669. The sequence continues at coordinate 2,253 of CAIOYO010000359.1, read as the reverse complement.
ATTTCGTCGACGGTGGCTGGGACGTGAAGGCTCTCTTCCGCAGCATCGTCCTGTCGTCGACCTACCGCCAGTCCAGCTCCGCACCGGCAGAGGACTTCGCCCGCGATCCGGAAAATCGCCTGCTCGCCCGCGGCCCGCGGCTCCGCCTGCCCGCCGAATTGCTCCGCGACCAGGCCCTCGCGGTGTCCGGCCTCCTCACCACCGAAATCGGCGGCCCCAGCGTCTTCCCCTACCAACCCGAGAAACTCTACGCCGGCCTGGTCGTCGGCACCGACTACCCCGGCACCAAGTGGGTCCAGAGCCACGGCCCTAATCTGTATCGACGCAGCCTCTACACATTCTGGAAGCGCACGGTGCCACACCCGGCAATGCTCACCTTCGACGCCCCCGACCGCGAGGTGTGCTCGGTGCGCCGCTCGCGCACCAACACGCCGCTGCAGGCGCTCACACTCTGGAACGAGACCGGCTACGTCGAAGCCGCGCGCCAGCTCGGCGCCCGCATCCTGCGCGAGGCCGGCCCCGACGACGAGGCCCGCGTGGTCCATGGGTTCCTCCTCGCCACAGGCCGCGCGCCGGACGAGACCGAGCGCAGCGTGCTCATCCGCGCCTTCACCCGCCTGCGCACGGAGTTCGCCGCCCAGCCCGACGAGGCCAGGGCTCTGCTCGCCGTCGGCGAATCACCCGCCGATCCTTCCCTCAATCCCGCCGAGTTCGCCGCCGCCGCCACCGTGGCCGGCATGATCCTCAATCTCGACGAGACCCTGACCAAGAACTGAGTTCCCCGACGTCCGACCTGCACTCCACGCCTCGCTCTGCGTCCAGGCCCGTCGGCCGCTAACGTCCCGCCGAGACCGCACCGATCCACTCCCACCCCTTCGCGCCCCCGCCACCCATGTCCTGCCATCGCTACGAATCCCTGCACACGCGGCGCGACTTCCTCGCCAAGACCGGCCTCGGCCTTGGCACCGCCGCCCTCGCCCAATTGCTGGGACGCGACGCCTTCGCCGCCCTCCCCGGCGAGCCGTCCCCCCTCACCGGCGGACTGCCGGGGCTGCCGCACTTCGCGCCCAAGGCGAAGCGCGTGATCTGCCTCTTCCAGTCCGGCGGGCCGTCCCACCTCGACTTGTTCGACGACAAGCCGGTGCTGCGCCAGCGATTCAACGAGGACTTGCCCGATTCCGTCCGCCGCGGCCAGCGCATCACCGGTATGGTCGCCTCCCAATCCCGCCTCGCGGTCCAACCCAGCCGCTTCGGGTTCCAGCCGGGCGGACGCAGTGGCACGATGATCAGCGACCTACTGCCACACACGCGCGGCATCGTCGACGACATCTGCCTGATCCGCTCGATGCACACCGAGGCGATCAACCATGATCCCGCCATCACGTTCTTCCAAAGCGGCAGCCAGCAGCCGGGACGCCCAAGCATGGGCGCATGGATCGACTACGGTCTCGGTCGACTGAGCGATAACCTGCCGTCCTTCGTCGTCTTCGTCTCCGTCAACAAGAAGGCCGCCGGCCAAGGCCTTCTCTCGCGCCTGTGGGGCAGCGGCTTCCTGCCGAGCAAGCACCAGGGCGTCCAGTTCCGCGGCGCCGGCGAGCCGGTGCTCTACCTCGGCGACGCCCCAGGAATCTCCCGCGACCGCCGCCGTCTCTTCATCGACGGAGTCGCCGAACTCAACCGCCACCACCTCGCGTCCAGCGGCGATCCCGAGATCGAGACGCGCATCTCCCAGTACGAGATGGCGTACCGCATGCAGCGCAGCGTTCCCGACTTGATGGATCTCTCCGGGGAATCCGCCTCCACGCTCGAAAGCTACGGGGCCGACGTCAACGAGCCAGGCTCCTTCGCCCGCAACTGCCTCCTTGCCCGCCGCCTCGCCGAGCGCGGTGTCCGTTTCGTCCAGCTCTACCACCGCGACTGGGACCACCACGGCGACCTGAACAATCGGTTGCCCGATCTCGCCCGCGACATCGACCAGGCCAGCGCCGCGCTCGTGAAGGATCTCAAGCAGCGCGGCATGCTCGACGAAACCCTCGTGATCTGGGGCGGCGAATTCGGGCGCACGCCGTACGCCCAGGGCGAGGCCAGCCTCGAGAAATACGGACGCGATCACCACGGTCGCGCGTTCTCCCTGTGGATGGCCGGCGGCGGCATCAAGTCCGGCATCACCCACGGCTCCACCGACGACTTCGGCTTCAATGTCGCCGAGAACCCCGTCCACATCCACGACCTGCAGGCGACCATCCTCCACTG
>CAIOYO010000358.1 GCA_903862595.1 uncultured Opitutaceae bacterium | reverse complement strand
CGTACCGCACCCGCGCCGGCTGGACGTCGGGTGATGTGATCGGCTGCGCGCAGGGCGGCTGGCATGGCGGTGGGCACGGTGGCGCCGACACCCGCCCACGCGATCGCCGGCGCGTCGATGTCATCATCCCCCATGTAACAGCACTCTGCCGCGGACAATCCCAGGCGCTGCGCGAGCTCCGCGAGGGCTTCGCGCTTGTCGGATCGGCCTTGGATGACGTGCGGAATTCGGAGTTCCTCAGCACGACGCGCGGTGGCGCCGGAGGGACGTCCGCTGATCCACGCCACGGTGAGACCTGCCTTCAGCAGGCGGGCCATCCCCATGCCATCGAGGACCGAGAATCCCTTGGTCTCCGAACCATCCGACGACACGTAGATGGTACCGTCCGTGAGAATGCCGTCCACGTCCAGCGCCAGCAGGCGAACCCGCGCCCACGCCCGGGGCGAAACGGGCTTGGCTCGGGAGGAACGACGTGAGGACGGCGACGACGAGGCCATGATCGAGTGGGGGGATGGAGTTAGCCCATCCAGTCGGCGATGCGGGCGATGACGCGGTCGCGACTGGGGCGGAACTCCGCTTCCAGTTCCGGCGCAAACGGCACCGGAACGTCGAGCGCGGCAATCCGCAGCGGGGGAGCCTCGAGATCGAAGAAGAGCGTCTCGGTCAGGCGCGAGACCAGCTCGGCGCCGAATCCATGGTTGCTGCGACCCTCGTGCAGGACGATCAGCCGGTGCGTGCGCCGGACGGAATCGGCGATGGCCTCAAGCCGCAGCGGGGAAAGGGCGCGGAGATCCCAGACCTCGAGGGAGCGTTCGTATTCGGTGCGGAAGTAATCGGCGACCTCGAGTGCGGTCAGGGTCATTTCCCCGTACGTCACCACCGTGGCATAGTCGCCGGCAGCCAGGCATTGCGGCTGCCAGACCTCGCGAAAGGCAGGGTTCCAACGGACCGTCTGCTTCCGACGCCGGTAGAGCCCCTTGTGTTCGAACAGGAGCACCGGATTGTCGTCCTCGTAGGCGGCGAGCATCGCATCAAATGCATCCTGAGGGGTAGACGGGTAAAGGGCCTTGAGGCCCGGCATGCTGAGGAAGAGCGATTCCAGTTCCTGAGAGTGGAACGACCCGAACGTCAGGCCACCTCCGCAGGGCAACCGGAGGACCAGAGGGACCCGGGCGCCGGAGCGGAAGTGATAGGTGGCAGCGTTGAGCGTGATCTGGGTGGTGGCCTCGGTGGCGAAGTCGGCGAACTGGAACTCCTCGATCGGACGGACTCCCCCGAGGGCCAAGCCGATCGCGTAGCCCGTGGAGGCGCTTTCCGCGAGCGGGGTGTTGAGCACCCGGCTGCGGCCGAAGTCGCGCAGCAGCCCGTCGGTGACCTTGAACGCGCCGCCGTAGGTGCCGATGTCCTGGCCGAGGACAATGGATTCGGGACGTTCGGTGAGGATCTTGCGGAGCGCGGCGTTCAGTGCCTGGGCCTGATTGATCGGCGCGCTGGCCGGGTCCTCCGGCTTCCACGAGAGCGGTGCCGCATGGGGCGCGAACACATCGGCGACCAGTTGGGCCGCGCTGGCGGAAGGGCGGGCGGTTGCCAGGGCCTGCTGGATGCAGGATTCGATGTACGGGCGCAGCGCACCCTCGATCTCCGTGAGGCGATCGGCCAGCCCTCGTTGCTCCAGGGAGAGGCGGAAGCGCGGCAACGGATCGCGAGCCTGGATCGCCTCGTTTTCCGCCGGGCTCAGGTAATCGCAGGTGTCGTAGGCGGCGTGTCCGCGGAGCCGGGCGCAGTGGGCCTCGATCAGCACGGGGCGGGACGTCGCCCGGACCTTTTCGATGACGGCGCTGAGCTGGCGGGCGACCCCGGCGACATCGCCGGTGGTCGTGTCAATCCGTAGCCCCTCGATCCCGTAGCCTGCGGCACGCTGCCAGAGCTCCGTGCGACCGGAAAACTGTTCGTTCACCGGCGTCGAGTAGGCGTAGCCGTTGTTTTCGACGACGAAGACGATGGGCAGGGAAAGGACGGAGGCGAGGTTGAGGGACTCGTGGATGTCCCCGGTGGAAGACCCGCCGTCGCCGAAGAACGTGAAGCCGACGGCTGGGCGCCCGTGCCGTCGCTGGGCCTCGGTGAGACCGACCACGTTGGAGAGCATGGCGCCGAGATGACTGATCATCGGCAGCGAGCGGTTTTTGGGGTCGCCGTGGTGAACATTGCCCTCGCGGGCCTGAGTCGGGCTCTCGGCGTTGGCGCAATACTGGTTGAGATGATCGACGAGGTGGGAGCTCCAGACCAAGTGCCCGCCGAGGCCCCGATGCGTGAAGGAAATCACGTCGATGTCCTTACGGGCGAGGAGCGTGAGAGGCGTGATGAGCGCCTCGTGTCCCTGGCCTCCGGTGACGGTGCCCTTGATCAACCCCTGTCGGAAGAGGTCGAGGATGCGATTATCGACGGTGCGCGCGTAGAACATCCACGCGTACAGCCGGAGAAGGGCCGGGACCGGGTCGCTGGCGGTGAGTTCCGCGGGATCGAGGTCGCGATCACGGAGGATCGCCGGAGCTTCTGGGAGAGCCATCGCCTGG
>CAIOYO010000357.1 GCA_903862595.1 uncultured Opitutaceae bacterium | reverse complement strand
GCCAGCGCCCGTGCAACTGTGCCGCGATCTCCCGTCAGCAACGCCACTTCGACGCCGAGTTCTCGCAGTGCATCGACCGCTTGCTTCGCCTCTGCACGGACTTGATCCGCCACCCCCAAAACGCCGATCACCCGCCCGTCCCGCGCCAGGACCAGCGGCGTGCATCCCTCGCTCACCACCGCCTCAACCATCACCTCCGCCACCGCGACATCGATGCCCTCCGAACGAAGCCACGCGGTGGTGCCGACCAGCACGGTTCGTCCGTCCACCGCGGCGCGCAGCCCGCAGCCGGGGACAGCGCGAAACTCCGTCACCCGTGTCCATGCCAAACCCCGGGCGCGCGCACCGGCCACGACCGCTCGGCCCAAGGGATGCTCGGAGGCACTCTCCGCTGCCGCAGCCGTACGGAGCACGTCGTCCGGGTCCTCACCCGGCAGGGCATCGATCCGACGCAACGCAGGCTGGCCTCGCGTGAGAGTTCCGGTCTTGTCGAACACCACCACGTGGAGGGCCGCCGTGCGCTCCAGCGCCGCGCCCCCCTTGAAGAGGATACCGCGCCGCGCCGCATGCCCAGTCGCCGCAATGATCGCCGTGGGCGTCGCCAGCCCCAAGGCACAGGGACAGGCGATGATCAACACTGCCACCGCCGCCATCCCTCCGGTAATCCAACCGGTCGAACCACCCCAAAAGCCCCACGCCAGGAAGGTCAGGAGCGACGCACCAAAGATCGCCGGAACGAACCACGCACTGACGCGATCCGCCAGCCTCGCCACGGGAGCATCTTCCTCCTGCGCTTGTTCAACCAATCGCACGATCTGCCGCAGCATCGTGGCCTCCCCCACTCGCTCCGCGCGGAGGCGAAAGGCGCCGAGGAGGTTCAGCGTGCCTCCGATGACCGCATCACCCGGCGTCTTGTCCACCGGCATCGACTCGCCCGTAATGATCGACTCATCCACCGCCGAGGACCCGTCGGTCACCCGTCCGTCGACCGGAACGCGCTCCCCGGGTCGCACGGCGAGGAGATCCCCCGCGAGCACCGCCGACCACGGAATGAGTTCTTCACGGTCACCCGACACGCGCCGCGCCTGCGGGGGCGCCAGATCCAGCAGCGCGCGCACCGCCGCGCCGGTGCGTTCGTAGTTCCGGCGCTCCACCACTTGACCCGCCAGGACGATCGTCGTGATCACCGCAGCCGCCTCGAAATAATAGGGCGCATGCAATCCCGCCCGCATCGCCGCCGGAATCAACTCCGGCCAGAGCAGCGCAAAGACGCTGAAGCCAAACGCGGCCCCAGTTCCGGTCACCGTCAGGGTGAACATGTTGGTGTCGCGCTCCATGATCGAGATCGCCCACCGGCGGATGAAGGGCGCCCCCGCCCAGAAAAACACCGGCGCCGTCAACAGGCCCTGCAGCCAGCCGTTCAGGGCATGCGGCACCCACGCATCCGGCCGCAAGGCCTCCGGCAGCAGGCCGCCCATCGACAGATAGATCACGCCGAGCGTCAGAGGCAGGGCGACCCACAGCCGTCGAGGTAAGTTCTCCGAACGGCGAATGCCCATGTAACGGGCATCCTCCGGCTCCGGCGACCCACCGGCGGACGGCACGGCCGAAACCGGAGGCGAAGAGACAGGGCAACAACCGGGATCGTCAGGAACCATGGGTAGGAGAAACTCGTTTCGGAAACTGAGCCGCGGTTCCTCCGGCCGCAACCGGCAACCGTCCGCCCTGCGGTCTAGGCCTCGACACCCCGGTCCAGGGTGCTTGAATCAACCCCGTTCTCCATGCCCGACGTCATCCTCATTTCCGGCAGTCCCTCCGCCACTTCGCGCTCCGTCGCGATCCTTCGCGCCACCGCCGAGGCGCTTGAACAGAACGGGCTTTCCACGGAGGTGGTGAGCGTCCGCGACTTCCCGGCCGAGGACCTCGTCTTCGGTCGCTGGGACAGCCCCGCCTTCACCCAGGCCAAACAGGATCTCGCCGCCGCCGCCGGCGTGGTCATCAGCACGCCGATTTACAAGGCGTCCTACACCGCCGCTTTGAAGGGATTCCTCGATATCCTCCCGCAATCCGCCCTGCGCGGCAAGGTGGTGCTCCCTCTCGCCACCGGCGGCACCCTCGCCCACCTCCTCGCCATCGACTACGCGTTGAAGCCGGTCCTGTCCGTCCTCGGCGCCACCGAGATCCATCAGGGTGTCTACTCGACGGACGAACAGGTCCGGGTCGCAGCCGACGGCGTTCTGGTCATGCACGACGAGCTCCGTGCTCGCCACGACGCCGCGGTCGCCCAGTTCGCAGCCGCCGTCGAGGCACGTCGCTCGACGGGTCAGGCTTGATCAGCGCCACTCGTGGCGTGGATAGCGGCGGGATAGCTCAGCTCGGACTTTCGGATACATCTCGCTCCAGAACCGCGTCAGGTCGTCGGTCACCTGAATCGGCCGATGGTTGGGCGCGAGCACCTCAATCGTCACAGGTACCCGCCCATGGCCGAGGGTGAAGCGTCCGTCGACCCCGTACAGTTCCTGAATGCGTGCACTCAGGATCGGCGGACCTTCCGCGGCGTAGCGGATGCGGGAGCGCCGGCCGTTCGCCATGGTGAGCTTCTCCGGCAGGTAATCGTCGAGCACGGCCAACTGCTCCGCGGTCAGCCAGTCACGCAGGACGGGCATCACGGCTTTTTCCTTCACGGCGCGCGCCCCCAACTCCCCGTAGCAGATCTGCTCGATCAGGGTCGCCCGGTCGCCTTCGGTCAGCGGATTCACCTCCAGCTCGGGGAACCATTCGGCCAGCCGATTGACGCGGACGATCCACTGCTCAACCGACTCATCCCAAGCGTCGATCGTGATCCGGCCCGCCAGCACCTCGCGGGTCAGCAACGCCGCCGCTTCGCTTAGGGGAGCCTCGTCCGATGAGACGCGGGCTTCGATCACCAGATCACGGAAACGTCGCTCGCGGCGGGAAACCACCCGCTTCGCCTGCTCGTCATAGACCACGCCGCGGGTCTCTCGGTAATCGTCGGGAAAGAGTTCCTTAAGCCACGCTTCCTCCACGGCGGTCGCGAGTGAGAGCAGCACGTTCACCTCGCCGCCGCGGCCTTCCACCTCGCTGATCTCCGCCGCCACCAAAAGCGGGCTGCGCTGGATCGCACTTTCGCGGGCCAGGAGGCCACGGCGCTGGTGGACGAGTTCACACCGGAGCGTTCCGGCGTCGAGTCGCCGGGCGACTTGGTCGGAGAAGCCCGCCAAAACGCAGCGCCGGACCGCCGCGCCGTCCACCCGGCGCTCGGAAACATCCAACCCCTCCTTCTCCGCAATCTCGAGAAACTGGCTGAAGAGCGGACCCACTTGCCGCGCACCCTGCGCATGAATCCCAAGGCGACGGCAGGCATCGACCGCGTAGCGCGCCGAATCCGCATACCGCCACGCGCGCATGAGCAGGAAGAAGTCACTCTCCGTTTCCTCACCGAGCGCATCCTCGCGCGCGTCCTCCACCTCGCGGGACACCCCGCGCAGCAGGAAACTCCTGCCCTGAGTCAGCGCCGCCATCAGCGCCACGGACCGCACGCACCCGCGCGCATCGGCCTCTAGGAGCATGCGCGCATAGCGGGGATGGACCGGGAAGCGCAGCATCTTGCGGCCGAGGTCCGTGATCGCCCCGCCGCCCGCGGCCCCGGCAACCGCCGTCACGGCGCCGAGATCGACGAGCAGCGCCTCGGCCCGCGCGAGCGCCTTGGGATCAGGGGACTCCAGCCAAGGAAAGCCGGCCACGTCCGTGATCCCGCTCGCCTTGAGCGTCAGCACGACCTCCGACAAGTCCAGCCGGCGCACCTCGGGAATCTCCTGCGGGGCGCGCTGGCTGTGCTCACGCTCCGTCCAGAGGCGGACGCACACGCCGGGCGCCGTCCGACCCGCGCGGCCCGCGCGCTGGTCCGCGCTCGCCGCGGAGATCTTCTCGACCAGCAGTGTGTTGATCCCGCGGTGCGGATCGAAGCGCGCGATCCGCGCGAGACCACTGTCGATCACCGCCGTCACGCCATCGATCGTGAGCGAAGTCTCCGCGACATTGGTCGAGACGATGATTTTCCGCGCTTCGCTGCGCGCGACCGCGCGGTCCTGCGCCTCCGTCGGAAGTTCTCCGTGCAGCGGCAACACCACGCAATCCCGCAGGCCACGGAGTCCTTGGATCGCCTGAACCGTGCGTCCGATCTCGTACGCCCCCGGCATGAAGACGAGCAGGTCTCCGGCGGTCTGGGCTGCCACCCGCTCACACTCGGACGCCGCGGCATCCCAAACCGCCTCGCCCGAGGTATCCACGGATCGCGCCAGGTATTCGATGCGCACCGGATGCGTCCGCCCCTGGGAGACCAGCACCTCGCACGGCGCGAGATAGCCGCGCAACGCGCCCGCATCCAGGGTCGCCGACATCACGATGATCCGCAGATCCGGCCGCGCGGAGCGCTGGATCTGCAGCGCCCGCGCCAGCGAGATGTCACCGTAAAGATGGCGCTCATGGAATTCGTCGAAGACGAGCGCGCTCACCCCGCGGAGCAGCGGGTCCCCGCTCATCTGCCGCAGCAGCACGCCCTCCGTCACGAAACGAATGCGCGTCGCCGCGCTCACCCGCGACTCCAAACGTATCTGATATCCCACTACACCACCCAGCGGCACGCCCATCTCCTCCGCCACCCGGCGGGCAAGCAGGCGCGTGGCGAGGCGCCGGGGCTGGAGGACGACGACCTCGCCCCGCTCACCTAGGGCACCGCCCGCCAGCAGCATCTGCGGCAGCTGGGTCGACTTTCCGGAGCCGGTGGGGGCCTGCACGATGAGCCGGCCCTCGCGCCGGACGGCGTCGAGGATGCGGGCCTCCAGCTCGTAGATCGGCAGCGTGCGGGCGTCCATGGAAGCGGTCACACAATCGGCCTCCCCATCCCGCTGGCAAGCCGTGGTTTGGCGTACTCGAGACTGCGTCTCCACCCGGTGAATAACCGGTGAACAACGTTATTCACACGTTATACACAAGTGTATTGATAGTGAACAACTTCCGTCGCTTTTTGCTTCTCTTTTTTCGGCCATCGGACAGGGTGGGAATTGTTCCTTGATAGAACAGTCGAGACCACGGCGGCATGAAAAACCCGCCGCAGGGCGACTGGGATAATCCCGGGTGACCGGGGAACGGAAGGGGGCAGCTGGTGCCTTCTTCCCCTCGGGGTGCGCAAGCGCCCTAGCAGGCACATATCACCAGCTCCTCTGGACGGTGTCGTGACCGTGCCAGTTGCCACGAATCAGGAGCTGTGCGGCCAGGAGCGAAGTAGAAACCGCTTCCGCGCCGAGTCAGGTGTACGGACCGTTTCGATCCGTGCGCCGACGCAGTTACCCAGAGGGTTACGGCTGCTACTGCGCAGACCAGCACGCAAACGCGTTGTCCGGCGGGGCCACCCGCCAAAAGGCCTCTCCCTTTACGGGCGAGGCGCGCAAGGACGACGTGAATGCGGGGAGCGAGCGGGCCCGGCAAAGCCCGTCAAACCTCCTTCGTTTGGGGCGGCGTCGCCAACCGGCGTCACCCAACTGCAAGTCCGAAAGCAGCCTGAGAGTTAAGAGGCTAGACCCGTAGCACGGGGCCAACGCCCGGCCAAAAGCCGGGGCCGTCCCCGCGAGCACGGTGCCGACGCGAAACAACCAAGTTGCAGGCGTGTCAGCACCTCGTCCAGCGAGCCACTCCCGGCAGGGAATGTCCGATCTGGGCGCAGAGGCCTCACTCAAAATCCCGTCCCGCGAGGGACGAGACGGTCCCGCCATGAGACCGAGAGCCGTGCGCTGCCGCACGGAGTGGCGTCGGGAAGCACACCGCCCGCGAAAGCGAGAGCGCCCAAGGTGTGCGTCGGGGAAGAGCGCGTGGCGAACGCCCACTCCCAAGTTTGGCCCCGGGACCGCAAGGTCCCGGGGCCTTCTCTTTTCCAAGGGTCGTTTCCGCCCCACGCCCCACCCCTACCGCAAGAGAGTCGCGGAAGCAGGGAAGGGCCGAGAGTTACGCGCCCTTGGCAAATGAATTGCCGAGCGATCCGTCTCGCGCGGGTTTTCGTCGGCGTCCGCCGGGCATCGCGCCCGCCTTCCGCCTTGCCAATGCCTCCCCGGCCCCGCAGGTTCTTCGGTTTTTCGAGTCGCCGCTCGGCACCGCGCCATGAACCAGAACATCCGTAACATCGCCATTATCGCCCACGTTGACCACGGGAAGACCACCCTCGTGGACAAGCTGCTCAAGGAGGGCGGTGTCTACCGAGCCAATCAGCAGGTCGAGGAACGCGCCATGGACTCCATGGACCTCGAGAAGGAAAAGGGCATCACCATCAAGGCGAAGAACACGTCCGTCCACTGGCGCGACAAGACGATCAATATCGTCGACACCCCCGGCCACGCCGACTTCGGCGGCGAGGTCGAACGTGCCCTGCGGATGGTCGACGGCGTACTGCTGGTGGTCGACGCCTACGATGGCCCCCAGGCCCAGACCCGCTTCGTGCTCCGCAAGGCCCTCGCCCATGGCCTCAAGGTGGTGCTCGTCATCAACAAGATCGATCGCGACAACGCGGATCCGAAGAAGATGTACGACAAGGTGCTCGAGCTCCTGCTTGAGCTCAACGCGTCCGAGGAGCAGTTCGACGCCCCCGTGGTCTACGGCTCCGGCCGCGATGGGTACATGATGTACCACCTGAACGATGAGCGGAAGGACATGACGCCGCTGTTCCAGACGATCCTCGACCACGTCCCGCCTCCCTTCGCGAAGCCGTCCGAGCCGTTCCACATGCTCGTCTCCAACATCGACTGGAGCGACTACGTGGGCCGCATCGCGGTCGGCAAGATCCTCGGCGGCCAGATCAAGGTCGGCGACCCGGTCTTCGTCCTGCGCCATTCCACGGGACAGCGGGTCCGCGCCAAGATTTCCAAGGTCTTTGAGTTCACCGGTCTCGGCACCCGCGAGACCGACAATGCCGTCGCCGGCAACATCGTCGGCCTCGCCGGTTTCGAGGACGTCGACATCGGCGATACCCTCACCATCGAGGAAAATGGCCACGCCCTGCCGTTCGCGCAGATCGATCCGCCGACGCTCGAGATGCAGTTCTGCGTGAATGACGGCCCGCTCGTCGGCAAGGAGGGCAAGCTCGTCACGTCCCGCCAGCTCCGCGAGCGCCTGTTCCGCGAGCTCAAGACGAACGTCTCCATCAACGTGGAGGACAGCGACAAGGCGGGTGTCTTCAACGTGAAGGCTCGCGGCGCCATGCAGATCGCCGTGCTCGTCGAGACGATGCGTCGCGAGGGCTTCGAGTTGCTCGTTTCCCGCCCGACCGTGATCGAGCGCGTCGAGAACGGTCAGCGGTTGGAGCCGTATGAAACCGTCTGGATCGAAGTGCCGGACGAGTGCGTCGGTTCCATCATGCAGAACCTCGCCAACCGTCGCGGCCAGATGACGAACATGGAGAAGCTTCCGCATTCCACCATGATCGAGGCCACGATCACGACCCGCGGCCTGATCGGCCTCGAAATCGACGTGGTCAACGCGACCAGCGGTCGCGGTGTCATGAGCCACTTGTTCAAGGAGTACGGCCCGTACGCGGGCGAGGTCCTGACGCGCCTGAGCGGCACGATCATCGCCACGGATCCGGGCGTGACCACTGCCTACGCACTCGAAATGGTGCAGGAGCGCGGCAAGCTGTTCGTCGGCCCCGGCGAAGATGTCTACGAGGGCATGATCGTCGGCGAGAATCCGCGCAACGAGGACATTCAGGTGAATGCGGTGCGCGCGAAGCAGCTGACCAACTTCCGCTCTCAAGGCGAAGGCAAGGGCGTGCAGCTCACGCCGCCGACCAAGCTCTCCTTGGAACGCGCGATCGAGTACATCGCCGCCGACGAGTTCGTCGAGGTCACGCCCAAGAGCCTGCGCTTGCGCAAGCGCATCCTCGCCTCGACCGAGCGCCGCAAGGCCGATCGCGCCGCGAAGTCCTAACCGGACCGCGTCCGTCCATCGCCGCCTGCTCCGCCCGGAGCAGGCGCTTCCTTCGCCTTCGCGCCTCCCGCCGCTCACCGTCTACAGACGGATGCCCGGGCGATCGGATTTCCTGCCGGTGGCCGGAGCGGTTTTTCTCGCTCCTCCCTCCAGCGCGCTGCTGGTCCCGGCGCGGGTCGAACGCCCACCCTCCCCGCCGCGCTCAGCGCGCCGGCTCGGTCTGACCATCCTCCCGCGCGGTCTCGCGCTCGATGTCCTGGGCCTTCTTCAGGCCGTGCGCGCTGCCATGGCCGGTGACCCTGATGACGGCGCGATCGATCAAGATATAGACCACCGGGATAACGAAGAGTGAGATCACCGTCGCAAGGGTCAGACCTCCCACGATCACCAATCCCATCGGATTACGCGTCTCCGCACCGGCCCCCGTCGCAAACGCGATCGGCACCGCGCCCAGCACCGTGGCAATCGAGGTCATGAGAATCGGACGGAAGCGGAGCGTCGCGGCTTCGTAGGCGGCG
>CAIOYO010000356.1 GCA_903862595.1 uncultured Opitutaceae bacterium | reverse complement strand
GCCCAAGTCGAGACCGCCCGGCTCGAATTGAGCTACACGCGGATCGCCGCCCCAATCTCGGGCCGGCTCGGCCTGCGCCAGGTCGACCCCGGCAATCTCATCCGCGCCGGCGACTCGAACGGGCTGGTCGTGATCACGCAGACCGCACCGATCTCCGTCTTGTTCACGGTCCCGGAAACCGATCTCCAGCAGGTACTCGATGGCCTGCGCGCCGGCGACGCGCTCGTGGTCGAGGCATGGGACCGCAACGAGCGCAGCCTCCTCGCCACGGGTTCGCTGCGCACCGTCGACAATCAGATCAATGTCGCCACCGGAACGCTCCGGCTCCGCGCCGAGTTCGCCAACGCCGACGACCGCCTGTTTCCGAACCAGTTCGTCAATGTCCGCCTGCGCGTGCTGACGCTGCCCAGCGCAATCGTCATCCCGTCCGCCGCCGTCCAATTCGGCTCGCGCGGCACCTACGTCTACGTGGTCAATGAACGCAGCGAGGCCAAGGTCCGTGACGTCGTGCTCGGGCCCGCCAACGCCATGCTCCAGACCATCACGTCCGGGATCCAGGCGGGCGAGCGAGTGGTGCTCGAGGGACTTGATCGTCTGCGCGACGGCCGCTTGGTCACGCTGATCGACGAGTCCGCGCCGGCCGCTCCCGCGGTCGAGCCCGCCTCGAAGTCCGGCCCGGGTGGCCGCCCCGGAAACAAGGGCCGATGAATCCGTCGCGGCCGTTCATCCTTCGCCCAGTCGCCACCACGCTGTTGATGGTGGCCCTCCTGCTGTCGGGCATTCTCGCGTATCGGCTGCTGCCGGTCGCGGCGTTGCCCGAGGTGGATTACCCGACGATCCAGGTCTTCACGTTCTACCCGGGCGCCAGCCCGGAGGTCACGTCCAGCGCGATCACCGCGCCCCTCGAGCGGCGGCTCGGGCAGATTCCCGGCGTGAACCAGATGTCCTCCACGAGCGCGAGCGGCGCGTCGGTCATCACGCTGCAGTTTTCCCTCGAGGTCTCGCTCGGGGTCGCGGAACAGGAGGTGCAGGCCGCCATCAACGCCGCAAGCAACCTGCTGCCGAACGACCTGCCGGCCCCGCCGATCTACCGGAAGGTCAATCCGGCCGACACGCCGATCATCACCCTGGCCGTCACCTCCGCCAGCCTGCCACTGCCCGAGGTGCACGATCTCGTCGACACGCGCGTCGCCCAGAAGCTCGCCCAGCTGCCTGGCGTGGGCATGGTGAGCCTCGCGGGCGGCCAGCGGCCCGCCGTGCGGGTGCAGGTCAATCCGTCCGCCCTCGCCGCCCGCGGCCTCGAGCTCGCCGACATCCGCGCCGCGATCAACGCCGCCAGTGTCAACCAGCCGAAGGGCAACTTCGACGGCCCGACGCGCAGCATCCTGATGGACGCGAACGACCAGCTGCGGTCCGTCGAGGAGTACCGCCAGCTGATCATCGCGTGGCGCGACGGCGCGCCGCTGCGACTGGGCGACGTCGCCCAGGTCATCAACGCCTCCGAGGACCGTCGGCTCGCCGCCTGGGCGGACCGCCTGCCTGCGGTGCTGATCAACGTGCAGCGCCAGCCGGGAGCAAACGTGATCGAGGTCGTCGATCGCGTGCGCGCGTTGCTGCCGCAGCTGGAATCGAGCCTGCCTGCGGCGGTGCAACTTACCGTGCTCA
Source organism: uncultured Opitutaceae bacterium (assembly GCA_903862595.1). Lineage (GTDB taxonomy): Bacteria > Verrucomicrobiota > Verrucomicrobiia > Opitutales > Opitutaceae > UBA6669. Next base: position 3,221 of record CAIOYO010000356.1, on the reverse strand, counting down.
CCGACCGCACGCTGAGCATCCGCGCATCCGTCCGTGACGTGCAGCACGAACTGCTCTTCGCGATTGGTCTCGTGGTGCTGGTGACCTTCCTTTTCCTGCGCGACCCGGCGGCGACGCTGATCCCGTCGATCGCCGTGCCGCTGTCGCTCGTGGGCACGTTCGGGGTGATGCACCTGGCCGGCTTCTCGCTGAACCTGCTGACGCTGATGGCGCTCACCATCGCGACCGGGTTCGTGGTGGACGATGCGATCGTGATGCTGGAGAACATCGCGCGCTACCGCGAGGAGGGGCTCGCGCCGATGGACGCGGCCCTGCGGGGCGCGTCGCAGATCGGCTTCACGCTGGTGTCGCTGACGATTTCGCTGATCGCGGTGCTGATCCCGCTGCTCTTCATGGGCGACGTCGTGGGTCGTCTCTTCCATGAGTTCGCGATCACGCTGGCGGTCGCGATCCTGATCTCGCTGGTGGTGTCGCTGACCTTGACGCCGATGATGGGCGCCCGCCTGCTCCCGCCCCCGTCCGCGAGGGGACACGGTCAGAGTGCGCCGGGTTTCCTTGATCGAGTGATCGCGCAGTACATGCGCGGGCTCGACTGGGTGCTGGACCGGCAGCGGATGACGCTGGCCGTGACGGTGGGAACGTTGCTGCTGACCGCAGTGCTCTACGTCACGGCGCCGAAGGGCTTCTTCCCGGTGCAGGACAACGCGGTGTTGCAGGCTGTGACGGAGGCGCCGCAGACCGTCTCCTTCGCCGCGATGTCCGAGCGGCAGCAGGCGCTGGCCGAGCGGATCCTGGCAGACCCCGCCGTCGTCAGTCTGTCCTCATTCATCGGCGTCGACGGCACCAACACCACGCTCAACAGCGGGCGCATGCTGATCAACCTTCGTCCGCACGGTGAGCGTCGCGAGCGGGCCCCGGCGATCATCGCACGGCTGCTGGAGTCGGCCCGGAGCGTGCCGGGCATCACGCTTTACCTGCAGCCGGTGCAGGAGCTGTCCATCGAGGACCGGGTGAGCCGGACGCAGTTCCAGTTCACGCTCACGTCACCGGACGGCGCGTTGCTTGAGTCGTGGGTGCCTGAATTCATCGCTCTCCTGCAGTCGCAGCCGGAGCTGGCCGACGTGGCGAGCGATCAACAGACGCGCGGCCTGCAGGCCTTCGTCGAGATCGACCGCGATGCCGCGAGCCGCCTCGGGGTGAGCGTGGCCGACATCGGTGATGCGCTCTACAATGCCTACGGGCAGCGGCAGATTTCGACGCTCTTCACGCAAGCGAGCCAGTACCGGGTGGTGCTGGAGGTGGATCCGCGTCTCGCCCAGGGTCCCGCCGCGCTGGAACAGCTCTACGTCAACAGCAGCTCCGGGAGACCGGTCCCGCTCGCGAGTGTGGCGCAGGTGCGCGAGGGGCCTGCCACGCTGGTGATCAACCACGTCGGGCAGTTCCCGGCGATCACCGTCTCGTTCAACCTCGCGCCTGGCTTCGCGCTGGGTGCCGCCGTCGAGGCGATCGAGCGCACGGCCGCCGCGGCGCCGTTGCCGCCGGCGATCGAGCTCACGTTCCAGGGAGCGGCGCACGCCTTCCGGTCGTCGCTTTCCAGCACGCTCTTCCTCGTCCTCGCTGCGGTGGTGACCATGTACCTCGTGCTGGGGGTGCTTTACGAGAGCACGATTCACCCGATCACGATCCTTTCCACGCTGCCCTCGGCGGCGGTCGGAGCACTGCTCGCGCTGCACCTCACGGGTCGTCCGTTGGACATGATCGCGGTGATCGGCATCATCCTGCTGATCGGGCTGGTGAAGAAGAACGGCATCATGATGGTCGACTTCGCACTGGAGGCCGAGCGTCACCAGGGCCTGTCGCCGCGCGAGGCGATCCGTGAGGCGGCCCGGCTGCGTTTCCGACCGATCCTCATGACCACGCTCGCGGCGCTCTTCGGCGCGCTGCCGCTGATGTTCGCCTCGGGCTCGGGTGCCGAGCTGCGCCAGCCGCTCGGGTTGGTCATGGTCGGCGGTCTGCTCGTCAGCCAGGTCCTCACCTTGTTCACCACGCCGGTCGTGTACCTCGCGTTCGACCGGCTGACGCAGCGCCGCCGGTCGATCCGTCCGGCCGCGGCGGCCACGACCGCGGCGGACTAGTCGACGTCGATGAACCTTTCCCGACCGTTCATCCGTCGGCCCGTGGCGAGCGCCCTGCTCGCCACCGCCTTGGTCCTCGCGGGCGCCCTTGCCTACGGCCTGCTGCCGGTCGCGCCGCTGCCGCAGGTCGACTTCCCGACGATCCAGGTGAACGCCTCGCTGCCCGGAGCCAGCCCGGAAACCATCGCCGCCAGCGTGGCCACGCCGCTCGAGCGCGCGCTGGGCAGCATCGCCGGGGTCACGGCCATCTCATCCAGCAGCCGGCAGGGCTCAACCGGCATCACACTGGAGTTCGCGCTGAACCGGAACATCGACGACGCCGCGCGCGACGTCCAGGCGGCGATCAACGCCGCCCGCGGGCAACTGCCCGCCGGGATGCCGGGCAATCCAAGTTTCCGCAAGGTCAACCCGTCTCAAGCGCCCATCATGGCGCTGGCGTTGAGCTCGCCCAATCTGGCCCCGGGAAAACTCTACGACATCGCGGCCACCCTCCTCGCCCAGAAGCTTTCGCAGATCCCAGGGGTAGGCGAAGTCTCGGTCGGCGGCAGCTCCCTCCCCGCCGTCCGGGTCCAGCTCAACCCCAACGCCCTCGCCCACCACGGGATCGCCCTCGACGAGGTGCGCCGCGCGATCAGTGCCACCAACGCGGTCACCCCTCGCGGCAGCATCGAGTCGGACGACCGGCGCTGGCAGATCCAGACCAGCGGCCAGTTGCGCCGCGCCACCGATTACTTGCCCTTGATTATTCGCTACCGCGACGGGGCCGCCGTGCGGTTGGGGGACGTCGCCACCGTGACTGATTCGGTCGAGGATCGCTACAGCAGCGGGTTCCACAACGACAAGCCGGCGGTCGTGCTCATGGTCAGCCGCCAGCCAGGCGCGAACATCGTTGCCACCATCGATGCGATCAACGCGCAGCTGCCCTACCTGCGTGCGCTCGTGCCAGCGGATGCGTCCCTCGCCGTCGTGATGGATCGCTCGCCCGGCATCCGGGCGTCGCTCGCCGAAGCCCGCACCACCCTGATCCTCTCCGCGGGGCTGGTGATGCTGGTGGTGTTCCTCTTCCTCGGCAGCGCCCGCGCCGCG
>CAIOYO010000355.1 GCA_903862595.1 uncultured Opitutaceae bacterium | reverse complement strand
GTACATGGCCTCGAACTACGTGACGCTGATCGGCACGGTCATCGCCGCGTTCGTGCTCATCCCCCGGCTCCGCCGGATGAATCTGGTCTCGGTTTATTCGTACCTCGAAACGCGTTTCCATCCGTCCCTGCGCATCTTCGGCAGCGGCGTCACCATCATCTTCAACCTCGTGGGCAAGCAGAGCGTCGTCATTGCCCTGCCGGCGCTCGTGCTCCAGCAGATGCTGGGGCTGGATCTGCTCTGGGGCGTGTTCCTGATCGGTGCCGTGACGACCGCGTACACCCTCGTCGGCGGCTTCCGCGCCGTGGTCTGGACGGACCTCGCCCAGTGCTTCCTGATGCTCGGGGGAGCCATCTACGCGGTGATCTGGATCATGCAGTTGGTCGGGGGTGAGCCCGCGGCCCTCTGGCGCGAGGCCTCTGCGCTGGGCAAGACGCAGATCTTCAGCTTCGACCTGAGCCTCGTCGCCCCGACGCTCTGGGCCTTCCTGTTTCTCGAGGTGTTCAACATCCTGACGTGGCCGAAGGACCAGATGCTCATGCAGCGGGTCTTCGCCACGCGCAATGAGGCGCACGCCCGCGGCTCGGTCATCTTCATGGCGTTCCTCGTCATCCCCGGGGCCACTACGTTCTTCGCGATCGGCACCGCGCTCTTCCTGTTCTACCGCGAGCACCCGGAGCGGTTTCTCCCCGGCATCGCCAACGACGCGGTGTTCCCGATGTTCATCGCGTGGGAAATGCCCGCCGGGCTCAGCGGCCTGCTCATCGCCGCCATCCTCGCGGCCTCGATGTCGACTCTGAGCAGCGGACTCAGCTCGCTCGCGACGCTGATGCGGGTCGACTTCCTCGATCGGTTCGCCGTCTTCAGCGGCGTCCGCGACCGGGTATCGAACCGCGCCTTGGTCCTCGGCACAGGTGTCGTCGCCACCGCGGCGGGCGCAGTCGTGTCGTTGTTCGGGATTCAGTCGCTGCTCGACTTCGGGCTCCAGGCCTTCGCCGTGCTCGGCGGCGGTTTCGCCGCGGCCTACGGCCTCGGCCTGTTCACGCGCTCGGCGCGCTGGGATGGGGTCCTGATCGGCACCGCCGTCAGCGCCGTCGCCTCGTTCTTCCTCGTCCAGCATGTCAGCCCAATTCTGATGCAGGCCACGACCGTCGGAATCAGCCTCGTGGTCGGTTACGTCGCCAGCGTCATCCTAAACCTGATCCGACCCCTCGCTCCACGATGAAGACCTACACCGGACCGATCTTCGATCTGCATCAACACGTGTACTGGGGCGGCCGCGACGCCGCCGGACTCGTGGCCGACCTCGACGCCCATGGGGTGACGGAGGCGCTGCTGATGACGTGGCAAATCGGCCCGCTCGAGCAGCACACGATGGAGCCGGAGTACTTCAACGCCACCCAGATGCTGCCCGACGGCACGCATCTCGGCTTGCCGCTGCCGGACCTCCTCGCCGCGCGCGACCGTTACCCAACCCGCTTCCACCTCGGCTACTGTCCGCACCCGCTCTGGCCCGGCGCCCCCAAGTTGCTGCGCTCGGCCGCCCAGATGCACGGCATCCGAGTCTGCGGGGAATGGAAATTCGCCGTGCTCCTCGATGACCCGCGCTCGCTGGAGCTTTTCCGGGAGGCGGGCCGCCTCGGCCTGCCCGTGCTTCTCCACCTCGACGTGCCGTTCCTTGCGGGTTCGCCGGGTCTGCAGCGGATCTGGTTCGGCGGCGACATCGAAGTGCTCGAGCGCACGTTGCGCGCCTGCCCGGACACGACCTTCATCGGCCACGCGCCCGGGTTCTGGCGCGAGTTCGACGCCGACGCGCCGCAACGGAGCGAGCAGTACCCCGCCGGCCCCGCCACGGGAGAGGGACGCCTCCAGGCGCTCATGCGGCGCGCTCCGAATTTGGTGGCCGACATCTCCGCGCGCTCGGGCCTCATCGCCCTGCAGCGCGACGAAGCCCACACGCGTCGCTTCCTGATTGAGTTCCAAGACCGCGTCACCTTCGGCCGCGACACCTACGGCGGCGACCATCTTGCGCTGCTCGATCGCCTCGATCTTCCCGCGCCCGTCCTCACGAAGCTGCTCTGGAGCAACGCCCGCGCGTTGCTGCGGCTGTCCTGAGACTCTCCCACCGCCTTTCCTCCTTCAGACTTATGGCCACTTCTCCTCGCTCCAAGACCGTCCGACGTTTCCCTCCGATGGGCCTCGGCGAATGCCTCATCGGATCCGCCGAGCTGCGCAACCTCACCAAAGTCGTCGAGAGCGGCGCCCTCTTCCGCTACTACGGAGTCGGCAACGCGCCAATCAAGCACAGCTTCGCCGCGCAGGCTGAGCGCCTCGCGGAACGGATGTTTGGCGTCCGCTATGCCTTGGGCACGAGCAGTGGCACCGCCGCTCTGGAGGTGGCGCTCGGGGCGCTCGGGGTCGGTCCGGGCGATGAAGTCATCCTCCCCGTGTGGAGCTGGGTGTCGTGCTTCACCGCGATCGTGCGCGTGGGCGCGCAACCGGTGCTGGCCGAAGTCGACGAGTCCCTGAATCTCGACCCCAAGGAAATCGCCCGCCGCGTGACTCCCCGCACCAAGGGCGTGCTCGTGGTGCACTACCAGGGCGTACCGGGGGATCTCGCCCCGATCATGAAAGCGGCCCGGCGCCACGGTCTCTGGGTCCTCGAGGACAATGCGGAGAGCATTGGCTCGACGTACCGCGGGCGCGCCACCGGGGCCGTCGCCGACATTTCGATTCTGAGCTTCCAGCAGCGCAAGGTGGTCACCACCGGCGAGGGCGGCATGGTGCTCACCTCCTCCGCGCGCCTCTACGAGCGCGCCGCCCGCATGGCTGACCTCGGCCAGTACCGCGCCGAGCATGCCAAGCGCACGCCCGCCAAGGAGCCCATGTTCGTCGGCAGCAACTTCCGCATGAGCGAACTCACCGCCGCGGTCGCCTGCGCGCAATTGCCGCGCGTCCCCGGCATGGTGCGCAAGGTGCGCGCGCTTCGCGACGCCCTGCTCCGGGAAATGGGCCACCTGCCCGGCATCACATGGCGCCACATCCCCGATCCCGCAGGCGACATCGGGTTCGAAAGCTATCTCTTCATGCCGACCGCCGCCCAGGCGCGCGCGGTCCGCGAGCGCGCCGCCGCCCGCGGGGTCACGCTCACTCCGCACACCGGCACCTACGCCCAGACCGCCCGCGAGTACGTCAGGAATCGCTCCACCCACGCCGCTGGCCGGGGACCGTTCATGCACTTCAAGGCGTGGCCCGCACCGGGCTACCGGCCCGAAGATTTTCCGCGCACCCACGATCTCGCGGAACGCCTGATCGCGATCCCCATCGGCGTCCTGTTCAAGAAGGCCGACGTCGTCGCCATCGGTCGGGTGCTCCGCGAAGAAATCCTCCGCGAGCTCGGCTGAGGCCCATCGGCGTCCGCAGCGACGCGTTTGAGCCCTCGCCATCCGGCCGATCTTCGCTTAGGTCGGAGGGTGTTCGCCATGACTCCATCCGCGTCCCTGCCTTGCCTCGATCACGCCACGGCGTCCGGCCGGAGCATCGTCTGCGCCGTCCTCGCGGCCGCCTGCTGGCTGGCCATCCTGAGCGGACCGCTGCGCGCGCACGACGGGGCGCACGATCACCCGCCGCGGCCGATGCCGCTGGGGGACCTCCACCGCACCACCGTGATGCCGGACCGCGTCGTACTGACGTGGTCCGGAGACCCCGCGACTTCGCAAGCGGTCACGTGGCGGACCTCGATCGACGTGAAGCGCGGCCTCGCCCAGATCGCTCCCGCCTCAGACGGACCCCAGGGCGCTGGCAAGGACTACCCCGCCGCAAGCGTACGCTTCGAGAGCAACCTCGGTCCGGCCCACTACCACTCCGTCGAATTCACCGCTCTCGCACCCGACACCCTCTACGCCTACCGCGTGGGCGATGGGGTCAACTGGAGCGAATGGTTCCACTTCCGCACCGCCCGCCGCGAGGCGGCGCCGTTCACGTTCGTCTACTTCGGCGACGCCCAGAACGATCTCCGCACGCACTGGTCCCGCGTGTTTCGCGAGGCCTTCCGCGAAGCGCCGCGCGCCGCCTTCACGCTGCACGCCGGCGATCTGATCAACCGCGCCCAGAACGACCACGAGTGGGGCGAATGGTTCGCCGCTCCGGCCTGGGTCAACGGCACCATCCCGGTCATCGCCACGCCGGGTAACCACGAGTACTTCAACCTCGGCGCCGGACCGGAAAGCGAGCGGGTCTGGAATACCAAGGACGGCAAGACCGTCGCCGTCACGATCGCCTATTCCCCCCTCCTCGATTCCGCCAAAAAGGAAGTCGGCTACATCGTCGATGCCCGCACCGCCGAGGGGCGCTCCGCCCGCGTCACGCTTTCCAAGCCGGGCCAGTTTCTGTCCGTCGACGCGAGTTTCACGGCCCTCACCGGCTTCACGATGGACGACCTGCGCGACCGCGAGCCCGACAACCCTCCGCTTCGTGACCGCATCGCCAACCCGGGCAAACGCACGCTGTCCACGCACTGGGCGCCGCAGTTCGCCCTACCGCGGAACGGCCCAGCCGGACTCGAGGAAACCGTCTACTTCCTCGACTACCAGGGCGCACGCATCATCAGCCTCAACTCCAACGAGCGTCAGGAGGAACAGGTCCCGTGGTTGCGCCGCGTGCTCGCGGAGAACCCCCAGCGCTGGACGATCATCACGTTCCATCATCCGATTTTCTCGACCGCGCGCGGACGCGACAACGGCCGGCTGCGCGAACTCTGGAAGCCCCTCTTCGACGAATTTCGCGTCGATCTCGTCCTCACCGGCCACGACCACACCTACGCCCGCGCCGGTAATGCCTCGACCACGCCCGGCAGCGTGTCCGTCGGCACCGAGAACGTGCCCGCCGGCTTCAATAAAGCCTATGATCCCGCGATCGGCACCGTCTACGTGGTATCGGTCTCCGGTCCGAAGATGTACGACCTGTCCAGCGTAGCGTGGGCCGTCCGCACCGCCGAGGATACGCAGCTTTTCCAGGTCATCACCGTCGATGGCGACGAGCTCCGCTACGTCGCTCGCACCGCCACAAGCCGTCTCTACGACCAGTTCACGCTTCGCAAGCAGGCCCAAGGCGAG
>CAIOYO010000354.1 GCA_903862595.1 uncultured Opitutaceae bacterium | reverse complement strand
GAGCTGTTCCGTTCGAAACTGATCCTGATGGGAGAGAGCTCGGTGCGCCAGGTGCGCGATGCCATGAAGGCGCTGGTCGATGGAGATGTCGCGTTGGCGCAGCGAGTGATTGCCGCCGACGATGAAGTGGACCGGCTGGAGGTCGAGATCGATGAGGAGGCTGTCCGCTACATGACGCTACGCTCCCCCGTCGCGACGGAACTGCGCCTCGTGATCGTCGGCATGAAGGCCTCGCACGACCTCGAACGTGTCGGCGATGAGGCGACCAACATTGCCAAGCGCGTGGTCCGCTTGGCCGCAGAGCCCCCGCTCAAGCCCTACATCGATCTCCCGCGCATGGCGGGCATCGCGTTAGAGATGTTGCGGGACGCGCTTGACTGCTTTCTCGACGGGGACGCTGAGAAGGCGCTGGCGGTTTGCCGGAGGGATGCGGAGGTGGATGCGATCAACCATCAGCTTTACCGCGAGCTCAGCAGCTTCATGATCGAGAAGCCGGGCACGATTAGCCGGGCGCTCGAGCTCATGTTTATTTCGAAGTCGATCGAGCGGATTGCGGACCACGCGACCAACATCGCGGAGGAGATGGTGTACCTCGCGCGCGGCAAGGACATCCGCCACAGCGACGAGGTGAAGCGTTCCGGCGCCAGCGGCGAGGGTGGTGCTTCAGAGCCGCGCCGCTGAACGCTGGGCGCGGCGCTGCAGGGCGAAGGCGACGACGAGCAGCGTGGTGCCGACGAGTGCGATCCAAAGGCTGATCTGGTAGAGGTTTATCAGTCCGGCGGCGGCCAGTTGGCCAGAAATGAGGTTACCCAGAATGCCGAAACCACCCGGGACGAGCATGACGTAGAGGCCCTGCACTGAACTGCGGTAGTCGTCGCCGGCTAGGCTGTTCAGATACATCGCGGGCGCGATGAAGACGCCGATCACGCCGATGCCGTGGAACAGCTGAAACGCCGTCGCCCAGAAAGGAGACGGGAGGAACGCGAGCATCGCCAGCCGGAGCGAGCAGGTGAGGGCTCCGAAGATGATGATGGCCGGGAGTGAAATTCGGGCGCGGAAGCGGTCGAAAAGAAGCAGGTAGCCGAGCTCCAGCACCACGCCGATGCTCGCGATGAGTCCAACCCAGCGCGGCTCGAATCCCGCCACTTCGGTGAGGTAAAGGGGATAGAAACTGTAGTAGGCCGCGTTCGTGAAGAGGATGAGTCCGATCCCGAGGCAGAAGATGAACAGCGGCGGCCGGAGGAGAAGACGGGCGGCGTCAACTGTGGGCAACCGCCCCCCGCCGGCGGTGGGTGGCAGACTGCGCGGAAGTCGCCGCGCGTTCAGGAAGCCGATCGCGGCCGTGACCGCTGCGATGCCGATGATGGGTGCTGGCATCCCGGCGGTGGTCGCAAGGAACACTAGGGCGCTGGTGCAAAGAAATCCCACGCTTCCCCAGATGCGGACCGAGGGGTACGTGAGGTGACGGGAGTGTTCACGTTGCTGCAACGTGAAGAAAAGACCGTCGGCGAGCGCACCCTGAGGCTGGTTGGAAAAGCTGCTCAACGCGACGGCGAGGAGGCAAGCCGTGAATCCGCTGGCGAACCCCAGCCCAGACATGGCGACAAGGTTGCCGATGAACAAGGCCATGACGAGTGGACTCATGACGCGGAACCGATCGGCGAGCAGTGTGAGCAGGGGCGGCATCACAATCGCCCCGGCCTGCGCCAGCGCAAAGATGGTCCCGATTTCTCCAGGGGAGAGCGCCTTTTCGTCGCGGAGAAACACCGGCAGGTAAGGCCCCGTTGCCCCGAACATGCCGTGGATCAGAAAATAATGCGTGCGGAGTCGCAGCAGCCCCGCTCCGGCACCGTCAGGGACGGCCACAACGGTGTGGCTCACGGAGCGCTCTCCGCGTCGCGGGTGAGCGCGATCAAGATCTCTGCGGGCGGCAGCGGATCAAATTCGATGGTGTGCCGGAGCGCACGACGAAGCTGTTGGCGTGGGCCGGAATCAACGCCGATGGCAAGCGCGAGCGACTCTGCACGGATAGGCGAGGGAAGTGCGAGGGGGCGCCACGGGAGAGAGGCGGCCCCTTCCGCCGAGACCGCCCAGAATAGCCCGGACCGAGCGTCGTGATACTGCGCAAGCGCTGTGCGCGCGAGCTCCTGCGCGAGGCGTTGGTCGCCGGGATCGCGGGAGAGGGAAAGCCCAAACGCTGCTCCAAGGAGATCAGCGGCCGACCGCTCCTCCGGCGCTGCGCCGGGTTCCGACGGTCCGTTGCGCGCCGGCTGGATCGATGCGCGCAGGTGCCGCGCGAGCGTTTCCGCTTCCGCCTGAAACGGTTCGCCGGCGCGAATGAGTGCACCCAGGAACACGCCTTGGGTGGCCAGCGAGGCAACGCCAACCCTTCCAGTCGGTGCCGCGCCGTCGGTGGTGTCGAGCGCGGCGAGGAATCCGCCCTCCGGTCTTCCCAGCTGGGTGAGACCGAAGCGGAGCGCGCGGTGCGCGGCTTGGCGCCAGTCCGGACGGTTCGCGACCTCGTCCGCTTCAAGGAGAGCGACAGCGATTCGCGCTTGGTCGATCAGGCGTTTCTGGCGGTACGGTTCACGCCATGCCTCGTCGATGGTGCGGCGGTAGAATCCGCCGTCGGCCGGGTCCTGGAGCGCACCTCTGACGAGTGCATCAGCGGCCCTGAGGGCCGCCTGTCGTCCGCCTGGACCGCGGTGGAGAAGGAATCTGATGACCTCGGCGTGATGCTCCTTCGGGGCTTCACCGAATCCCCCGTGCGTTCGGTCCTCCGCGGCGAGCCAGGCGTCGGTACCCCGTTCGAGCAGCGTAGCGACGGAGGGTAGCCGTGTTGATGGCGGCTCGGGTGGCGCAAGAGCGCGCAGCTCGCGCGCGGCTGCGGTCGCGGCGTCCGGTCGCTCGCGCCACACGTCAAGTGCAGCTCGTGCAGTCTTGAGGAATCCCGGCTGCGACCACTCCTCCGCTGGCGGCAAGTAGCCCGCGGCGTCGTAGGGCTCGAAGCGGGGAGTAAGCCACACGTGGTAGGGCGGTCCCTTCTGCTGTCGCACGCGCTCGACCAAATCCTGCACAAACGCGGCGATCTGAGGATCAGCCACCTCGCTGATCCGTACGCAGAGAAAGTTCCCGGCAAGCCAGGCCGCCGTCTCTGCGCGGGCGAAAGTCTGCTGCTCGGTTTCGCGACTCAGCTCCGAGAGTTCAGAGCCCAGATACGCATAGATGGGGCGGTCGTTAGATCCATCGCTGATACGCTTCGCCTCCTCCCACGTCCGCCAGGGGATCGCCGCCCGCGGCTCCGCAGTCGGAGACACCGGTGCGCCGATGCTGCTGGCTGAGGCGCCTGCGGCGAAGGCTGACGCGAGAAGGAGGCGCAGGAGTGTCATGGGCGTTCGCGGAACAAGAGAAGGGGGCCCTCGCAGCGCGCCACTGCGATCGCGCCACGCCCCGCTACGTCGAGAGCCACCGCGCTGTTCGCTTCACCGGGAACGAGGAGGCCGGAGTCCACCGCGGCCAAGGGAACAAAGCGCCCGCTGCCGTCTCCACGCAGCACCAAGCCAACTCCGCCGTCAAAGCGCCCGGTTGACGGTTCGGGTCCGAACGAGTTGCCCACGAGTGCGAGGTCGACTGCCCCATCATGGTTGAAGTCGCGCACCACGATGGCCCGCACGGGCGCGAGTTGGGCCTGGTGGGGCAGTCGCTCAAAGCGGAAGTTTCCGTCGGCTTGCTGGACGAAGATCCCAGACGCGAGTTCGTTGGCCTCCAGCCGCTGGGCGTGGTCGAGGAACTCGGGCGCAAAGAGGTCTGTCAGGCTCGCCTTGGCGAAGGATCGGTAGGTCGGGAAGCGGCGCGGAAGCCATGGAAACGAATAGCTGAGCTTGCTGCGGCCACGGACGGGGCGCAGGACTCCCTCGCTGACCTTCGCCTCGATGAGGTGGCTCCGACCCGAGCTGTCGAATGCCCCGGAGAAAAGCAGGGTCGGCTGGTCGATCGAGGCGCGGTACTTTGTGTTCAGGCCAGCGTTCCCGGCGATGATGTCGGGGCGTCCATCGCGATTGACGTCCGCCACGGCCAGCGAGCTCCACCATCCGGTGAGGCGAGGTGCTCGGCCCTGATCGTCTTGACGACGAAGACGGCCGTCGTCGTTCCGCCAGCGCGCGACTTCTCCCCATTCCGAGGCGACTACCAAGTCCTGCCGGCCGTCACCGTCCAGATCGGACCACAGCGCGGCGGTTACCAGCCCGGCCGCGCTGAGTTCCGGTGCGGCCGTGCTGGTGACGTCGGCGAAACCGGAGCCCGTGTTGCGCAGGAGGCGGCTCCGTGGGACCTCGGGGTAGCGCCCGGGAATCAGCCGGCCTCCGATGAAAACGTCGGCGCGGCCGTCGCCATCAAAGTCGCCCACCGCGATGCATCCAGCGGCGTCGCGATCGGCGGGGAGCATGTTGTCCGGTGCGGCGGAGAACCGTCCCTGTCCGTCATTCAGGTAGAGACGGTCGCGCAGCAAGTCGCTCTCGGCCGGCGTCCGTGCGCCTCCCAGCGCGACGAGGAGGTCGACGTGACCGTCGGCGTTGGCGTCGACGAAGGCCGCGGCTGCTCCGTCGGCCGGTAATCCGGCCGCCCAAGGTTGGTCCGGGCTTTCCCGAAAGGTGCCGCTGGCGTCGCTGAGGAACAGGCGGGCGGGTTGACCTGCGGCAGCCGATACGAACAGGTCGTCGTGTCCGTCCCGATTCACGTCGGCGACGGCCAGAGCTGGCGTCGGCGACCCGATTCGCCTCGGTAGGAGCCGCTGGCGTGAGAGCTCATCCACGGGTGGGGGAGCCGAAATGGAGCGGAGGCCGTGGTCGCTTGCTTCCTCGGTGAGCCATGCCGTGGGCGCGCTGGGAGTGTGGAAGATCGCCGCACTGGGTTGCCCGGGGGCTGGCTCCGTCACGGTGATGAGGGAGTCAGCCGGGAGATCACGAAGCGTTTGCTGTGCTCCGCTGGGCCAGCGGACTTCCAGCGACCGGATGATAGCGTGGCGGCCCAGGCCAAAATGGAGTTGGGCTGGCTCGCTGGAGGCGATTCCGCGCTCGGTGTAGACTTGGCGCACGAGTGTCCCGCCGTTCGTGGTGACGCGGACTTCGGCGCCGATCGCGTCGCGATTCGGGGCCCTTCCCGCCAGGCGAATCACCGCCCGGTGCGAATCGGCAGAATTGTTTCGGATGACGGTGGGAGGTGCGTCGTAATTCGCGTAGACCAGATCGAGGTCGCCATCGCCGTCCAAGTCCGCCACTGCGCACCCGAAGCTGACGGTGAGCTCATCGAGTCCCCAGTCGGCCGAGACATCAGCGAACGCGAGGGGTCCTTGGTTTCGGAAAGCCAGCGTGGTTTCGCGGCGCGGCGGCGCTCCGCGCCACACCGCGGCGCGGGCGGCGAGGTTGGGAGCCACATTCTGGCGATCGATCAGGTCGGCATCCACAAAGTTTCGAATCATTCCCGCGGTGAAGAAGAGGTCGAGTCGACCGTCGTCGTCCAAGTCGGCGGTGCGGACCGCCCAGGTCCAGCCGGTTGCCTCGACTCCCAAAAGGTGAGCGGCTTCGGCAAAGCGGTCGGTGCCGGTGTTGAGATAAACCGCATTCCACATGTACTGGGGAATCAGGCGACTGGTGCGTTCGATCTCCCAGAGGCCGCGCCCCATCTCTTCCATGCCGGTCAGAAAGGCGCGGTGGGTTCGGTCCCGCATGTCGGTGATCACGAAGTCCACGCGGCCGTCGCCATCGAGATCGCCGGCGTCGGCGCCCATTGAGAAGTAGGTCACATGTGGCAAGCGCTCGTCGACCACATCGGTGAAGGTGCCGTCACCGCGATTGAGGTAGAAACGATCCGGGGTTTCGAAATCGTTCGCGACGTAGAGGTCCGGCCAGCCGTCGTGGTTACTGTCGAACCAGAGCGCGGTGTGCCCCTGCGTCAGGCCCCAGATCCCGGCGGCCTCGGTCACGTCGCGGAATCCTGCAGCGGCGTCGTTGCGCAGCAGCAGATCTCGGCGTCCCAAGGGAGACTTGCTGAAGTCGAGAATGTTCGTGACGACGTAACAATCGAGGTCGCCGTCTCGGTCGTAGTCCGCGAAGGTCGCGTGCACGGATGCGTCGCGGATGGCCAGTCCGTACTCACTCGCGCGTTCAGTGAACGTGCCGTCACCACGGTTGACGAAGAGCTGGTTGGGTTGGTCGTAGCGGCAGACGTAAAGGTCCATCCATCCGTCCTGGTTGATGTCCACCGCGGTGACGCCGTTGTTGCTCGGCCGGGTTTCCGAGACCGGGACGAGACCGGCCTCGCGTGCCACGTCGGTGAACCGGAAGGGGGCGGTCTGGCGGTAGAGCGAGGACGGCCCATTCTTCGAGACCGCGAAGATGTCGGGACGCCCGTCACGATCAAAGTCCGCGACGGCGACGCCGGTCTCGACGGCACCGAGTGTGAGCTCGCGGAAACGTTCGCCCCACATTCGCGGGTCATCGAAGCGGTTGGTGGCAGTCAGTCCCGAGTCTTCGGGGGCGAGACGTGTGAAACGCTTGGCCGATGTTTCCCCGGCGGCGCGCGGCGGGAGGGGAGCAATCTGAACAGGTGTGGAGGCCGGAGGAGCGGCATCGCCGTAGACGGGTCCAAGCACGCCGATGACCGCGAGGAGGGCGAGTGCGCGGGCAGTCATGGGGTCGACGGGTGTGTCGTGGGCGACGGAGTCAGCGCATGCTCAAACACCCAGTCGGCGACGCGTCGTCCGATTTCCTGCCCTGCCAGGTTGGCTGAGCGCGTGTGGATGCCGCCGAAGACGCGGCTGAGGCCGACCTCGCGACAGGCCTCGGAGAGGCTGGAGAAGTGCCGCACGACTCCGGGCAATCCGTCGGACGTGGTCGAGAAAGCGATGTGGTCATCGCCGAAGAAGCGGGCGAGCAGATGTGATGCCGCGCCGGAAAATGCACTGTGTCCGGAAACGTAGTCGGGGTGCGCGGGCGAGACCATGTTCGGGATGAAGTCCGGATTTCCGCGGTAATGGGGATTAATGGCTGGAGTGAGCTCGCGGATGGCGGTCTCGGGTCGCCAGGTTCGGTAGTGGTACTTGGTGTCCCAGCAGGCGATCGCCGCATCCGCGGTCGCAAAGTTGAGCAGCGCGAACAGGCGCGCGGTCGCGCCGAGCGGGAGCCCGCGGCGCCGCGCTAGGCCCTGGGCAATCGAATTCCAGTGTCCGGCCGGCGTGGCCGTACCGAGATCGTCGGACCAGAACGGGGTTGTGAGTGTCTGGTCCTCCGTCCGCTCCGCGCCGTCGCGGGCTCCCACGCGCGCGACCTCCGCGAGCTCGGCGGCGTGCTCGGCTGAGTCGACTCGGGGGGGCGGGGGGGCGCGAAACTGGCTGGGGGATCGCAACACGAATGGGGTCACCGTGGCGATCTGGGGGAGGACGGCGGGACGAAAGCCGGGTGGCGTCTCGCGCCACAGGCCGGGCTCAGCGCTGGCGAAGGGTCCGCGCGCTGGCTCGGCCCAGCCCGTGCGCGCGCGGGCGGCGAGGGTGCGTTCGGCGACCGAGCGGCCGTACGCCAGGCCGCGCTCTCGTGCGGCGCGGTCTGGGATTCGCTCCAGCGCCCTCTCGAGCGCGAGATCGAAGGTGCGTGGGTTTGTCCAGGATGACCAAAGGGTGCGTAGGACGAGGTGGGCGGCTCCGGCGGCGGCGGCTTCGGCGGACGTATCGGGTGCCGGATCGGGCACTGGAAGCCACGTTCGGTCTGATCGCGTGACACCGATCACGGCATCGTGCACGGCCGCGTGAAACGTGGCGAGATGGATGGCCGCGATTGGCGGTGGATTGCGCGCGAGCCGGGTCGCGTTGAGCGCTTCCTCGTTCCAGACCAAGACGGCGTTGTCCTCAATGGCCGGGGCAGATGCTCCGGCCGCCGTGAAGAGGCAGACGAGCATCAGACCTCCCGCCAAACGCGCGGCTAGCATGGGGAAGGACCGGCGACGGTGGTGGAGTTCAGCGCGCATCAAGAACCGAAGTGACCATAGGGAAACGCCCTCCCATGTCCACGGGGAACCTGCTGGACGCCAAAGGGCTTTGGCTTTGCGCCGAACGGCGGACTTTCCATTGTCGAGCGGTCATGTCTTTCCCTGTCGGCCGTTGTTCGGTGTCGTTATGGTGGTGTTTCTGGCCGTTCGTGTGCGGCGGGATCATCGCGCTTGGTCTGGTGCCGACTGCCCGGGGTGAAAGTCGCTCCGCGGAAGTCCGCGTGCAGCACCTGCGCTGTGAGTTCCTGACCGAGCCGGATGCCATCGAGACGCTGACGCCTCGCCTTTCGTGGCGGCTGGCCTCGGACCGACGCGGCGTGGAGCAAACCGCATGGCAGGTCCGGGTGGCACGGACGCGAGCTGGGCTCGAGGAAGGGCGGGGGGCGTTGTGGGACAGCGGTCGACGCGACGGCGATGATCGCCTGCAGGTTGCCTATGAAGGCGCGCCTCTCGAGTCGGGAGCCGAGTATTTTTGGCAGGTGCGCATCTGGGATGAACGCGGCGAGCCTACGCCGTGGAGTGTGCCTGCCCGGTGGGGCATGGGGCTGTTGCAGGCTTCGGATTGGGGAGCGGAGTGGATCGCCGCACCGGACCGTACGCCGTGGCCGACGAAGCCCGATCCGCTCGTGTTGCCGCCGGCGCGCCATTTCCGCCGCGCCTTTGCGATCGGGAAGCCGGTGCGGCGTGCGGTCGCGTACGTCTCGGCGCTGGGTATCTACGATCTGCACTGCAACGGCAGCCGGATCGGTGACGCGTACTTTCAACCGGGATGGTCGGATACCTCACAGCGCGCCTATTACCGGGCTCATGACATCACGGCGCAGCTTCGAGCTGGAGAGGAGAACGTAGTCGGGGCAGTGGTTGCCGATGGCTGGTACGCCGGCTACGTGGGCTATGGCCTCTTGGTGGGCTATGGTCCGGACCGTTTGGGCCGTTGGTTTTACGGCAAGGAACCAGCGTTGCGGGTGCAGCTTCAGATCGAGTACGAAGACGGTTCCCGCGAGCGAGTCATCACCGATCGCAGTTGGCGGGTGACGACGAGTGGGCCGATTCAGGAAGCAGACTTGATCATGGGAGAGCGGCATGATGCGCGGCGCGAGCTTCCCGGATGGGATCGTGCGGGCTACCAAGCGAACGGGTGGGAGCCCGTGGTGCGAGCGGACGCGAATCCGCGCTTTCCAGCGCGCTACCGGGATGCGGTCGAGCAGCGAGCCGTGGAGGTCGGATTCGTTCCGCCTCAGCGGATGCAGGCCTACGGTGCTCCGCCGATCCGAGTGACCGAGGAGCGGCCGGCGCAGGCGATCGCGGAGCCAAGCCCCGGGGTCTACATCTTTGACCTCGGTCAGAACATCGCTGGCGTGGTCCGCTTGCGCGTGAGGGGCCCCGCTGGCACCGAAATCCGGCTGCGCTACGGCGAGCGCCTGCACCGGGATGGGCGGCTGATGACGGAGAACCTGCGCCGGGCGCGAGCGACGGACACCTATATTGTGCGTGGTGATCCCGAAGGCGAGACATGGTCGCCGCGCTTTACGTATCATGGTTTCCAGTACGTAGAGGTCGCCGGCCTGGTTGAGCGGCCCGGCCTGGATGCGGTGACGGGTCTCGTGCTGCACAACGATACCCCGTTGATCGGCACTTTCGCCTGCAGCGACGCCGTCCTGACCCGGCTGGCGGAGAACGCGCGGTGGACGCAGCGCGCCAACTTCATTGAAGTGCCGACCGACTGTCCGCAGCGTGACGAGCGCCTTGGGTGGATGGGCGATGCTGGCGCGTACGTTGGAACGGCGACGTACTACGCGGATGTGGCGGGTTTCCTGACTAAGTGGATGGATGACGTGGTCGAGGCCCAGCGATCGTTCGGGGCTTTTCCTGACTACGCGCCCTATCCGATGGCGCACGGTCCCGGTCAGCAGACCTTCGGCTCGGCGTGGACGGACGCGGGCGTGATGGTTCCTTGGACGGCGTGGCGGACTTATGGTGATCTGCGGATGGTGGAGCGGCACTGGCCGGCGCTGCAGCGCTTCATGGAGTGGCGGCATTCGACCGCAAGCCCGGACGGACTGGGTTCCCGGCATGGCAATCCGTGGGGGGACTGGCTGAATTTGGACGATCCAACGCCGCTTGAGTTGGTCGACACCTGCTATGCCGCGAAGGTGGCGGATCAGATGGCGGAAATGGCGCAGGCGTTGTCTCGGCCGGTGGAAGCTGAGGTCTACCAGCGGCGCCGGGCGCGCATGGAGGCGGCGTTTGTGCGGCAGTACCGTCGCTCGGACGGCGAGTACGCCTTGCCGTCACAGTCCAGCCACGTTCTTGCCTTGTGGGCCGGGCTTGTTCCTAAGGAGGACACGCCCCGCGTCGTGCAGGCGCTCGCGGCGAGAATCGCGCGGAACGACTACCGGATGTCGACGGGCTTCCTCGGCACGCGTTCGATTCTTTCGGTGCTGTCGGAGCACGGGCAGCACGATCTCGCGGTGCGGTTGTTTCAGAGCCGGCGCTTTCCGAGTTGGGGGTATGCCGTGGCCAACGGCGCGAACACCGTATGGGAACGCTGGGACAGCTACACGGAGGAGCACGGGTTCAACGGCGCGAACGGGAAGCAGAACGCGGCGATGAACAGCTTCAGTCACTACGCGTTTGGAGCCGTGATGGAGTGGGCGTTCCGCGAGCTGGCTGGGATCGGTCGATCGGAACCCGGCTCCCGCGTGATCCCGGTGCGTCCACGGCTTCCGGATCCCGCGGGCAACCCGGAGGCGGCGCCGATCACTTGGGTCGCAGCGGAGTCGGAGGTCCCGGCGGGTCGAATCGCCACGGAATGGCGGCGCGACGGGCGGTCGTGGACCCTCCAGCTCGACGTGCCGCCGAACGCCAGTGCCCGGGTACGCTTGGATCGGGCGGCCGCCGCGCGGGTCAGCGAGTCGGGCCAGCCGTTGACCCATGCGGCGGGCGTGCGTGAAGTGCGGGCAAGTGACGGTGATCTTGAAGTCGAAGTCGGGTCGGGGCGGTACCTCTTCGCGGTCGTGCCGCCGCCCTGAGGCTTCGGAGATTGCCGGCGTTGCTGGGATCTGTTGCGATCGCCTCGCCTAACCCCTCACTGCATGACCCACGCTGTCATTGTCGGCGCCGCTCGCACTCCGCTCGGATCCTTCCAGGGCGCGCTCGCCGAACTCCCGGCGTGGCGCCTCGGTGGCGCGGCTCTGGCCGCGGCAGTGGCGCGGAGTGGCATACCCGCCGCCGAGTACACCGATGTAGTGATGGGAAACGTGCTCTCGGCGGGTCAGGGCCAAGCTCCCGCCCGGCGTGCGGCGTTGGCGGCGGGACTGCCGCCGGCGGTGAGCGCGACCACGGTGCACAAAGTCTGTGGATCCGGGCTGCAGGCCGTGATCCAGTCGGCCCAGGCCCTGGCGTCGGGGATGGGCGAACTCTACCTCGCGGGTGGAATGGAGAGCATGACCCAAGCGCCCTACCTGCTGCCGAAAGCTCGCGCGGGGTATCGACTCGGCCATGGTCAGATTCTGGATTCGGTGATCACGGACGGCCTTTGGGATCCGCACGGTGACCAGCATATGGGAACCTGCGCCGAGGCGTGCGCCGGCAAGTACGGCTTCTCGCGGGCTGAGCAGGATGCGTACGCGGCGGAGTCGTTCCGCCGTGCTCAGCGCGCCCAGCAGGCGGGGGCGTTCGACGCGGAGATCGTGCCGATCGACGTTCCATCGGGCAAGGGGGCGACGGTGACGGTGACAACCGATGAGGGTCCGGCGCGCGTGAACTTCGACCGCATGCCCACGCTGAAGCCCGCGTTCGCGAAGGACGGCACGATCACGGCGGCAAACGCCTCGTCGATCAACGACGGCGCCGCGGCTGTCGCGCTGACGAATGAGGCCACGGCGGCCTCACGCGGTTGGAAGCCTCTGGCGCGGATCGTCGGCGTCGGAGCGCACGCGCAGGAGCCGCAGTGGTTCACCACGGCTCCGGTCGGCGCCACCCGCAAGGCGCTTGGCGCGGCGGGCTGGCGGACGGCGGAGGTGGACCTCTGGGAGGTGAACGAAGCCTTTGCGGTGGTGCCGCTGGCGTTCATGCGCGAGCTGGAGATTGATCCGACGCGGGTCAACGTCGACGGCGGGGCCATCGCCCTGGGTCACCCGATCGGCGCCTCTGGGGCGCGCATCCTCGTGACGCTGCTCGGGGCCCTGCGCCGGCGCGGGCTCCGTCGGGGCGTGGCGACGATCTGCATCGGAGGGGGCGAGGGGCTCGCGGTGTGCGTGGAGCTGCTCTAGCCCGTCGGTTTTACCATGAACAAAGTTTACCCCAACGCCGCCGCCGCGCTCGCGGGAATCGTGCGTGACGGACAGACCATCGCCGCGGGCGGCTTCGGCCTCTGCGGGATCCCCGAGAACCTCATCGCTGCGCTCCGCGACGGTGGCGCGAGCGGGCTCACGATCGTGGGCAATAACGCTGGGGTGGATGATTTCGGCATGGGGCTGCTCTTGCGCACCCGGCAAGTGCGCAAGGTGATCGCCTCCTACGTCGGGGAGAATCGCGAGTTTGAGCGGCAGGTGCTGGCGGGGGAGCTCGAACTGGAGCTGGTTCCGCAGGGCACGCTGGCGGAGCGTCTGCGTGCTGGTGGTGCCGGAATCCCGGGGTTCTACACCCGGACCGGTGTCGGCACCGCACTCGCGGCGCAGCGGGAGACTAAGCTGTTTGACGGACGCGCCTACGTGCTGGAGCCGGCCATTCGCGCCGACGTGGCGCTGGTGAAGGCATGGAAGGGTGATACTGCCGGTAACCTCGTCTTCCGGAAGACGGCGCGGAACTTCAATCCCATGGTCGCGACTTGCGCGAGAGTCTGCGTGGCGGAGGTAGAGGAACTTGTGCCGGCGGGCACCCTCGACCCGGATTCCATTCACACCCCCGGGATCTACGTGGACCGCATTGTCCAAGGAGAGCGGTATGAGAAGCGGATCGAGTTTCGCACGGTTCAGGGTGCCGCCGCATCGCGCAAGGAAAGCCCGATCCGAGAGCGGATTGCGCGCCGGGCGGCGCGGGAGCTACGTGACGGCTTCTACGTCAACCTGGGCATCGGCATCCCGACCTTGGTCGCAAATTTTATTCCGACAGGTATTGAAGTGACCCTGCAGTCCGAGAACGGACTGCTCGGGATCGGTCCTTACCCGGCGGACGATGCGGTGGATCCCGACCTGATCAATGCGGGCAAGCAGACGATCTCGACCCTGCCGGGCTCCTCGTTCTTTTCGAGCAGCGACTCGTTCGCGATGATCCGGGGTGGGCACATTGATCTATCCATTCTCGGGGCGCTGGAGGTTTCGGCGAACGGCGACATCGCGAACTGGATGGTGCCGGGAAAGATGGTGAAAGGGCCGGGCGGGGCCATGGATCTCGTGGCCGGCGTGGCTCGCGTGGTCGCGGTGATGGAGCACACGTCGAAGGATGGATCGTCGAAGATTCTGCCTGCGTGCACCCTGCCCATCACCGGCCAAGGCGTGGTGAGTCTGATCATCACGGACCTCGCGGTATTTGAGGTGATGCCGGAGGGGCGTGGGCTCAAGCTGATCGAGTTGCAGGGTGATGCGACTCTCGAGGAAGTGCGGGGCAAGACGGGAGCGCCCTTTGTGGTGGCGCTCGCTGCGGGGGGAGACTCTCGATGAGTACGGGTACGTTTTTGGCCGGACGGACGGCGCTGGTGACTGGCTCGACCAGCGGAATTGGGCGGGGCATTGCGCAAGCACTGGCCCGGGCGGGGGCCGACGTGATGGTGCATGGTCTTGGTGCCCCGGCCATGATCGCGGCGGACTGCGCCGCGCTGGCGGCGGAGACTGGACGGCGCATCGGCTGGGATGCGGCCGATCTGACAAGCCCGGGCGAGGTCGAGCGCTTGATCGTGGCCACGCGCGAGCGCATCGGTCCGGTGGATATCCTGGTCAACAATGCAGGCATTCAGCACGTATCCCCAGTGGAGGAGTTTCCGCCCGAAAAGTGGGAGATGATTCGTTCGCTGATGCTGGATGCGAGTTTTCATGCGATCCGTCTCACGGTTGCGGGCATGAAGCAACGCGGGTGGGGGCGGATCGTGAATCTGGCCTCGGTGCACGGCCTCGTCGCGTCTCCCTTCAAGAGCGCCTATGTCGCCGCCAAGCATGCGCAGGTGGGTCTGACCAAGAGTGTCGCTCTGGAACTGGCCGAGACGGGAATCACCTGCAACGCGATCTGTCCGGGGTACGTCCGGACTCCTCTCGTGGAAGGCCAGATCGCGGACCAGGCCCGAGTCCATGGGCTCCCGCGTGAGCGGGTGATTCGGGAGGTCATTCTCGCGGCGCAGCCGACGAAGCGGTTCGTCGAGATCGAGGAGGTGGCATCGCTGGCGCTGTTTCTGTGTGGTGACTCCGCGCGGTCCATCACTGGAGCCGCCATTCCGATCGATGGAGGCTGGACTAGCCGCTAGAGCGGCGTCCGTTTCGCGACGGTTTTGGGTTGGACTCACCGCGGGGCTCTGACCAGAACGGTGCCCTCCATGAGTGCCCCCACGCAGTATCGTTTTTCGTTCGGTCCCTGGAACATCAGCGAAGGTGCTGATCCTTTCGGTCCCCAGGTTCGTGCGACCTATCCGCACGAGGCAAAATTCGCCCTGTACAAGCCTCTAGGGTTCGACGGCGTGCAGTTCCACGACGATGACGTGGTTCCGGACCTCGACGGGCTCAGTGCGTCGCAAGTCGAGGCCAAGGCTAAGTCCGTTGACGCCATGCTGCGCAATCAAGGGCTGGTGGCCGAGTTCGTCGCGCCGCGCCTCTGGTTTGCCGAACAGACGGTTGACGGCGGCTATACCTCGAACAGTGCTACTGACCGGCAGTACGCGATGGATCGGACCAAGCGGTGCATCGACATCGCCCGGATCGTCGGGGCGCGGTCAACGGTCCTTTGGCTGGCGCGAGAAGGCACCTACATTCGCGAAGCGAAGAACGCACGGGTGGCCTACGAACGGTTGCAGAAGGCGATCGATGAGATGCTCGCGTATGATCCGACGATCGAGATCTGGATCGAGCCGAAGCCGAACGAGCCGACGGATTTGGCCTACGTCCCCACTGCGGGTCACGCGGTGGCGCTCGCGCATGCTGCCCGGGACGCCAAGCGGGTGAAGGTGCTGATTGAATCGGCGCACGCCATTCTCGCGGGGCTGGATCCCAGCGACGAGATGGCGTTTGTGCTCGCCCATGGTAAGCTGGCGGGCGTGCATCTCAACGACCAGAATGGGTTGAAGTACGATCAGGACAAAAACTTTGGCGGGGCGAATCTCCGCGCCGCATTCGACCAGGTTCTGGTACTCGAGGAGGGCGGGTTCGGCCGCAACGGCGAATTCGTCGGTCTGGATGTGAAGACCATGCGCACGCAGCGCGGTAGCCCGGTGACGGCTCATCTCAAGAATAGCCGGGAACTTTTTCTCGCGCTGGTCGAAAAGGCACGCACGTACGACCTCCGCCGGGTGGAGGAATTCCGTGCGAACCGTGACTACGAGGCGCTGGAGCTCTACACGCTCCGGCACCTCATGGGTATCTAGGGCTCAACCCTCCGACGGAGTCGGGTGCAGGCGCACGGTCAGCGAGGCGAAGCCGACCGTGCGTTCGTAGGTTTGCTCGCGCTCCACGTGCGCCTCGCTGGCGATGACCTCGATGCGCTCGATTTGGCGGCAAAGCTGTCGCAGCAAGGTGCGGGCGACGAGGCGAGCATGATGGGCGCCGATGCAGGTGTGCGGTCCGCTGCCGAACGCGATGTGGGGATTCGGTTTGCGGTCGAGTTGGACCTCGTCCGGTTGCGGGAAGACGGTCTCATCTCGATTGGCCGACGCCCAGCAGAGAGCGACGCGCTCGTCGGCGGGCACGAGGTGCCCCTTGACGTCCGTGTCAGCCGGGCAAACGCGGGCGGTGAGGGTGAGCGGTGAGAGGAGGCGGAAGAATTCCTCGACCGCCGGGACGTGCAGCTCCGGCTCCGCTTTCAGGCGCGCGAAGATCTCCGGGGCGACCGCGAGGTGGTGCATCAAGGATGCCACGGTTTGGATAATCGTATCTCTGCCGCCCGCGAAGGTCAGGTTGACGAAGCCGACCTGCTCCTCGCGCGTCAGCTTTCGTCCCCGGAACTCAGCCCGGTGCAGGGCGCTGTAGAAGTCGTCCCCCGAGTTCGCCAGCGTGCGGTCGAGTTGGCGGTGGATGTAGCGCTCGAGGATCTGCCCCTTGGCCTCGCCGTTCGGGCCATCGCGGAAGACATGGATTCCCCAGCTGATCCATTCCTCCGCGTCTGACTGCGGCACGTTGAGCAGAAAAGCCAAGGCACGCGATTGGAGGGGCAGTGCGAACTGGCGCACGATCTCGATTTCAGGACGCGCCGCAGCTTCGGCAATCATGCCGCCGATCAGTTGGTCGACCTGCTGCATCATCTCCGGCTCTTTCGGTCGGCGAAAGAACGGGTCGATGATGCGGCGATACTCGCCGTGCTCGGGTGGGTTGGTCTCGACGGGCAGCTGCCGCACCGAGCGGACATCCTCCTCTGACGGGATCGGCACCCGGAACGGCGCGTCGGACGAGAAGCGGTGCCAGTCGGCGGCGGCCGCGCGCACGTCTTTATGGCGCAGGATGAGGGGAATGTCTTTACCCTGGAACTCCGAGACTAGAACGCCGTCGGAGGCGCGCTTCGCGCGGAAGGGATCAGTCGATGAAAAGGGGCAGGAACTCATGGCGGCGTGTTGAAGAGGGTGGTGCGGACGGTGGATCGATGGAAAGCGCGGCTACGGACGGCGCGCGCATGGCATTGCCGACGTGCCATACAGAAGATCAACAAGACGACGGAATCCGGGAAAGTGAAGGGCGTAGCGGAGAAGCCGCCGTCGACCGGGACTGCCCGCGCTCTTGAGGATCTTGAAGTTGAGGACGCCGCGGTACTGCACCGACTCAGGAATGAGTCCCGCATCGCCGTACAGACGACGGAGCGTCGCCGGACAAAACAGGCTGATGTGGATCTCGGGCATGCAGTAACCGAATTTGAGTCCGCGCCATCGTGCCATCGGGCTGGCCAGATTACCCGTGGTAAGGAGTAGGAGGCCACCGGGCTTGAGCAGTCGAGCAAGCAGGCGGATGACTGGCGCCGGTTCAGCGATGTGCTCAATCACCTCAATCGCAGAGATGACGTCGAAGGAGCCGTCGGGGAGCCGGGCGAGATCCTCGGCTGAACGCACGTCGAACCCGGCCTCCGACCGGAGGCGCTGGCTGTAACTGCCGACATCACTTCCCATCACCCTGAGTGGACGCCGCCCGGAAAGGGTCGCGATGGCTGCGGAGTCGCGCAGGAACTTGAGAAGCCCGCCGGCGCCGCAGCCGAAGTCGAGCCAGTTGACCTCGCCGTGGCTGGGCGTCGTGTCGCGGCGACGGAGATGGCGCGTGGCGATGGCCAGCAGGTCCTCGAACTCGCTCAGCCGATCGGTCGCCCGGTAGTTCTCATACTCGGCGCGATAGTTGACCATTGGGTCCACACCGCGCCCGTCGTAGTATGCATCGTCGTAAACCGAGTCGGGCGTCACCGGTTCAACAAAGAGGAAGTCGCAGTCGCCGCAGGCGTGGTAGGTAAACGGCTGCTGGGACGACGCGCGTCGTTGCGTTCCGCGAATACGGGTGTTCCTGCTTCCGCAGGCGCGGCACGCCGGCGAGGGGGTCATGGGGTGAGTCGGGCTTCCCGCCGCCGCGCCGGGAGGATGAGAAGGGCCGCGATTGCGATTACGCCGACGAGACTCGCGCCGAGTGCCCAGCGGAGGCGCGGTGGCCGATAGCTGAACTCCACCGCGTGGTCGCCGGCCGCCGGGAGCCAAACGCCCTTAAAGGCGTGGTTCACGCGCACCACCTGCGCCGGAAGTCCGTTGACCGTAGCGGTGAAGTCATCCGGCAGCCACGTTTCGTGCAACACGGCCAGACCGCGCTGCGGTGCGCTCAGGCGGAACGACGTGGTATTCGCGGTGAGCCGGTAGTCGTGCGCGGGAATCGCCGGTTGACCGTCCGGCAATGGCCAGTCCGCAGGCGCCTCTGCTGCCGCCACCGCAGCGAACGGGCGCCCATCGCCCTTGAGGACGTTCGTGGCGAGATCGCTGACGCGATCATAGCGCGAGACACCCGAGACCCAGAATGCGCGAGGCCATGCCTCGGCACTGCGATACACGTCGAGATCGGCCAAGGTCACCACCGCCAGCTTTTGCTCCCATGGTCCGGGGCTGCCATGGTGATTGAAGTAGTACCTCAGTCCGAGGAAGTCATACGCCGGCTTCTGCTCGAGGAAAGTCTCTGACCGGACCATCAGTCGCCAGTCGTTGATCCGATCGATCCCGAATGCGGTGGTGAGTTCTCGGTACCAAGGATTGACGAGCGCGTCGGGTCCGCTGATGCCCTCGAGGCCATAAGCGGCGCTCCAACCCGCGACAAAATTGCCATCGGTACCGGCGACGCGAAACGGACCGGACTGATCTTGACGGACGGTCTGCACGGCCGCGGAGGGACTGAAGAACGAGGCGCGCTCCGTCGGGTTGAAGACATACGGGTCAAACGCGGTGGGGGTATGCTGGCCGTGGCGCCACAGGATAACGGCGGCGCAGATCGCCAGACCCGTTCCGGTAAGCAGCGTCACCCGTTCCGCCAGCAGGCATCGTCCCAGAAGAATCACTCCAGCGAGAAGAGCGACGGGGAGAAGTGCGGCGCTGGCCCAGACAAAGTCGCCAACCGGCAGGCGATGGTCCCACTTCAGCGGCGAAAAGACCGCGTCCCATCCCAGCAGAGGCTTGTGGATCGTCTGGGTCATCGCAACCCATGAGGCGAGTAGAAGCCCGAGAAGGAGAGCGAACGCCTGCAGGTCTCCGCGTGCGCATGGACCTCGCAGGGCGCGGCCGGCAGCCGACCAACCGGCGGCGGCAAGCGGAGCGGCGAGAATGATCGCGATCAGTGAGAAGCAGTTGTCGATGTGCGCGACGTTGGCGAGGAACGGTACGAGCTTGATGAGGTCGGGTGGAACAACGCCGAAGGCCATCGCCATCGCGGCCGCGAAGGCGGTGACGAGCGTTACCACCACACCGCTCTGCGGCTCACGTCGCCACGTGATCGCCAGGAAGAGCAATCCACCGAGAAAGATGAAGTTTGCGGATGGATTGAAGACGCGTTCCTCGGCTTGGATGGGCCGGTAGAAAATCTCGTCAAAGAACCCGATGAGGAAGCTCGGATGGACTTGGTACGCGCTCGGCTGCTGATACCCACTGTAGGAGGCGCGCAGCGCATGGAGTAAAGTCGTCCACAAGGGCGCCGTGAGGAGTACAAATGCGCCGCCGGCCGCGACGGTCCAGCCGACCGACCTCAGGCGCGCGCGCCACGCCGCGCGGGTGGAGCTCAGTAGAAGGGTGAGGCCCGTCGCGTTGAGCGCAAGCAGGAGCATGTAGGCCTCCTTCACCGTACCACTCGTCATCAGCAGGAGGTTGGCGGCGATCAGCGCTGCGAGACCGCGGGACTGGTTGGGACGATCGAGGTCCGCCTCCAGAACGAACCAGGCTACGAGAACCCAGGGCGCATAGCAGAAGGAGAAGTAGGCGGGATGATTGATGCGGTAGATGAAAAAGCCGATGAAGGCACCGGCGAACGCGATCACACCCGCCGCGGGCAAGGAACGCAGCGGTAGCCAAGCCAAGAGACCTAGCCCGAAGCACAGGAGGAACTTGGCGGCGAGGAACTTGAGGTCCCATGCCCAGGCGTCCGCTCCGGCGAGCACGACGAGGAATTGCAGAGGGTCGCCGATCATCGACTGGCCTTGCCCGAGCAGCAGCGTCCCGCTGGAGTTGGTGCGATTCCATAGCGGCAGTTCGCCGTTCGACCACGCGCGCGCCTGCACGAACGACATGGGGAGGTGCTGCCACATCATGGCCCCGACGTCGGCCATCTTCACGTCTTCGAGTCGGGCGTCGGCCTGACCCGGAAGTGTTGGGATCGCATCGTAGAGCAACCGCGCGCCGTAATTCGGCGATACGATACTCTTGCCGAGAAACACGACGGGGTAGCTGCTGAGAACCGTCGCCAGCGCCGCGATCGCCGCGAGCATGCGAACCGGGTGAACGCGGCCTGCCTCAGCGAAGGCACGAGCGCTCCGCGTCCAAGCGCCTGCCCCGAGGACCAGCACGGCGAGGACGACCAACGCGGTTGCCCCAATGCGCCTGACTACGGGTTGCCACGCAGCGAGGGATGTCTGGGGTAGGACCAGGGGCTTGGTGAAACCCAGCCAGATGCTGGGGTCCGCGGCGGCGGGCAGGGTGGTGAAGGTGATCCCGGACGGCGAAACCACAGTGGTGGCGATCTCGTTCCACGACTCCCACGAAGACAGAGGAGGCAGGAACACCTCGCGCTTGCGATGATCGAGCAAGCGCACGCGCTCCAGCGTGAACTCAAGCGCGACGGAGGCCGGATCGAAGCGAAAACCATGGTACGAACCAGCCGGCAGCGCGAAGCGCAGGGTCTCGGAGGCTCCCGAGCCGCGGAGGAGGCCCGGGATGCGCTGCTCCTCGTTCAAACCGGCGCCGAGATCGTAGTAGAGCTGACTTGTGCCCTGCGCAGAGGCACGGAGCGTGAGCTCCAGCGTGTAGGCGGCGGGCGACTGGCTCGCCCTCGGCAGCCACGGTATGCTGAGGGTCACGCCGAGAGCCAGCGCCGCCAGCCAAAAACGGGGATCAAGCAGGCGTCGCAGCATGATTCACTCAGGTGTGGGCCACTTCCGCGCTGGTGGCAACCGGGCGGATGGCCCAAGGCAAGATGAGGAGGAGCAGGGCACCCGAGACCCAGGCTAGGAGGGGGGCATGGGCCGCGAGGCGCCAGACCCAGTAAGAACCGGCGGACATCGGGGTGGGCGCGCTGAAGGCGAGCCAGCCGGCGGCATCTCGGTCGCTCGCCACCACGCGGAACGGCTCGCGTGGCGTCCGCACGTAGGCGGCCCGCCACGTATCTCCCGGCACGCGCGAGGGCCGTGCGGTCGCGAGTTGCCGAACCCCGTCAGCGGACCAGAGTTCGAGTGCGACCGCGCGGGACCCGAGATCGCCGGCGACCTCGAACTTGAGATAGCCCAAGCCGGGCGGCGTGATCGGCGCGCTCGTCCATTTCCGGACGTCCTGGTTCGCGACCGATTCGTCGTAGGAGCCCCAACTGGGCGCGAAGATGAGAGGGACCGTCGCCGGGGAGGTGAGCTCCGCGGCGAATCCTTCGGCGGTGTCCGGAACGAGGGAGAGGGACCGCGCTACGCTCACCGGAAGGATCTTGGTCAGTTCGGGATGGCTGAGCCTCTCCACGAGCACGTCGGCGCTCGGGTAAGGAATCTCCGGCTCCTGCAGCCACTGCCGATCTCCCGTTCCGAGGTACAGCCGCGTGTTCCGCGTGCTCGCCTCAAACCAGGCGCTCACGGCCGGAAGGTCGCCCGTCAGGACCCTCCTCGCGTGCAGGCCCAGCCCGGCCCCGACGCACACGCACCAGACCGCCAGCGCGGAGCGCAGGAGCGTCCGTGCGCTGAACCAACCTGAGGCGGTTGCGTGCAGGCGGCAGAGGGCCATCAGCAGGATCGCGAGATTGACCAACAGTCCGAAGGTGTGGGTATCGAAGTAGCGTGAGGCTGGCCAGGCACCGTTGGCTCCGCGTGCGTAGGCGGCGGCGAGGAACTGCAGCACGACCCAACCGCCCGCGGCGGCTAAAACATGCGCGCGACGGTCAGCAAAGAACGGCGTGCGCGCGAACGCCAGATTGAGGCAGAGCGCGAGCCACGGCGCGTAGCTGAGTACCGCGAACGGCGCGAAAAACGTCACCGGCCACTGCAGCGCGCGCCACAGCGAGAGAGCGAAGTCGTGGAGCGAATGGGCGCGCAATCCGTCGTGCCCGGCGAAACGGACGTTCAGCGCGATGCCCAAGGCCACCACGATCACGCAGGCGAGCGCGGTCGGCCAGAAACGCCGCAGCGACTTGAGTGGCGGGCCGTTGAACGCCAGTACCGCAACGAGTGCGACGGCGGCCGCCGCCGGACCGGACGCCATGCTAAAGAGGGCGAGGACAAGGCATCCGATGCCGAAGAACCACCCCAGCGACCCCTGATTGCAGCGCAGCGTGCGATCGAGACCCAGAAGCGATAAGCCGAGCAAGAAGTACTGCTGCGAATGAAACCCGCCCAGATTGTTCTGCCAAGCATGCGGCGGGGCAAAGGTGGCGAGAACCCCCACCACCCAGAGGAGTCGCGCCCATCGGCTGGCGAGCAACGGCTGTAGCCACGCCCACAGGCCCACGGCAATCAAGCTGTGAACCGCTCCGTTGAAGAGCATCTGGATTCGCGCATCCCACTGTCCGTTGGCTCCGACCAGCAGCAAGGCCCACAACTTGGTGAGCGCGATCCGGTGTTCGTTGTGCGGCGCGAACAGGTCGGTGAAGCTCAGGGTGCCCTGCTGCCACGGGAGCAGGAGGTACAGGCCCTCCGCATCCCACTGATCCCAGTTCGGGAGGTCTGACGCGAAGCGCTCGGAAATCCAGAGCTTGATGCTCGTCAGGAAAACGAAGCACAGGCCAAGGGCGAGAAGCCGCGGGAAATCTCCGGGCCGCTTGGCCGGGCCCCCGTCGGGAGGTGCAGCGAGGTCACGAGCGGGCATGGCGGGCGACGGCGTAAAGGTGATAGTAGAGAGGGGTACCCTCGGAGGTCCTCAGAGGGTGCTCGGAGTAGAGCCCGATCTCGACCTCCTGGTAGCGCTCCCGGAGCAGGGCTCCGAGGCTCGCCCGGGTGAAGAAGTTGCAGTGATCGGCCTCAAGCATGTGCCAGGGAATGACGCGGTGAGCACTGAGATAGGCGAGAAGCTCTGCATTCGGCACGGACACGAAGAGGCCTCCTGGCGCGACTCGGGCGGT
Organism: uncultured Opitutaceae bacterium; assembly: GCA_903862595.1. Classification (GTDB taxonomy): domain Bacteria; phylum Verrucomicrobiota; class Verrucomicrobiia; order Opitutales; family Opitutaceae; genus UBA6669. The sequence continues at coordinate 5,754 of CAIOYO010000354.1, read as the reverse complement.
TTCGCTGAGAAATCCGCCCAGATCGCGCACGTGCTCCAGGACCTCGACAGCCATGGCGACGCCAAACGCTGCATCCGCGAAGGGGAGCGTGCCTCCGCTGACCCGCGTGTGGGGCAGACCGGCAGACTCCAGCGCCGCGCAGTCGTCCGGCTTCATCTCCGCGCCGTGCCACGCGTAATCACGGCGGATCAGTTCGCGGCCGTACCAACCTAGACCACAGCCGACGTCCAAGACGCGCTGTGGCGGCGGACCCAGAAAGCGCACCAAGTGCTCCAGCAGTTCGGGGCTGCCGGACGGCTGTGATGGGCCGCTCGTGTAAACGTGCTCACGATGGTTGACCGGCGGAAAATCCTGGCGAAGGAGGATGCCGAATGGCCCTAGGCGGTGATCGGTGGCGATGAGGCGGACTTCCCGCCGCAACTCAGCCGTGCATTGCGATCCCTGCCAGACGCGTACGATCAAGGTTGCAGTCGTGCCGAAAGGGCCCTCGGGTGCGTGGCCCACGACGAGGAAGCCCGAGCGGGCCGAGGGCGGCCAGTTGCAGGCGTGGTTGACGTCGGGTCGCACGAACCGCTGCGTCGTCGTCCCGATCTGCTTCCCGTCCAGGCAGACCTCGACCCGGGAGTCCCCGCCCTCGGGAGCCGGATCGGCCCAGCCTTCCACGCGCAGGCAGAGCGGATCGCAGAGCGCGCCAGCGGCAGGTTGGTCGACGAACAGGGGCATAGTGAATTTCTCGCGCAATCCGCCGCCCGCGCCCAGACGAAAATCGACTGGGCGGCAAACGATGCCCGCCGCGAGCCACCGCCCGGACGCTCCGTTTGAACTCCGCGGAGCCTACTCGAACCGCAAGGCATCGATCGGGTCGAGCCGAGCAGCCTTGTGGGCCGGATAGAACCCGAAGACGATGCCGATCACGGCCGACACGACCACGGCAATGACGACCGCGCTAGTGGACACCAGCACGGGCCAGCCCAGTTGGCTTGAGACAATCTCAGAGGAGGCGATGCCGAGCGCGACACCGAGGACACCGCCGAGAATGCTCAGGATCATGGCTTCGATCAGGAACTGCATGCGCACATCCCGGTCATGGGCCCCGATCGCCAAGCGGATCCCGATCTCCCGCGTTCGCTCCGTCACGCTGACCAACATGATGTTCATGATGCCGATCCCGCCCACGACGAGGGAGATTCCGGCAATCGCGCCGAGCAGTGCGGTCATGGTGCGGGACGTCGCCGTGGCGGCCTCCGCCAGCTCCATTTGGTTGCGCACTGTGAAGTCGGGCTCCCGTCCGCCGCGCCGCTGCTGCAGCAGGTCGGTAATGTCCTGTTGGATGCGGGAGATCGATTCCGGGGTTTGTGCCTGAATCAGGATACCGCTCAGGTTCTGCCGGCGCGAGACGCGCCGCATCGCGCTGGTAAGCGGTACGATCACGACGTCGTCCTGGTCAGAACCGAAGAAATTGAAACCTTTGGGCTTGAGGACCCCGACGACCTTGAAGGGCAGGTTGCGGATTCGCAGCGTCTGCCCGATCGGATCGACGTCGGGGAAGAGATTGGTGACCACGGTTTGACCGATCACCGCGACCTTGGCGGTGCTGCGCTCATCCGCAGCGGTGAACATGGCTCCGGAGGACAGCTCCCAGTCGCGAATACTGAGGTACCCTGGTGACTCCCCGAGGATGGACGTATTCCAGTTGAGGCCATTGGCGAGCACCTGCTGCCGGTCGCGCACTTCGCCGCTGACGGCGACCGCGCCGGCGATCTCGCGCTCGATCGCCTGGGCGTCCTCGATCGTGAGCGTGCTGCTTGTTCCCCAGCCGCCGCGCATCCCACCGGTGGTGGCGCTGCCCGGGAACACGGAGATGACATTGCGGCCCAGACTGGCGATTTGTCCCTCAACGAGTGACTTCGCCCCGTTGCCGATGCTGACCATGGCGATCACGGCGGCGACGCCGATGATGATGCCGAGTGCGGTCAGGACGGAGCGGAGCTTGTTCCGGCGCAGGGCGCGCAGCGCGATGACGACGGTGGCGGTGAGGCGCATGGGGAGATCAGGTTGAGCCGATGAGCTTCGCGGCCGTTTCGGCCTCGCGCAGACGCTGCATTTCGACTGCGGCCACCAGGCGGTCGGGGACCGCCTCATCGCGCACGATGCGTCCATCGCGGACGATGAGGTTGCGGCGGCAGAAGCGGGCGATGTCGAGCTCGTGGGTGACCATCATGATCGTGATCCCCTCTTCGTTCAGCTTCTGGAAGACTCCCATGATCTCCACGGACGTACGACTATCGAGATTTCCAGTCGGCTCGTCGGCCAGCAGGACCTGCGGCCGATTGACAAGCGCCCGCGCGATGGCGACGCGCTGTTGCTGGCCGCCGGAGAGCTGATTGGGAAGGTGTTCCGCGCGATCGGAGAGTCCGACGATATCGAGGGCTTGCACCGCGCGACGGCGGCGCTCGGCGCTGGAGATCCGCTCGGCGCTGTAGAGCATGGGCAACTCGACGTTTTCGAGGGCGGTCGTGCGGGAGAGCAGGTTGAATCCCTGGAAGACGAAACCGAGCTTGCGGTTGCGGAGATCGGCGCGCTCGTTGCGTTCGAGGCCGGAGGTATCGACTCCGTCCAGCAGATAGCGGCCGCTGGTCGGCCGGTCGAGGCAGCCGAGGACGTTCATCAGCGTGGACTTGCCCGAACCGGATGAGCCCATGATGGCGACGAACTCGCCTGGCATCACTTGGAGGGTAATTCCGCGCACGGCGTGCACCTCAACCTCTCCGTTGGAGTAGGTCTTCGTAACGTTCTCAAGCTGGACGACCGGCTGCATAATCGGCGTGACAGTCGGACTAGAATGGACGGCGGGCACCGCTGAACGGATTCCGCGCGGGCTGGTTGCTGGCGCCGGACTCCGGGGCGGCGAAGCTGGAGATCAGCACGTCGCCCTCGGCCAGTCCCTCGAGCACCTCGGTGAACGATCCGTCCGTGATGCCCAGCTTCACGGTGACGGGCTCGGCGAGAGGCTGGGTCGGGGTGCCCGCCAGCTTGTGGACGGTCCGCGTGGTGACCGTAGCACCGGAGCCTCCGTTGCCATTGCGGCCGCCCATGAAGCGCTCTGGCAGTTCAATCCCGCGCTCGCGGGCGAGGGCCTGCAGGCGGGCGAGGGCCTCCGGGGCCGGGGGCCCGGCCCGGAAGTCGACGCCGGCATCGGCCATGAGTTGGCGGAACTGTTCCCGGCGGTCACCGCCGGGGCGAGCCTCGCCGCCCGACTTACCGGACGCGGCGGGGGCGGATCCCGGCGCGGGTGAGGTCGCGATCGCCGCAGGTCCGGTGGGAGCCGGCTTGGCCACGAGGTATGCCTCCGGAATGCGCGCGCGAAGAGCGGCGTTCGGGATTCGAAGCGTGGCGCCTCGCCGCGCGATCACGATCGAGACGTTCGCGGTCATGCCCGGCTTCAGCTTCAGGTCGTCGTTGCGGACGTTGATGATGGTGGCGTAGGTGACCACGTTCTGGGTGGTCGTCGGGAGATTGCGCAGTTGCTCGACCCGGCCGCGGAACTGGCGATTCGGGAATGCGTCCACGGTGAAGGTCACATCCTGACCAACTTCGACGTTGCCGACGTCGGCCTCGGCGACTGCGGCCTTGATTTGCATCTGGGCGAGATCGTTCACGAGCGTGAACAGGGTCGGCGCGTTGAAGCTGGCGGCGACCGTCTTCCCGACCTCGGCGACGCGATCGATGACGATGCCGTCGATGGGCGCGTAGAGCGTGCAGCGGGACAGGTCCGTCTTGGCATTCTCGACGCTCGCGGTCTGGATCAAGAGCTGTGCGCTGGCCTGCTGGAATTGCGCCTCGGCCTGATCGAGCTCTTGCTGGGAAACGAGGTTCTTCGCGAAGAGTCCCCGCGCGCGGTCGACGTTGAGTTTCGAGAGCGTGTGGTTGGCGCGCGTGTTGGCGAGTTGCGCCTCGGCCTGGCGCAGGCGCGAATCGTACGTCGCAGTGTCGAGGCGGGCGAGGACATCACCCCGTTTCACGCGGCTGTTGAAATCGACCGTCACCTCGACGATTTGGCCGGAGATCTGCGAGCTGACCTCCGTCGTGATCACCGGTTCAAGGTCTCCCGTTGACGTGACCGCCTGCACGATTTCTCCGCGACTTACGGTCGTGGTGATGACCTCGGGTGGTTTTTCTGCGCTCCGGTTCCAGTACCAGTACGCTCCGCCGGCGAGGACGAGAAGCGGTACGACAAGGGTGAGGATGCTGCCGAGACCTCGGGATTTGGCCATGAGGAAGGGGGAATGGGAGGGCGAAAGTCGGATGCGATGGGGCGAAACGAGGGGCGTCCGCTGCAAACCGGCGTGATGAAGACGCTAGGCGTCCGCCGCGGGTTACCAATGCTTTTTTGGGCTCGATTGCGGTTGCTGTGGAAGTACCCGCGGCCTAAGACGCAGATCGCATGCGCCTTCCTGCCTTCGCCCTCGTGTGTGTCCTGACCGGAATTACTGGGAGCGGTTGGTTCGCCCGTGGTCAGACGCCGGTGCCGGAGCACGACGTTCAGCCTGTGGCGTATGATTTCTATTCCCGGGGCCCTTGGCGCGCAACCGTCCCGCGCCCTGCGGCGCTGCTTGGCTACGAGCCCGGTGAGTTTCATACGTCCTACGAGGCCTATGAGCGGGTGGTGCGCGAGATCGCGCAGGGCACGGACCGCCTGCGCACGTTTCGGATCGGCACGACGCCCGAGCGCCGGGCCTTGTACCTGCATGCGGTGAGCGCCCCGGCCAACCTCGCCCGCCTGGAGGAGATCAAGGCGAACGTGCGACGGTTGGCGGATCCCCGTGTCTCGCTGTCGGACAGCGAGCGCGATCAACTGATCGCGCAGACCCCGCTCGTTTTGTGGCTGGCCTATTCGGTCCACGGGGATGAGTCCGCCGGGTTCGAGGCCGGCATGCAGGTTCTCTACCAGCTCTTGGCGAGTGATGACCCGGCGATCCGGTCCGCTCTGGATAACGTGGTCGTGTTGCTTAACCCGTGTCAGAATCCTGACGGGCACGAGCGTTTCGTGGTCTGGTACAACGCTCATGGCCGTGGTCGTGCGGAGCCCTTCGCCTGGGAAAAGACGAATCCTTGGAACGTTTCGGGAAGACTGAATCATTCCTATTTCGACCTGAACCGTGACCTCCTCGCGTTGTCGCAGCCGGAGACGCGGGCGGCGGCGGCGGCTCTCTTGGAGTGGCAGCCACAAGTCGTCGTGGACCTTCACGGCGAGACCCCCTCGTATTTCTTTCCGCCCTCGGCCCTGCCCATCAATCCGAACCTGCCGCGTGCGCAGCTGGAGCACTGGCTCGAGGTATTCGGACGCGGCAATGCGGCCGCGTTTGATCGCTATGGTTGGATGTACTTCGTGCGCGATACGTTCGACGTCTTCTATCCAGGGTACTGGGATTCGTGGCCCTCGCTGCACGGTGCGACGGGCATGACCTACGAAACCGAGGGTGGCGGGAAGTTTGGCTTCCGTACCCGGCGGGCGGATGGAACCCATGTCACCTTGCGCGAATCAATCGCCATGCACGTGACCGCCAGCCTGGCGACCCTGGAGACGGCGGCGAAGCACCGCGCGGCGCGCTGGCGTGACTTCCGTGAGTTCTTCGTCGCCTCCCTCCGGGCGGGAGGCGAAGGCAACGTGCGACGATTCGTTTTTCCTCCGGCCGCTGATCCGGGGCGCCTTCATCGGTTGATGGACGTTCTTCAGCGTAACGGGGTTGAGGT
>CAIOYO010000353.1 GCA_903862595.1 uncultured Opitutaceae bacterium | reverse complement strand
GGATGCGGCCCTCGTCTCCGATCTCGCGGGGTGCGGTGCCGTGCTGGCCGGGACCGCCCACCTGCATGAATTCGCCTATGGCCTGACCGGCGACAATCCGCACTGGGGCAACGTGGATATCCCCGGACGACCCGGCCGCACCCCAGGTGGCTCCAGCAGTGGCTCCGCGGCCTTGGTGGCCGCCGGGGTGGTCCCTCTGGCACTCGGGACCGACACCGGAGGCTCGGTTCGTGTGCCGGCCGCCTACTGCGGGCTGTACGGCTTCCGGACGACGCCCGGGTCACGCTGGATCTCGGATGCGTTCCCGCTCGCCCCCGGCTTCGATACCGCCGGCTGGTTCACCCGGAGCGCCGAGGACATGCTTCAGGTCAAGACCGCCCTGCTCGGGACCGCCGGTACCGAACGCAGGCCCCGAGGCGTCTATCTCGGCTTCGCGGACTGGGCGGAGCCCGACCCAGGCGTCGCAGAGGCGATCGATGAGGCGGCCCGGCGCTTCGCCCCTGCGGCCGATGCGATGACCCGCGAACAACTGATCCGAGGCTTTCGCGGATCGAGCGAAACCTACGCCACCCTTCAAAGCATCGAAGCCTACGGCGTCCATGCTGACTGGCTCGACCGCTACCGGGATCGCTACGGCAGCGAAGTCTGGCAACGGCTGGACCGCGGACGCCGCTGGACCGACCTCGAACGAGACCAAGCCGTCGTCAAGCAGACGGCGCTCCGCCTCCTGTGGACCTCGTTTTTTCTCACCTACGATTATCTCGTCCTTCCCGCCACACCCTTCGCCGCGCCGCTGCCCGAGCAGCGGACGATCGCGAATCGGCAACGCATTCTTGCCCTGACCACGCCCGCCAGCGTCGGTGGACTGCCCGTACTGACCATTCCCGTGCCGCTCGCAGACGGCCTTTCAACCGGACTCCAGATCGTGGTCAACCACCCCAACAGTCCGGTCGTTGACTGGGCCCTGCAACAGGCTGGCGCGGAACGACGCTGACCGTACCGGTGCCGCGCGAGACGGATTAGGGCATTGCCGGCGGCCGCGTTTCCCGCGAACATTGGACCCTGTTCCGCATGCCGTCCTCGCCCACTCCGGCTTCACCCTCTCCGTCTCCCTCTCCCCGTCCACTTTGGGGCAACGAGGAGTTCACGGCGTTGGTCGAGCGGCTCCAACACAAGGGTGGAGCGGCGCTCGGGCCATTGAGCCCGGGGGATCACCCCCTGTACGGGCACACCCTGTTCATCGCCTCCTGCGACCTGGATACACGCTACGGACCTTTCCGGGCACACGTGTTTCAGGACCTGATTGACCGTCACTACGTGCTGGCGCTTGCCCACGGTGACATCGCATCGGCGCGGACCCTCTACACGCGCCTGCACTCGTCCTGCGTCTCCAGCGAGACCCTGCGAGGCTGTGATTGCGACTGCGTGGAACAGTTGGACGGCGCCTTCCGCGCCATCGCCGAAAAAGGGCACGGCATCATCTTCTACCTCATGCAGGAAGGACGCGGCGTCGGCTATGTCGGCAAGGCCCGCGACCGGATGCTTGTCCAAGCCTCGCTCGACCAGATCTCGACCTTCGCGGCCTATGCGGCGCTTGGGCTGCGGAAGGATCACCGCAACTACGACAATATCGCGCAGATCTGCCACCTTCTGGGAATCCAGGCGTCATGGATCGTGCTCACGAACAACCCGGACAAAGTCGAAGCCCTGCGCGAGCAGGGGCTGACCGTAGCCGGGACCGAACCGCTCGAGTGTGAACCGTCGCCCTACAACCTTGCCTACCTGACCTCGAAAGCGGCGGGGGGCCACCGCTTGCGTCGGCCGGCGACGACCCAAGTCAGGCGCGCCTCGCCACCGGAGCCGGTGACGCCCTTCAAACCCCACGCCCTCCCCGATGCCCGACGCTTCATCGCGACGGCGAGCTATTTCCTGCCGGTTCGGCCGGTGGACCACGAGGTGGTGGTGAGTGCGGCGGATCTCGACGCCTGGCGGCGGGACGGTTCGCTCGAGCGCGCCATGGTCGGCCCGCGCCCGCTCGTGCTCGGGCACCGCGCCATTCGCGGTGATCGACACTTGGTGCGGGTGGATCCCGACGCCTTGGCCCGCCGCTCGCGCGGCGTGGCCAACGAAGCGCTGCTGGGATCGTTGACGACGCCGTACTGGTTTCGGGTGCACGTCTACTACGACATCGTCTCGAGTCAGGAGATCGTGGTGCTCACCTATGGTCAGGTCGACGCGGGCGATGACCCGCTCGTTCACCTTCACTCCGAGACCCTTTTCGAGCGATTCCCCCTCCGGACGGAGGATCGACGCGATCCTTTTGGCGCGGCCGTGAAGGAAATCGTCGCGCATGGGTCCGGCGCGATCCACCTCGTCCACCACAACGGATCGGGCGGGGGCTTCGGCGTTCACGCCTCTATGACGATGCTGCTGCAGTCCGAATCGGCTGCCTCAGCGGCCGCGGCCCGGGAAAGTCTGGGCGTAGGACGGGGGCCGGAAGAAGCGACGGCGTCGCTTCGACTACTCCGCCATCACATCCCGAGCGGCCGCGTGCAGATGCTGATTCCGGCGGGCGAAAGTCCCGAACGGCGTCGTGCCCTCGAGAACGCGCTCGGATCGCAGGGTTTCGCGGTGCAGGCCTGGATGCAGCTTGGCGAGCCTGCCGACCCCGCGCGTCCGGAGGCCCCGGGGACGACTCAGGCGGCGTCCTGACGCGGCTCGCTCTTCGGATGGCGACGGAGCCTCGGGCGACGAGTCCCGGCCACGGCGGCGGCGTCAATGACCACCTCCGCGACGTCGTCACGCTGCGGCAGATCGAACATCACTTCGAGCATCAGGTTCTCCATGATCGCGCGCAAGGCACGCGCGCCGGTCTTGAGACTGATCGCCTTCCGGGCGATCGCACGGATCGCGTCGGGCGTGAACCGCAGCCGGACCCCGTCCATGGCGAACAGCTTGGAGTACTGTTTGACGAACGCGTTCTTCGTCCGCTGCAGGATGTGAACCAGATCCTCCTCCGAGAGGTGATCCAGCACGGACACGATGGGAAGGCGACCGATGAACTCGGGAATCATCCCGAAACGGATCAGGTCCTCAGGCTCGAGCTCGCGCATCAGTTCCTCGGGCCGGAGGACTGAATCCCGACGCCGGGCCGCCGACGAAAACCCGAGCCCACCCTGCCCCAGGCGGCGCTGGACCAATCCGTCGAGACCGACGAAAGCACCGCCGCAGATGAACAAGATATTCTGCGTATTGATCTGCACGTACTCCTGATTCGGATGCTTGCGACCGCCCTGCGGCGGGACGTTGCAAACCGTGCCCTCGAGAATCTTGAGCAAGGCCTGCTGCACGCCCTCACCGGAGACATCACGTGTGATCGAAACGTTCTCGGTTTTGCGGCCGATCTTGTCGATCTCGTCGATGTAGATGATCCCGCACTCGGCGCGCTTCACGTCGTAGTTGGCGGCCTGCAGCAAACGGAGGACCACATTCTCCACGTCCTCACCGACGTAGCCCGCCTCGGTCAGCGTCGTGGCATCGGAGATCGCGAAAGGCACGTCGAGGATCCGGGCCAGCGAACGGGCCAGCAGCGTCTTTCCCGAGCCGGTCGGACCGACGAGGAGGATGTTACTCTTCTCGACCTCCACGCCGTCGAACTCGGGCGACAGCGCCGGCGAATCTTTCACGGTCTGGCCGGCATCGAACATCAGCCGCTTGTAGTGATTGTAGACGGCGACCGAGAGGACCTTCTTGGCGTGCTCCTGACCGATCACGTGCTCATCGAGGGTCCGCTTGATCTCCGAAGGCTTCACCAACCGGAAATCGGGCTTGGCCTCCCCTGCGGGCTGGCGCACCTCACGGTCGATGATCGTCTTGCAGACGTTCACGCACGAGTCGCAGATGTAGACGCCAGGCCCGGCAATGATCTTCTTCACCTCCGACTGCGACTTGCCGCAGAAGGAGCAGAGCGTCATGCGGGAAGACTTGGCCATGGCAAAAAGAGTGAGAAGATGGTCGGTGACGTGTCGAGGGCGAACACCCTCTCTCATCGGCACGTCGGAGGACGGACTGAGGCAGGGAGTCGTAGGCTAACCCACGCCCCATCTAGGGGAATTCTCCCCAGAGACTCGGGGGGAGCGGTCCGCGGAACGGACCGCACTCGCCGTTGCGTTAAGCCGCTGGGGTGACGGCCAGCTTGGCGGCGTCGCGGGTCGAAGCGACCACGTGATCGACCAAACCGTACGCCTTGGCCTCTTCGGCCGTCATGTAGTAATCGCGGTCGGAATCCTTCTCCACCTGCTCCGGGGTCTTGCCCGTGTGGCG
>CAIOYO010000352.1 GCA_903862595.1 uncultured Opitutaceae bacterium | reverse complement strand
GCTGTGGAGCAGCGTGCTCGTCGAGACCCTGTCGCGCCTCGGCCTCGCGCACGTCGTGCTGTCACCGGGGTCCCGCTCGACGCCCTTGGCGTTGGCCTTTGCTCGACACCCGCGGGTTTCCCGAACCGTGATGGTGGATGAACGCTCCGCGGCGTTCTTCGCCCTCGGGCTGGCGCGCCGCTCGCGGCGTCCGGTGGCGTTGGTCTGCACCAGCGGCTCGGCGGTGGCGAACTACTTCCCGGCGGTGGTGGAGGCGCATGAGGCGGGCGTTCCACTGCTGCTCCTGACGGCGGATCGTCCGCCGGAGATGCGGGCCTGCCATTCCGGCCAGACAATCGATCAGCAGAAGATTTTCGGTGACTATGTGCGCTGGCAGCACGAAGTCGCGGTGCCGGAGGCGACGCTCCCTTTGCTGCGTTACCTTCGGCAGACCGTGGTCCAGGCGTGGCGGGCTGCGCTCGGCGTGCCGGCGGGACCGGTTCATCTGAATCTGCCCTTCCGGGACCCGCTCGCGCCGCCGGTCGGAGCGGTCGGGAGCGTCGCGGTCGACGGCTTGGATGACGCGTTCTTCGCGCACCTCGAGGAACGAACGACGCCGGAGCGGGCGGAAACCATGACCGTGCTGCGGGTCACCACCCCGCGGGGGCTGATCGTGGCGGGGCAGGCGGATCCCGCCGACCCGGTGGCCTACGTTCGGGCGGTGCTGGAGGTGTCGGCACGCACCGGCTGGCCGGTGTTGGCGGACGCGCTCTCCCCGCTGCGGTGCCATGCCCCCATCGGCGCACCGATCGTGACGACCTACGACACGTTGCTGCGGGATGAAACCCTGGCGAGGACGCTGGTACCCGAGCAAATCCTGTGTTTGGGCAGTTGGCCGACGAGCAAGGTGCTGCGGACGTGGCTGGAGCGGAGCGGAGCGCAGTGCCTTCTCCTCGCCGACGGCGCGGTCAATCGCGATGCGTTGCACCTGCGGACGGAGCAACGTGCCGGCTCGGTGGAGGGCTTGACGATCGAGGGGTCGAGTCCCGCGGCGGGTGACCAACGAGCGCGCTGGTTGCGACTCGAGGCGGATGCGCGCTCGCGTTTGGACGCGACGCTGGCCGCGGAGGAACGGCTGTTTGAAGGCAAGGTGGCGTGGCTCCTCGCACGGACCCTGCCGTCGGGGGCGACGTGGTGCGTGGCCTCGAGCATGCCGGTGCGCGACCTGGAGTACTTCGTTCCGGCCTCGGCGTCGGGCCTGCGTGTGCAATGCAGCCGTGGAGCGAACGGCATTGATGGCACCCTGTCGACGGCGCTGGGGGCGGCGGAGGGTGGGCCCCCGGCGGTGTTGCTGACCGGTGATCTGGCCTTCCTGCACGACAGCAACGGACTGCTCGCCGCGAAGATGCTGCGCGGTTCGCTCACGGTGATCCTGATCAACAACGACGGTGGGGGCATTTTCGAGCACCTCCCGATCGCGGCTCACGAGCCCCCGTTTGAGGAACTGTTCGCCACGCCGCAGACCGTGGACATCGGTGCGCTCGTCCGCGCGCACGGTGTGGAGCACCGCGTGTTCGAGTCGTGGCGCGAGCTTGAGTCTGCGGTGAAGGCGCTCCCCCTGCGGGGCGTGCGCGTGTGGGAGCTGCGGACGGACCGGAAACGGGATGCCCGGCAGCGGAAGGAACTCTTCGCGCGCGTGGCGGCAGAGGTGGCGGCCGCGGTCCGCTGACTAGAGCTGGACCGGGAGGCCGATCTCGATGATCTGCGTTGGCAAGATCTGGTAGTAGTCCTTCACCGGCGTCGCATTGCGGCTTAGGAACGCGTACAGGTTTTTCTGCCACTCGAGCATCCGGGCATTGCCCCCGGTGATGATCATTTCCCGGTTGAAGTAATAGGT
>CAIOYO010000351.1 GCA_903862595.1 uncultured Opitutaceae bacterium | reverse complement strand
TGGAGCGCTGGGTGTGGGGCGGCGTGGTCGGACTGACCGGGCGGATTGCGGAGACGACCGGCGAGGTGAACCGGGCGATCGACGAGGATGGACTCAACACCGGCTTCGATCGCGCAAGCGATGGCTTGCGCCACAGCGCACAGCGGTACGCGCGCGCGCAGACTGGCGACGTGCAGGGCTACCTCCGTGCGGTGGTGGTGGGTCTCGCGGTCTTGGCCCTGCTGCTGATCTGGGGAGGTGTCCGATGACTGCGTCCCTGTTGCTCACGGGACTGGTGGCAGTGCCCTGGCTGGGCGCGTTGCTGCTGGGGGTTGCAGGATCGCTGCCGGCGCGCGCCGCGCGGTCCTTGGCCGTGCTGGCCAGCGCCTCCACCCTCGTCTTTGGCGTACTTCTCTTGGCGCGCTTCGATCCGTCGTTGCCCGGACTCTTCGTTGAGGAGCGCGTACCGTGGATCCGCAGCCTCGGGATCGACTATCATCTGGGCTTGGACGGCATGGGACTGCTGTTCGTGCTGCTCACGGGTATTCTCGGACCGCTGGCGTTGGTCACGACCCTGCGGCGGGCGACCCGCGTGCGGGCGGCGGGGGCGTGGTTTCTGCTCCTGCAAGGAAGTGCGTTGGGCGTGTTCGTGGCGCTCGATTTCTTCCCTTGGTTCATCTGTTGGGAGCTCAGCCTCGTGCCGGCGTTCTTCCTGATTCGTGGCTGGGGTGGCGCCCACGCGGGAACCGCGGCGTACCGCTTCGTGGTCTTCACGCTCGCGGGCAGTGCGGGGCTGCTGCTCGCCTTTGCGGCGCTGTACGCGGCGACCGGAACGATGAACTTCACCGACCTCGCGCGCCTGCGGGCGGCGGGAGAGCTGGCGGGAAAGCTGGGTGCGCTCGGCGCGTGGACGCCGGTGCTGGTATTTCTTGGGGTGTTGGTGGGGCTCGGGGTGAAGGCTCCGCTCTTTCCGTTCCACGCGTGGATGCCCGCGACGTACGCGGAGGCCCCCGCTGGCGTGTCCATGTTCCTCACCGGCGTGATGTCGAAGATGGGCGTGTATGGCTTCTTCCGCCTCCTGTGGCCGATCTTTCCCGAGGAACTGCGGGCGTACGCGGGACCGCTTCTGGTGATGGCGCTCGGCGGTGTCGTGCTCGGTGCGCTGGCGGCGCTGCGGTCAGGAAACCTGCGCCACATGCTGGCCTATTCTTCGCTAAACCACGTGAGCTACTGCCTGCTCGCGCTCTTCGCCGTGGCGGGCGCGGGGCCGGCGGATGGCGTCGCGGTCGAGTCTGCGCTCGTTGGTGCGCTCCTGCAGGCCTTCAATCATGGCTTGTCGGCATCGGCGTTGTTCTTCGTCGCCGGGGTGCTGGAACAGCGGTCGGGCGGGGATTCGGATTTTGCCCGCTTCGGCGGAGTCCGGAACGCGGCGCCGCGCTTCGCGCTCCTCGCGGGCGTCGCGCTCTTCTCGTCGCTGGGGCTGCCCGGGCTGAACGGCTTCGTCGGGGAATTCCTCATCTTCCGCGGCGTGTTCGCGTTGCAGCCGTTGGCGGCGGCGGTCGCGACGGTCGCGTTGCTGGTGACGGCGATCTTCCTGCTCAGTTTCTGGCAGCGCGTCTTTCACGGGCCCCGGTCTGGAGCGGTTGCGGGGAGTTTCGCCGACCTTGATGCGGCGGAGTGGCGCGTGCTGGGTCCGCTGGTCGTTCTGATGATCCTCTTGGGTGTCGCGCCGCAGCTGCTGGCGGGGCTGATCAATCCGCTGGCCATGTCGTGGGCCGCTTCCCTTACGCTGCCATGAGCCTGCTCCCTTGGATTCCCGTCGCGACCCTCGTCGGCGCCCTGCTCGCCCTCGTGGCCGGTGCGCGCTCCGCGGCGGCGGCGCGCGTGGTGGCTTTACTCACGGCGCTGTTCGGCGCGGTGGCGGCGGGCGCGGCGGCGGCTCGCTTCGCGCCGTCGAACGAGCTCGTCACGCTGGTGGATCTACCGTGGATCACGCAGCTCGGGATCCGTTACCACCTCGCGGTGGACGGCATCAGCCTGAGTCTGGTCGTGCTGACCGCGCTCGCTGCCACGTCGGGGGTGCTCTTCTCGTGGACGGTGGCAGAGCGGGTGGGCGAGTTCTTTGCGCTTTACCTCACGCTGGTGGCCGGGGTGTACGGGGTGTTCCTGAGTGCGGATGCCTTCCTGTTCTTTGTCTTCTACGAGATCGCGATCGTGCCGAAGTACTTCCTCGTCGCGGGCTGGGGATCGACCCGGCGTGAGTATGGGGCGATGAAGCTGGTGCTGTACTCGTTCGCCGGGAGCGCGCTGGTTCTGGCGGGGCTGGTTTGGACCTATGGTGCGGGTGGTGCGGAGGGATTTTCGTTCGGCGCGCTGACCGAGGCCGCGTCGCGGATGTCTTACGGCGAGAACGTCGCGGCCTTTGGATTGGTGTTCTTCGGGTTCGCCACGCTGGCTGGCTTGTTCCCGCTGCACACGTGGGCTCCGACCGGGCACGTCGCCGCCCCCACCGCGGCCTCGATGCTCCTCGCGGGCGTGGTGATGAAGCTCGGCGCGTATGGCTGCTTGCGCATCGCGTTGCCGTTCTATCCGGTCGGTTTCGCGGCGTGGCAGCTGGTGATCGGCTGGCTGGCGGTGGCGGGCATCGTCTACGCCGGGTTGGTCGCGCTGGTGCAGCGCGACTTCAAGTTCGTCATCGGCTACTCGAGCGTCAGTCACATGGGCTTCGTCATGCTCGGCTTGGCGACGGGCGAGATCGAGGCCCTGGCCGGTGCGACCCTGCAGATGTTTTCGCACGGCGTGATCGCCGGCCTGCTCTTCGGCGTCGTCGGGCGCATGGTCTACGAGCGGGAACACACTCGCGATTTGGTTGAACTGGAAGCGCGGCCCATGCACCGCCGCCTACCCGGGGCGGCGGCCGTCTTCGTGCTCGCCGGGCTTGCGTCGATGGGCCTACCGGGCTTCAGCGGCTTCCCGGCGGAGCTCAAGATCCTCGTCGGGGCCTGGAACTTCCATCCGATTTGGGCGGTGGCGGCGGCGGTCGGCGTACTGGTGGCAGGCGCCTTCACGCTGCGCGTCATGCAGCGCGCGTTCTTCGGTCAGTTTGGTGCGGCGGGCGCCGAGCCCGGTGAGGGAGGGGAGCGCCTCACCCTGCCGGAGAAGCTCGGGGCCGGGCTGCTGCTTGGGGCGACGATCCTAATCGGGCTCAAGCCGGACCTGCTGCTCGACTGGATCGTACCGGCGCTGCAGTCGCCCGCGTTCCACTTTGCGGCCACGAACGTCGTCCCATGAGCATTGATTACGCACTCTTGTTCCGTGTGCTGCTGCCGGAGGCCCTCTTGACGGCTACGGCGCTGCTGGTGATCGGGGTGGATCTTGTCTGGGGGAGTGGACGGTCACGGGGCAGCCGCCTGCAGATGGCGGTGGGCGCGGGCTTGCTGGGTGTGGGGGTGGCGGCGTTGGTCATCTGGCAGGACGGTGCGCAGGGCAGCGTGTGGGCGGGCAACCTCCGGGTGGACCTCCTGGCGGTGGCGGTGCGGCTGGGCGTGCTGGGCTTGACGGGTCTGAGCCTGCTCGGTCTGACGGGCTCGCGGGTGAGCGACCAGCCGGCGGAGTACGTGGCGCTGGCGTTGCTGGCGACGGTGGGATTCCTGCAGATGGCCGTGGCGCAGAACCTCCTGTTGGCGTTCCTTGCCTTGGAACTGGCGAGCCTCTCGCTCTACGTCCTGGCGGGTTATGATCGTAGTCGTCCGGAGTCAGCGGAGGCGGCGCTGAAGTACTTCCTGCAGGGTGGAGTCTCGGCGGCGCTGCTGCTGTTTGGCTTCAGCCTGCTTTACGGCATGACTGGGCGGATCGATCTGACTGGCATCTCGATGGCGTTGGCGGCCCATGCCGATGGGTCGTTGAGTGCGGTCGCGGTCGGCATGGTCCTGGCGGCGTTCGGGTTCAAGGCGGCGGTTGCGCCCTTTCATCCGTGGGCGCCTGATGTGTACCAAGGCGCGCCGCCGATGTCGGCCGCGCTGATCGCCTCGGCGGCCAAGCTGGCGGGACTGGCGTTTTTCTGGCGGATCTTCTGGTCGGGCCTCGGGCCCCTGGCGGCGACGGCGCCGCTGACGGGCGGAGCCGGGGGCGGCTGGGTGCCGGTGCTGGCCGCGATGTGTGCGGTCTCCCTGCTTCTCGGCAACCTCGTGGCGCTGGCGCAGGTCAGTATTCGCCGCCTGCTGGCGTATTCGGCGATTGGGCACGCCGGGGCCTTGGGACTCGGGTTGCTTTCGGCGGGGGAAGTCGGGCCCGGACCGTTGTTCTACTATGCGGCGACGTACGGCCTCGCCACGGTGGGGGCGTTTGCGTGTCTCGCCTTGCTGGATCGGGCGGGTGACGGAGATCGCATCGAGGACCTCGCCGGCCTGCGTCGCCGGTCGCCGTTGCTGGCCGCGTGCCTGGCGGTGTTCGTACTCTCGCTGGCCGGCATTCCACCGCTCGCGGGCTTCTTCGGGAAGTTTGTGGTCTTTGCGGCTGCGTTCCGCATCGATGGACTCAGCCATCCGGCCGGGTGGGTTGCGCTGCTGGCGATCGCGATGAGTGCCGTCGCGCTCTACTACTACCTCATCTTGCTGAAGCAGGCCTGGATCGCCGAGGACGTGCGCGTACGCGGCCCCATTGAGGTGCCGCCAGCCGCCGCGCTCGGCGTGGTGCTCGCCGCCGGCCTGCTGATCGTTCTTGGCGCGTTCCCGTCGCTGCTGCTGGGCCGATTCTGAAGCGGACGGCCCGACCGCTGGGGCTCAGCGCCGCTGGTCCGGACCGTCGTGGGGGTCCTTGCCCTCCAAGCGGGCCTTGATCAGGAGGAGGCCGGTGAGGACGAGGCCGGCGAGGAGAACCACCACGACGATGAATTTCATGGGAAACGAGTACGCGGCGTTCAGGGCTGGATGCGGGCGGCCTCAAGCTCCATCTGCGTGACCAGAGCGTCGAGTTGGTCGACGACGGCCTGCACGGTGGCCCGCTGGGTGAGATCGACCCCGGCCTTGCGGAGTTGGTTCATCGGATGGTCGTTGCCGCCGCTGCGGAGCAGCGTGAGGTAGCGTTCCTTGGCGGCGGCGCGGGACTCGGCCGGGCCGGTCGTCATTTCCCGGAAGAGCTGGGCAGACGAAGCGAAGCAGGTCGCGTACTGGTAGACGTAATAGGGCGTGTTGTAGAAGTGGGGAATGCGGGTCCACGTGTACCGGTACAACGGATCGACCTTCACGGCGTCTCCGTAATAGTCTTCAAGCAGCTTAAGGTAGAGCTTGCTGAGGACCTCGGCGGTGATCGGCTCGCCCCGCTCGACCCGGCGATGGGCCTGGAGCTCGAAATCCGCGAACAGCACCTGCGTGAAGAACGTGTCGCGGATGGCGTCGACCGCGTGCTGCAGGAGCAGGAAGCGTTCCTTCGGGTCGTCGGTCGAGGCAAGTAGGCGCTCGAGCAGGAAGCGCTCGTTGGTGGTGGAAGCCACCTCGGCGACGAAGATCGTGTAGGACGAATTGACGAAGGGCTGGGTCTCGTTGGAAAGGACGGTGTGGAGGGCGTGACCGGCCTCGTGGGCGAACGTGAAGACCGCGTCGAGGGTGTCATTGTAGTTAAGGAGAAGATACGGGCCGACTCCGTAGACGCCGGCTTGGTAGGCGCCGCTGCGCTTGCCGGGGCTCTCGTAAACGTCGATGCGGCCACCGGAGATGAACTCGCGGAAGCGGCTGACGTAGTCGGGTCCGAGCGGTTCCACGGAACTCGCGACGAGTTCGCGGACGGAGTCGTACGGATAGGTCTTGTCGGTTTTGAAGACGGGGATGAAGCCGTCGTAGAGGTGGTAGGACTCGAGGCCGAGGAGCCGCTGGCGGAGTCGGAGGTAGCGGCGGAGCGGGCCGGTGCCGTTGCGGGCGGTGTCGATCAGGGTTTCGACCACGGCGGGCGGGATGGCGTTGCCGTCGAGGGCGGCGTCGAGGGTGCTGGGATAATTGCGGGCCTGGGCGCTGAACCAGCTTCGCTGCAGGATGCTGTTGTAGATCGCCGCGTAGGTGTTGCTCGTGGCAGCGTAGGTCCCGATGTGAGCCTCGAACGCCTTGGCCCGGTCGGGTTGATGGTAGTTGGTGGACAGGATCTGCTGGTAGGGTCCGGGGGACAGCGTGATTTCCTTGCCGTCCGAAAGCGTGACTTTCGGAAACTTGATGTCCGAGGTGCTGAGCTCCTGGAAGATAGAGGTCGGGGATTGGTTGAACCGCGAGCCAAGGGACAGCAGACGCTCGCCCTTCTCGTCGAGCACGTGCGCTTGCTGCCGGTAGTTGTCGAGGAGGCTGAACGCGTACGGTGCCAGTCCCGGGGTCTCGGCGATCCAGCGTTCCACGGTGGCTTGGGGGATGGCGAGCAGCTCCGGGGTGAACCATGCGGTGGCGACGCCGAACTTGGCGAAGAGCGCGCTCACCCGCTGAAAGCGGCCGGCGATCTCCTGGTTGCGCATGTCGACGTCGCGCTGCAGCTGCGGGTAGCGGTAGAGCTTGAAAGCCAGCTTACCGATCTCATCGGAGGCGAGGGACGCGTCGAGCAGCGCCTGCGGACCGGAGGCGAGCGTGCCCTTCCGTGCGGCATAGGCTTCCATCTTCGCCTCGGTCTCTTTCATCGCCGTCTCCCACGCCTCCCAGTTCGGGTAGATCGCGGTGAAGTCCCACTTGTACTCCGCCGGGATCTCCTCGCGCGGGCGCGGGCCGGAGGATGGAGAGGCGATGGCGGCGGTGGCGAGCGTGGCGGCAGTCATGAGCGGCAAAATCGTCGTCAGAGAACGCATGGCGCCACCTCAGACGCGATTCCGGGGCGAGTCGAGCCCGGGCGAAGCGTTGTAAGTAGGCGTCCCCGAGGCGACCTCTGCAGGTGCGGTCAAAAAAGTCTGGTAGAGATAGGGTGAATACCTCATTTTCCATCATGATTATTCGTCGCCGTGTCTGCTCCAGGCACTCCCGGGATGACTTCCGGGGTTTATCCCGAACCCGCGATATGGCCCGTACCTCTCTGATCATGCGACGCTTGCGAACGGCTTGGTGTGGCTCTTCTGCCGTCAGGTCTCCGCTGCTCCCGGTGCTGAATTGTCCGATGAGTACCTAGGCATTATTACGAATGGAGTCTGGCCCTGAAACGTTTCCCGCTGTTCGCCCCCGCTTGGAGGGGGTGCTGACTGCGCTTGGCGGGTTGGGTTTGGGAGCGATGGCGGTGGGGTGGGTGCTTTGGGTGGCAGAGCGGAGGGAATTGGCCTCGGTCGCGAGCGAGTTGCGGGCGCTGGCGGCGACGCTCGCGGTGCAGGTCGATGCGGCGGAGCATGACGTTTTGCGGTCCGCAGCGCAGTCGGGATCGCCGGCGCACCTCAACGCGCTGGCGCCGCTGGTGGCGTTCCATCGGGCGCAACCTGGCTTGTACCACGTCTACACGGCGGTGAAGGACGAGGAGGGTCGGCTGCATACGGTCCTCGGCACGGACTACGTGCTGACCAATCCGCGCGACACGAGGCCCGCAGATCCCGTCATGGCCGCGTTTCGCGGCGCGAATCCCGCGTTGGAGGGTATCTGGCTGGGGTCGGGCGCGCAGGCGAACGCCGCTCCGATCGTGGATGAGCGCGGACATTTCATGAGCGGCTTCGCTCCGATCGTCGGAGCGGACGGGCGAATCGTGGGGGCAGTCGGCGTCGATCTCGCCGCGGAGGACGTCCGCGCGCGGCTCGGCCCGGCACGCTGGGCGGCGGGCGGATCGCTCCTTGTCCTAGGTGGTCTGGCCGGAGCGGCCGGCTTGATGGTCGCGCGGCGCCGGCGGCGCGAGTGGCGCATGCGGCGGCGCGAGTCGCTGCGTGCCGCGGCGGCCTATCGCGTCCGTGACCGTGCGGAGGTGGCGAATCAGGCGAAGAGCGCCTTCCTCGCCACCATGAGCCACGAGATCCGCACGCCGATGAACGGCGTGATCGGGATGGCCAGCCTGCTCCGCGACACCACCCTGACACCGCAGCAGCGGGAATATGTCCGCACGATCGAGACCAGCGGCGACGCTCTGCTCAAGATCATCAATGACATCCTCGACTACTCCAAGATCGAGGCCGGACGCCTTGAGCTGGAGTTGCAGCCGGTCGACCTGCGGCGTCTGCTCGACGAGGCCATCGACCTGATTTCCGTCACGGCTGCGGACAAGCGTCTGGAACTGATCTGCGACTTTCCGTCGAATGTCCCGTCATGGATCCTCACGGATGGCGGGCGTCTCCGTCAGATCATCACCAACCTGCTCAGCAACGCGGTGAAGTTCACCGCGCGCGGCGAGATCGAGGTCTCGGTGGCCGTGATCGGCAATGCGCCCGCGCCAGTGCTGCAGTTCTCGGTCCGGGATACCGGCATCGGCATCCCGGCGGATCGCATGGATCGGCTGTTCAAATCGTTCTCGCAGGTCGACAGCTCCACCCAGCGGCAATTCGGCGGCACTGGCCTCGGCCTGGCCATCAGTCGTCGTCTCGCTGAGTTGATGGGCGGACGGATGTGGGTGGAGAGCGTGGAGGGCAAGGGTTCGACGTTCTCGTTCACCCTGACCGCCGAGGCGTGCACCGCCCGCGGGGAGGATCCAACCCTGCGTCTGCGAGCGCTGCTGCGCGGCCTGCGGGTGCTGGTCATCGAGGACAACGCCGCCGCGCGCCGTAGCCTCGCCGCCAACCTGCGCCACTTGGGACTGAGCGCCACCGAGGTGGAATCGGCCGGCGACGCTCTCGCCCGGCTCGATGGCCAGAACGATTTCGATCTGGTGATGATCGATGACACGCTGGCCGGCTCGCAGGGGGACTGCCTGGCGGTGCGCATCCGCTCACGCGGGGGGTACGGAAGCGTACCGATGATTCTCCTGACGTCCCTGGCGCGTCGCGATGGGTCGCAGGCCTACGCGGCGCGATTGCTCAAGCCGGTCAAGTTCTCCGCCTTGGTGGCGACGTTGCTCGACGTGCTGGGCAACGCCGATGCGTCGGACGCGCCGCGCGCGATGGCGCGCCGACCGGGCCAGAGTCTGGCGGAGCGTTGCCCGCTGCGGATCCTCGTGGCGGACGACAATCACGTGAACATCAAGGTCGCGCAGATGACGCTCCGTCGCCTGGGCTACGAATGCGATCTTGCGACCACGGGTCTGGAGGTCATCGGGGCCCTCGCCCGACACGGGTACGATGTGATCTTCATGGACGTACAGATGCCGGAGCTCGACGGCCTCGAGGCCTCGCGTCGCATCCGCGCCGGGCGTGAGGCGATTCGTCCGTGGATCGTCGCGCTGACCGCGAACGCGATGCACCAGGATCGTCATGAGGCGATGCTGGCGGGGATGAACGACTTCATCTCGAAGCCCTTCGAGGCTGGAGCGATCGAGAAGGGTCTTCGTCTCGCTTATCGGAACCTTTATCCGGCGGGCCTGGAATCGCTCGAGCCGGAGACCGGTCGGGTTGTCTGAGCGCGGGCGGTGTCACTTGCGGGTTGCGCCGGGGTCGCGCTTGGGTGAGCTAGGTGAGTGTTTTTCACCTGTCAGGCGGGATTTCAGGACTTGTTGGCCGACGAGTTGGCGGCGCGCGGCTTTGCCGTGGGCGAGCGGGGAGGAGACTGGGTCGTGGCGACTCCGGCGGATGCCGCGGGTGAGACGGCGGGGGCGCTGGATTTGGCGTTTCCGCATGGTTGGATGCCGTCGCCGCGCGAGTTCGCGGGTGAGTCCGTGAACGCGCTGGCGCAGGGATTGGCGGACGCATTTCTGGAGCAGTTGCGCGGCGAGCGGGTGGAGGGCCCGTGGCCGTGCCTCTTTTCGTTCCCGGCGGAGGTGGTCGGGCTGGGGCGTCGCGTTTCGGCGGTCGAGAAGGCGTTCGAAGAGCGGGTTCGGGCGCGGCTGTCGCGGGTCGCGCGCCTGGCTAAGCCGGACCTGCCGCGTTCGGTGGGCCTGCAACGCGGCTGGCGGGTGCATTTCGTGGATTTTCGGCGGGCGTTCGCGGCGCGCGAATTCTGGACCAACGGCGCGCATCGGATGGCGGACGACGAACGGGCGCCGTCGCGAAGCTATCTCAAGGTTGAGGAGGCCTACCTGCTGGCCGGCCGCGAACCGGCGGAGGGCGAGACGGTGGTGGACTTGGGGGCGGCTCC
Source organism: uncultured Opitutaceae bacterium (assembly GCA_903862595.1). Taxonomy (GTDB): domain Bacteria; phylum Verrucomicrobiota; class Verrucomicrobiia; order Opitutales; family Opitutaceae; genus UBA6669. Next base: position 6,076 of record CAIOYO010000351.1, on the reverse strand, counting down.
CGGCGGCTGGAGCTACAGCGCGGCCAAGCGGGGCGCCCGCGTGCTCGCGCTCGACAACGGGCCGCTCAAGGGCGGTGCGCTGGACCATCCGCAGATCGAGCACCGGCGCGAGGATGCTTTCGGGTTTCGGCCGGCGGAGGGCGAGGTCTTCGACTGGCTGTTCTGCGATTTGGTCGAGGATCCACACCACGTGCTCGAAAATCTGGTCGGTCCTTGGCTCGTGAATCGCTGGTGTCGTCGTTTCGTCGTGAACCTGAAGTTCGGGCGCGTCGATCCGGTCGCCTTTCTGCAGGAACTGCGTTCCCCCGAGGGCTTGCTCGCAAAGCGAGCTCCGGGGGCGCGGATCCGGCACTTGTTCCATGATCGCGAGGAGTTCACCGTCGTCGGGGAGGTCGCACCATGAAGAATGACGAAGTCATCATCTGCGGCCTGGCCGCGGTCCGTGCGCGCTTCGCGCGCGACCCTGGATCGATCCGCCGCCTGTTCTTTGATGAGCCGACGGCCCGACGGATCGGCGTGATGTGCCGCACCCTCGCGGCGGGCCGGAAGGTGTACCGCTGCGTCCCGCCCGATGAGCTCGTGGCGATCTCCGGCACCGTGCACCACGGTGGCATCGTCGCGGTCGTGCCCGCCCCGATGATGCGTGCACCGCTGGCGAGCGACCTGCAGCGCTGGGCCGAGGCGCGTGAGCCGGTGCTCGTGCTCGACCGCATCGGCAACGCCCACAATCTCGGCGCGATCGCACGCAGCGCCTCCTTTTTCGGCATCGAACACGTGGTGTTGCCGTTCTCGCCGGAGGCCGCGCTGCCCAGCGAGGCAGCCTTCCGCGTGGCCGAGGGTGGCATGGAAGGCGTCACATTCTGGCGCGTTCCGCGGATCCCCGAGTTCCTGCACGCGCTTCGCTCCGCCGGCTACGAGGTCGTCGGCGCCGCCGCCCACGGCGGCCGTCCCGATGCCGCCCGCCCCCGCCCGGCGCCGGTCGCGATCGTTCTCGGCAATGAGGAGCAGGGGCTCGCGCCCGAGGTCGCCGCCGCATGCTCCCGTCTCGTGACGATCCCGGGCAGCGGGCGCGTCGAGTCACTCAATGTCTCCGTCGCCGCCGCCGTGCTGCTCTGGGAGTTCGTGGGGCGGCCTTCGCGAGAACCCGGAGCGGGGAAAGAGGTGTCTCCGCCCGCCGCGTCGAAGGATCCGGCCGCGCCCGCAAGTCCTCCGCGACCGCCCGTGCCTGCCCGTCCGCCCGTCCGCCGCGCTCCCTGAGGCGCGCCTCGGCGGGGCTCAGGCGCGGAAGAAGGTGATGATCCGCCGCAGGCTGCGAACGAGCACGTCGATCTCCTGCGGGGTGTTGTAGACGTAGAAGCTGGCGCGCACCGAGCTCGGCAGGCCGAGCTTGCGCATGAGAGGTTGGTTGCAGTGATGACCGCCGCGCAGCGCGACTCCGTCCTGGTCGGCGAAGGTCACCACGTCGTGCGCATGCGCATCCTGAAGCGCGAAGCTGACGAGGCCCGCGCGCCGTCCTGCGGGACCGAGCAGGCGGATGCCGGGCAACTCGGCGAGCGCCGCGTAGGCAGCCTCCGCGAGGGCGTGGTCATGCAAACTGATCTCCGGCCGTCCGAGGCCGTCCAAGTAGTCCATCGCCGCATGCAGCCCAATCGCATCGGCGACGTTCGGGGTGCCGGCCTCGAAGCGTTCGGGCGCGGGCTTCCAGCGGCTGCCGCTGAATTCCACGACGCTGATCATGCCGCCGCCGGTCTGCCAAGGCGGCATGGCATCGAGGAGGGCGCGACGACCGTACAGCACGCCGATTCCGGTGGGGCCGGCCATCTTGTGGCCCGAGAAGGCCAGGAAGTCGCAGCCCAGCGATTGCACGTCGAGCGGCTCGTGGCCGATGGACTGGGCGGCGTCGACCACTGTAACCGCTCCGACCGCGCGTGCGCGCCGGCAGAGCTCCGCCGCCGGGTTGATCACGCCGAGCGTATTTGAAATATGCGTGAACGCGAAGAGTTTGACCTCCGGCGTGAGCAAGCGATCGAGCGCATCCAGGTCCAGCCCGTGCTCCGCGTTGTCGCCCACCACCGGGACGTAGCGGATGACGGCGCCCGCGCGCTCCGCCGCGACCTGCCACGGGACCATGTTGGAGTGGTGCTCCATCTCGGTCAGCAGGATCACGTCGCCGCGCCGCAGGTTGGCGGCGGCCCAGCTTTGGGCGACGAGGTTGACCGACTCCGTGGTGCCGCGGGTGAAGACGATCTCGGCGGGGCTGGCGGCGTTGATGAAGCGGGCGACTCGGGCTCGCGCCGCCTCGTAACCGTCGGTGGCGCGCATCGACAGCGCGTGCAGACCACGGTGGACGTTTGAGTTGTCGCGCTCATAGAAGCGCGAGACCGCGTCGATCACCACCTGCGGTTTGTGGCTGGTCGCCGCGTTGTCCAGGTACACGAGCGGGTGGGCCCCCACCTTCTGGTGGAGTACGGGAAAATCAGAACGGACGTCTCGGCCGGCAAACATGGTGCCAAGACCCTACTCAACCCGGCCGAAAGGTGAAGGGGGAAACGGAGTTCCCTAGCTGCCGGAGACTTGCGCACGAAGGGGGGACCGGTTTGGATCGAGTTTTCCGAATGCGTTCTCCCCGCCGCTCCTTTCTCTCGCCTCGCCTCGCCGTTCTGGCGCTCGTCGGCGTTTTCATCCCCTCGATGCTGTCCGCTCAGGCGGCCCGCGTCCGTACCGGCAAGGTCGCCGATCTCTACAAGGAAAACTGCGCCAGCTGTCACGGCGACCAGATGCAGGGCGCATCCGCTCCGTCGATGCTTGATGATATCTGGCTGAATGGGGGCGATGACGACAGTCTCGCGCGGAGCATCCGCAATGGATTCCCCGATCGCGGTATGCCCGCGTGGGGTGCGTTGATTCCGGATAAGGAAATCCGCGCGATGGTGATCTACATGCGCGAGATGCGGGCCCGCAACGATAGCGGGCAACTGACGTTCGCCGCGCCCAAGGACTCCGTGACCGCGTCGAGCGCGCTGCATTCCTACCAAGTCAACACGTGGCTCGATGGCGTGAACGAACCTTGGTCGATGGCGTTTCTGCCCGATGGTGGCGCGCTGGTCACCGAGAAGCGCGGTCGCCTGCTGCGGTTCGGCGCCGATCGCAAGGTGGTCGGGCCGATCGAGGGCCTGCCCGAGATCGACAACGATAGCCAGGCCGGCCTTTTTGAGGTGCTGCTGCACCCGCGCTATGCGGAAAACGGCTGGGTGTACCTGGCCTTCAGCGATCTCACGCGCAACAAGGACGACCAGAAGGTCAGTATCACGCGCGTGATTCGGGGACGATTGAAGGGACAGCAGTTCGTCGACCAGCAGACGATCTTCGCGGCGAAGCTCGAACATTACCGCAAGGCGGGTGGCGTGCACTTCGGCGGCCGGCTCGCCTTCGATCGCGCGGGCTATCTCTTCTTCACGATCGGTGATCGCAGCGCCATGGCCGAAGCGCAGGACATCACCCGGCCGAACGGCAAGGTCCATCGCGTGCACGACGACGGTCGCATCCCGGCCGACAATCCTTTCGTCGGCGAGCCCAAGGCAGTCGAGTCCATCTGGAGCTACGGGCACCGCAATCCGCAGGGCTTGGCTTTCCATCCGGAGACCGGCCAGCTCTTCGATCTCGAGCATGGTCCACGCGGTGGCGACGAGCTGAATCTAGTCGAGCGCGCGCGCAATTATGGCTGGCCGGTGATCAGCTACGGGATGAACTACGATGGTTCCACGCTGACGACGCTGACCGCCAAGGAGGGCATGGAGCAGCCGGTCGTTTACTGGGTGCCTTCTCTCGGTGTCTGCGGGATGAACTTCTACTCCGGCAACGAATTTCCCCGCTGGCAGAACAATCTGTTCATCGCTTCGCTCGCGGCCCAGGAGCTGCGCCGGCTGGAGGTCGTCGGCGGCAAGGTCGTTTATCAGGAAATCATTTTCAAGAATCTCGGTCGCATCCGGCATGTGATCACCGGACCAGACGGCGCGCTTTACGTCCTGCTGCCGTCACGCATCGCCCGCGTTTCGGCGGCTCCGGACAAGGTGGCCTCCGGTCACGGCGCGACTCCGCCCACCAAGGGCTGAGGTCGCTCGCAGCGGAGATCGGGCCGTTCTTGAGTGGGCGCCCAAGTCGGGCGCCGACTCAGGGTCCGGCGTTGCTTGCGCGGAGCGCTGCGAATCTCTCGCGCGCTCGCGTCAGACGGTGCCGACGCCGGCCGTTCCAGGAGCGACGGCGGGTGAGCGGATGGCCTCCAGTGCCGTGTGCCACCCAAGGGTCGCGCACTTGATGCGCGCGGGAAAGGCGTGCACGCCGGCAAACGCCGCCAGGTCGCTGATCTCCTCCGGTGCCTCGCCGGTCGTCACGATTCGGTGGAACTGGTCGTAGAGCTGCTGCGCTTCCGCCGCGGTCTTGCCCTTCAGTTGGGTCGTCATCAGGGAGGCGCTCGCCTGCGAGATCGCGCAGCCCTGGCCATCGAAGTTGATCTCAGCGATGCGGTCGCCGTCCATGCGCAGGAACACGCTGCACTGGTCGCCGCAGGTCGGATTGTCACCATGCGCCACGCGGTTGGCCACCGGCAGTCGACCCCGGTTCCGGGGACGACGGTTGTGGTCGAGGATGACCTGCTGGTAGAGCTCGGTGAGATCGCTCATGGCGGACGGTCACCCTAGCGGGCTTCCGGCCCTTGCCAAGAGCGGAAGGCGTCCGTCGACGCGGTCAGGGTGCGACCACCCGCGCGGTCGCCGGCTGGGCGAACCCCTGCCAGTAGGCCTCGATCAGCGCCGGGTCGGGCGCGCCGTCAAATACGAGGAAGCGGTAGCGCGCGACGTAGGTCTGACCGGGCTCGATGGTCCAGCGCCCGAGCTGCGAGGGCGTGAAGCAGAAATACGGCTCCCGCGGGTGGATGCGGACGGGTTGAGGGGCGCGGACGTTGTCGGGGTGCCCCAGCATCGCGAGGCCGGCGACGGCTCCCGCTCCGACGGCACCGCTCTGGGCGATCCAACGGGTCCTTTGGCCCTGGGCTTTCACCCGATCCGTCTCGCCTTCCGCCGTGAGGAACTGCGAGGCCGTCGCGCCGAGCCACTCCGCCCGGCCGCGGAACGCCGTGCCGCCGTAATGGTACTCCGGCAGGATGAGCGGGTCGTTCGTCGCGCAGGTCTGCCGAATGGTCAGCTCGAAGAGGTGCACCGGCTTCGCGGCACCCGCGACGCGGTAGATCACCACGTCCCAGGTCTCGTTCAGGGCCGTGACCGGAGTCGGGGCCGAGAGGTCCACCATCCGATGCCGTGCCTCGAAGCCCCCGTGCACCCATCCGCTCCACGTGCGGTTCAGCGCCACGCGCTCCACCGTGCCCGTCTTCTTCCCCATGTTCCAGAAGTCCGGCGTGCGTCCCTGAAATTCGGTCTTGGTCCACGGTGACCAGATGCCGTGATGGTGGATGTGATCGGGCGGATAATCGTCGCTGATCAGCGCCCCCGATGGGGAATAGATGGGATGAATGTATCCGGCCCGATGATACTCTGGTGGGATGCCCGGCCTCGGCAGCGCCGACGGGTCGAGGTGGTAGCTGAGGACCGGCTTGCCCTCATTCGTGAAGGCGAGGCCGCCACCGACGGTGCCCGATTCGATCGCCGCACCGCGGTCCGCGACCGGCGCCGACTCAAGGGTCAGCACCAGCGTCCGGCCCGCCGCCTGCCAGGGGACGACGAGACAGGCCTGACCGTCGGGGTCGATCTGCACCGGCCAGCGTCGGCCGTCGCCATCCGTCGCGGCGGTGGGCTGCGGTAGGCCGGGCGGCGGCGTGAAACGGATCACCTGTCCCGCGCGGTCGAAGGGCGCGGACGCCAAGGTGAGCTGCGGCGCGGCGGCCGCGAGGGACGCCGTGGCCAGCGCGGCCAGTGCAGCGAGGAGCGCGCCCACGCGGCGCAGGGCGGGGGAGGGGTAGGGGAACGAGAGCATGGGGAACGAAAAGGCGCTACTCCCAGTACTCCGCCCAGCTGGTCGCCGTCTCCGTCACCCGCACGCGCTCCACGCGCACCGCCGGACGCAG